>CACWTM010000140.1:650-5672 GCA_902763855.1 uncultured Ruminococcus sp. | reverse complement strand
TTTACTGCAATTAAATTATACTATGAAAGCACTGACCGGGCAACCCTTTTGGGCTGCCCGGTCTAGTTTTTTAGGGGTGTCTTAGTGCGACAGCCCCTTTTCTTTATCAGAGTATATTTAGTTTTTTTTCTGTAACGCCGAGAGCTGTCGGGCGTTTTCTTTGTTCAGCTCATCGCTGATCGCCATCTTCTTGATGATGTTGTGGACGGTTTTGTTCAGCCGACTTTGCTCGCTGTAGTCGGCGGGGAAGATGAAGTCGACGCGGTCGCCTAAGAGAAGCTCTTCTACCTTGCTTTTGTTGCTGTCCTGATAGACCGCGATCGCGCACCCGCCGTAGGCTTTCATCATCTTCATGCACGGCACGTCGCTGAGTCCGTCGCCGATGTAGATCATGTTGGAAAACGGAACACGCTTAGAATCGTCGGGCATGGAGCGGTTGAGATCGGTGTCGTTTGAGATATCGAGGACGCCTTTGTTGATGCGGTAGACGAACTGGGTTTTGTTGGTATAGTTGACGGCGGTTTTCGGCCAGAGGGCGCTGCCGTCTTCGTCATAGAGAAACTCGCAGGCAAATATCTTGGTGAATTTGTCAGCGATACCGGAGCCTTCAATGATCTCTTTGAGTCCGGACGATATAACGTAGTGTTCAATCTGGACGCCTTGTACCGCACCGTAGAGGTTGATCCGCTCAAACCACTCTTTGACGCCAGGAAACAGCTCGATGCCTCTGCCGTTTTCGATCAGCTTCTCACGCGTGAGGAGAATCCCCTTGCGCTTGCACTCTTCGATCATCGTGTACAGGTAGGCGAGGACGCCGTCCATCTCGGCGCTGCTGCCGAAATCGTTGGCTCTCTGCCAGAACTCGGACGGCTGCATCTCAAGGCTGGGGATAAAACCGTAGTCCTGCATGTCCTTGGTGCAGAGGGTTTTGTCGAAGTCATACATGATTGCGATAACAGGTCTTTCCATAGATGAGCTCCTTTACGGTTGATGGTAAAATGCCGCCCTGACATACAAGGCGGCATCGTGATTCTTATTCGTAGGGATAGACTTCGATGCTCTCGAGAACAACGTCGCTCGTGGGCTTGTCGCGCATATCGGTGTCGACCTGCGCAATATCGTTGACAACGTCCATGCCGTCAAATACCTGCGCGAAAACGGTGTAGCCGCCATCGAGATAGGTGTTGTTGACCTGGTTGATGTAGAACTGGGAGCCGTTGGTGCCGGGACCGCGGTTTGCCATCGCGACGGAGCCTTCGATGTTGGAGAGATGCTCAGAAATCTCGAGATCGAACTCGTCACCGTAGATCGACTCGCCGCCGGTGCCGTTGAAGTTGGTATAATCGCCGCCCTGGATCATAAAGCCGTTGATGACGCGGTGGAAGATGGTGTCCTCATACCTGCCCGCTTTTGCCAGTGCGATAAAGTTGTTGACCGCCAGTGGCGCGACTTCAGGGAAGAAGCGCATGGAGATATCGCCGTAGTTGGTGTGCAGGGTTGCGACAGTTTCGCCCTTGACGGGCTCTTTGTGCTGATATTCGGCGTCAGCCGCCTCGGGGTTCGCTTTGGGAACCTCATTGATATCGGTGTATTCTCCTGAGAGTACCATAGATAAATCCTCCTTTTTACCGCAGCCGGTGAACGCGGCGGCGATCATCACTAAACTGAGTAATAATGCTGATAGGCGTTTCATGCTGTCGAGACTGCTTAGCCCGCGTAGGCGATGATCTCCGCTTTCTCTAAGACAACGTCCTGCACGGGCTTGTCGTTTGCGCCGGTCTTGACCGCGGCGATCTTGTTGACGACGTCCATGCCGTCGTAGACCTGACCGAATACGGTGTAGTTGCCGTCAAGGTTGTTGTTGTTGACCTGGTTGATGTAGAACTGGGAGCCGTTGGAGTTGGGCTGACCGGTGTTTGCCATCGCGACAGCGCCCTCGATGTTGGAGAGATAGTCGGAGACCTCAAGACCGAAGGACTCGCCGAACGCCGACTCGCCGCCGGTGCCGTTGAAGTTGGTGTAGTCGCCGCCCTGGATCATAAAGCCGTTGATGATACGGTGGAAGATGGTGGCGTCATACTTGCCCGCTTTGACGAGCGCTTTGAAGGAGGTGACCGCCTTGGGCGCTACCTCGGGGAAGAACTTGAAGGAGATATCGCCGTAGTTGGTATGCAGAACGGCAACCTCTTCACCCTTCTCGGGAGCTTTCTTCTGGTATTCCGCGTCAGCCGCGTTGAGATCGGCAGCGGGGACATCGTTGACGTCGACCAGCTTTTCGACCGCCTTGGCTTCATAAGTGACGGTCTCAGATGTGGTTTTGGAGGAGGCGTCGCTCTTCTGAGCAGTGGTTTCGGTTGTGCCGGAGCCGACGACCTTCTGACCGCAGCCCGCGAGGGCGGCGATCACGAGTATGCTTAAAATAACAGCTAAAATACGTTTCATGGTGTTTCCTTTCTGTCGCGGTAAGACTCCGCAGGCGTTGAAATCTGCTTATTTATGCTTTGCAGTACCTATCTATTGTAATATAATCGCGGTGGTTTTTCAATAGCTACAGGAAAATTTGTCATATCGGCGTTTTTGTTTTCATAGATTTTAGTATCATCTATGCTATGAAATGAAAAATACAGGAGGACTATATGACTTCGTTTCTGCCTGAGGGAAAGAGGATCAATACCGTCGAGAATCGCGCGGTGATCGGAACATGTGAAGGTTTGAAAGCGGCGATGGAAAGAGGAACGGTGCTGGAAGCAAGAGCAACG
Organism: uncultured Ruminococcus sp.; assembly: GCA_902763855.1. Lineage (GTDB taxonomy): Bacteria > Bacillota > Clostridia > Oscillospirales > Acutalibacteraceae > Ruminococcoides. The sequence goes on along the minus strand of CACWTM010000140.1, from coordinate 2,913 downwards.
CTGTGCGATCATAAGCACAATCTGATTGTTGATCTGCCGTGTATGCGCGGCGTCATCCCGCGTGAGGAAGGAGCTATGGGGATTCGTGAGGGAAATGTGCGCGATATCGCGGTGATCTCGCGCGTCGGCAGGGCGGTGTGCTTTGTCGTAGAGGATATGATCGACGACGACGGCCGACCGACCGCCATCCTGTCGCGCGCCAAGGCGCAAAAGATATGCGCGGAACAATATCTTAGCACGCTGTCACCCGGCGACGTCATCCCGGCAAAGATCACGCATCTGGAGCCGTTCGGCGCTTTCTGCGATATCGGGTGCGGGTTGGTGGCGCTGATGCCGATCGACACAATCTCGGTCTCGCGGATTGAGCATCCCGACGAGCGTTTTACGATTGGTATGGACATCTATGCGGTCATCAAGTCGAAGGTCGGCAACCGCATCACCCTCAGCAGCAAGGAGCTGCTTGGCAGCTGGCAGGAGAACGTCGACCGCTTTGCGGTGGGCGAGACGGTGACGGGTATGATCCGCTCGATTGAGAACTACGGCGCGTTTGTGGAGCTGACGCCGAACCTCGCGGGGCTTGCCGAGCTGCGCGACAACATCCATGTCGGCGATACCGCGGCGGTCTATATCAAAAGTATTCTGCCTCAAAAAATGAAGGTCAAGCTGATTATCATCGACAACTTCGCGGAGGAGCATGTGCCGAAAGCACCCGATTACTTCATTACCTCGGGTCACATCGACAGGTTCGTTTATTCTCCGCAGGAATGCGACAAGTACATATATACTGAATTTGGAACATGAATTGACAAGATACAGCGGTTGGTGGTACAATAGGCACACGATATGGTAATGTTATCAAGGATACATATAAGAGGTGCTGTTATGGAAATGTACCAGTTCGTGATCTTAGCTGTGCTGATACTGGCGGCGATCGCCGTCGGAGCAGCCGCGATTGTTATTATTCCGAAAAAGAATAAAGCAACCGGCGAAGAGCTTTCCTCCCTGCGCACGGAGATCGTCAGCTCGACGCAGAATACGGTGAAGAATATGGGCGATATGATCGCGATGAACCAGCAGAGTTACTCAACCGCGCAGACAGAGAAGTTCAATCAGTTTGAGGAACGGTTCAAGACCTTTTCGCTTGAGAATGAACAGAAGCTGGAGAATATCCGCCGCTCGATGGAGGATCAGCTCAGCGATATCCGCGAGGACAACAATAAACAGCTCGCCGAAATGCGCACGACCGTGGATGAAAAGCTGCAAAAAACGCTCGAGGATAAGATGAACAAGAGTTTCGCGCTTGTCAGCGAGCGGCTTGAGCAGGTATATAAGGGCTTGGGCGAAATGCAGAATCTTGCCGTCGGCGTAGGCGATCTGAAAAAGGTTCTGTCAAACGTCAAGACGCGCGGGATCGTCGGCGAGATACAGCTCGGTAATATTTTGGAAGAGATCTTGACCAAAGAACAGTATGATACCAACGTTGCGACCAAGAAGGGATCGCGCGAGGTGGTTGAGTTTGCGATCAAGCTTCCCGCGCGTGACGACGGCTTTATCTATCTGCCGATTGACTCAAAATTCCCCGGCGACAGTTACGCAGCCCTGCGTGACGCTTATGAAAGCGGCTCAAGGGAAGCGGTTGACGCGGCGGCAAAGGCTTTGATTAACACCATCCGCCGTGAGGCAAAGGATATCCGCGACAAGTACATTGACCCTCCGAACACGACGGAGTTCGCCGTGATGTTCCTGCCCTTTGAAGGCTTGTACAGCGAGGTAGTCAACCGCGGAATGGTAGAGCTGCTGCAACGCGACTATAAGGTCAATATCGCGGGCCCGTCCACAATGGCGGCGCTGCTCAATTCGATACAGATGGGCTTCAAGACCCTTGCCGTGCAGAAGCGGAGCGCAGAGGTTTGGAATCTCTTAGGTTCTGTCAAGAAAGAGTTCAAGAACTTTAACAGCGTGCTGGTCGCGACTCAGACAAAGCTCGATCAGGCGAACAAGGAGCTGGATAAGCTTGTCGGCGTGCGCTCGCGCCAGATCAGCCGCAAGCTCTCTGCCGTCGAAAGCAACGATACGCCGATCGAAGCGTATTTTTCTCCAAGAGAAAATTATACCGAAGGCGAAACATAATACTAAGTATCATTAAAACACTTTAACATTTATAGCGTTGCGTCGTTGCTCGCCGTTCTCGGTAAGCGTATCCGGTAGGTACGCTTTGACCTCGAGTGGCGGCTCCTCCTTCCCCCACCGCGCAGGGCGCGTC
>CACWTM010000140.1:0-576 GCA_902763855.1 uncultured Ruminococcus sp. | reverse complement strand
TTGGACAACACCTCAAGTATGCCTGCGTCCTCCGCCTTGCTCTGCGAAATTTCTCGCTAACAAATTTGTTAAAGCGTTTAATGGATACTTAGTATAAAACTGAATGAAATCTTCCCCTCGAGACAATACTAACGACAGTATAATCTCGGGGGGATTTTTTGCAGTACAATAAAGTCGAGCTGTGCGGCGTCGATACCGCCAAACTGCCGGTGCTCAGCGAAGCAGAGAAGAAAGACTTGCTGAAAAGGATGCATATCGGCTCACCCGCGGAACGCAAACAAGCGCGTGAAACGATGATTAACGGAAATCTGCGGTTGGTGCTGAGCGTGATCCAGCGCTTTACCGGCAGGGGAGAGAATCTCGACGACCTCTTTCAGGTCGGTGTGATCGGGCTGATGAAGGCGATCGACAACTTTGACGCGAGTCTGGATGTGCGGTTCTCAACCTATGGGGTGCCGATGATTATGGGTGAGCTGAGGCGACATCTCAGGGACAGCGGCGAGTGTTTGGAAGAATATCTCGGTATAACTTCCGAGTATAAATGATTTACAGAGGTTTTTTATGGAAGAAAATATG
>CACWTM010000139.1 GCA_902763855.1 uncultured Ruminococcus sp. | reverse complement strand
CTCTGCGAGGAGGTCTACCTGATCTACCGCCGCGATTATCCGACCGCCACCAAGAGCTATATGGATCAGCTCGGCAACTTTGAGAACATCCGCCTCATGCGGCGCCACATCCCGCTCGAGATCAAGGGCGAGAAGCGCGTCACCGCGCTCACGGTCAAGAACCTTGACACCGAGGAAGTATATGACCTTGAGGTCAACGGCGTGTTCGAAGCCATCGGTCTGATCCCCGACAACGACCTGTTCTCCGGCCTCGTCGAGCTGGATCAGAACGGCTATATCCTCACCGACAGCGAGATGCGCACCGCCACGCCCGGCCTCTTCGCCGCGGGCGACACCAGACAGAAATCTCTGCGACAGATCGTCACCGCCTGCGCCGACGGCGCTCAGGCAGCGACCGCCGCGCACGAGTACCTGAAAATGGGAAAGTAAGATGACCAAGGTTCAACAAAAGCTATTCGCCATGCAGGACAAGGGCTATCAGGCGGGCTCCGTCAAGCTCAATCCCTCCGTCGATCCCGAAACGATCATCGGCGTGCGTATCCCCGCCCTCAGACAGCTCGCAAAGGAGCTGAAAGGCACGGAGGAAGCCGCGGCGTTCCTCTCCGTCCTGCCCCACGCGTATTTTGAGGAATACCTGCTTCACGCCTTCCTGATCGGCTTCATAAAGGATTTTGAGCAAGCGGTCACAGAGGTCGACCGCCTGCTCCCCTACCTCAACAGCTGGGCGCTGACTGATTCCATGCGGATCAAAGCCTTTGACAAAGCGCCCGAAGCGCTTCTCCCCCACATCGACCGCTGGCTCAGCGACGACCACCCCTACACCGTCCGCTACGGTATTCTCTGCCTGATGAACTATTTTCTGGACGACCGCTTCAAGCCCGCTTATCTTGATAAGGTCGCCGCTGTTCAAAGCGAGGAATACTACGTCCGCATGATGCAGGCGTGGTACTTTGCGACCGCTCTCGCGAAGCAGTACGCCGCGACCCTCCCCTTCATCGAGAACACAAGGCTCGAGAAATGGACGCACAACAAGGCGATCCAAAAGGCGATCGAAAGCTACCGCATCACCCCCGATCAGAAAGCCTACCTCCGGACGCTGAAAAAGAAATAATGACCGTCACGGTATCATGTGAATCTAATTTAGTTGTTTTTCTGTAACTTTTCAGTAAGTCTGTCATCCTGAGCGCAGCGAAGAATCTTAGGCTTTATGCGGTTTTACCACTTTTTGAAGGAAAACGGTTTATTTACTAGGTTTTAGCCCTAATTTACTCCTCCTGAACATCGTTTGATCACTGGTTATAAATAAAAGCTGTCAGTCTCGGAAAAACTGACAGCTTTTATTTGTATATTCGATTTTATTAAGAAGGGTTTAACGATTCCTATAAGTAAGAATGAATATCAAAAAAATGAAGTGCACATTAGAAAAAATCGAGCCGTCAATAATAAAGAACATTGTTTATCACAATCTTATTTCCTATGACCAGCGTCTCCTGCAGATCGCCGTATTTCAACTTGATGATCTTTAAGGGTTCACCGTCACATACGGCATATTTTTGATATTTGGTGTAAAGGTCGAGATTTTTAAAGTCGTATTCCGGTTCAGCAAAATAATTGAAATCTAAACTTTCGCAATCAATAAACCCCTCTTGATAGTCTTTATTATAATAGTTCAACACATAAAAAGTTTTATTATCGTCTTTTTGATACACAGCGTGCAAATCAAGATAAATATTATCTTCAACAGCATAATTATGATAAATTTCCTTCTTTGCGTGATTGTTCACGAATCCAAAACCGTCATTATTCTTATCAAATGCATATAAATCCCTTAAACCCCTTGCCGCAAAGGCGCAGTCATCCTCATAATGGACGGTAATATTTTTTGTGTCGATCCATTTATACTTCAAAGCATCTTCCACAGTATCAAATCTGATAAAAGATGCTTCAAATGGAATAAAACTGAGCGCAGATAACAGGAAAACAGACAGCGTGATGCTGTAAATGATAACATAATATCGAAGCTTGGTGTATTTTTTCCCCTTTGCTATCTGCCTCCTGAAATGCTCGATTTCTATTAATCCAAGCGGTAATACCACAATGACAATGAATATAATTCTGATGATGTAAAACATAAATCGACACTTCCTTAGTATTGCTATAATCGAGAATCTTATCTCCGATCGTCTCCTGCATCAGCAAGCCGTTGTTGTACAGATAAGTATAATGCGCCTGTCTACATCTTTAAACAGGCGCATTCCGCTGCTGTCAGCGGCGAGTTACCTCGCCGCCTTACTTATACAATTATTATACAGCCGAGGAGATCACGCTCTGCTGACGGTTCGGGATGGCGAACGCCACGTTGATCGCGTGGTCGCCGATACGCTCGATGTCGATGAGCATGTTCAGGAAGGTCGTGCCGGCGACCGCGTCGCAGATACCCGCGTCCATACGGGTGATATGGCGCTGCTTGTACTCGTCCTTCGCGTCGTCTACGCTGTCCTCGATCTTGATGATGTGCTCGATCAGCTCAGGAGAAGCGCCCTGCGCGTTGAACATCGCAAAGCTCAGCTCCATGAGCGAGCGGCACTTGTCAACGATGTCGTGCAGCTCCTTCTGTGCGTCCTCGGAGAACTGCAGGTTCTCCTCTATGACCGTGCGGGCATATTCGACGATATTCTCCGCGTGGTCGCCGATACGCTCCAGATCCTGGATCGCGCTGTACATCGCCGCTACGACCTGACGGTCGTGATCCTTCACGTCCAAAGCGTTGAGCTTTACGATGTAGTCCGTGATCTCTTTACTCAAAAAGTCGATGACCTTCTCGCGTTCGAGCACCTTTCCGATGGACTCCGTGTCCCTCTCAAAGAACGCGATCATCGCGCGGTTAAAGTTCTTCTGAACGAGGCGGCTCATGCGGGCAACCTCCTTCTCACACTGCAATACCGCCATCGGAGGCGTGGTCAGAATACGGTTGTCGATGAATTCGACCGCCATCTTGTCCTTCTCCGGATCCTCATGATAAGGCAGGATCTTCTGCGTCAGCTTGACGAGCATGTTTGAGAACGGCAGCAGAAGCACCATCATCACGACGTTGAAGAAGATATGAGAAGCCGAAATCTGCGCGGCGGTGTTGCCGGGCAGGATTTTTTCAATCGTACTCGCCACGGGAAGGAGCATCGTCAGCGGTACGATCACGATCACGCCGGACAGCGTGATCAGCATATTCAGGATCGCAACCTGTTTTGCGTTGCGCTTCGCGCCCGCGGCGGACAGGAACGCCGGCATACACGCGCCGAGATTCATGCCGTAAACGATAAAGATCGCCTGTTCCACATTGATCGCGCCCGCCGCGCCCAGCGCCATCAGAATACCCACGGAAGCGGAGGAGCTTTGGATCACCGCGGTCACGACAGTTCCGATCAGCACACCCATAAAGGGGTTGTTGATGCTGGAGAGAATGTTGTTGATCAGGCCGTCCTCATTCAGGCTCTTCAGCGCGCCGGACATCATGCTAATACCGAAAAAGAGAATGCCGAAGCCCGCGAGGATCTGACCGTAATACTTGTAGTTGTTCTTCTTGACGAACATCATGACGATAACGCCGAGGAAGATGAACAGCGGAACAATGGTCTTGATATCAAACGACAGCAGCACCGAGGTAACGCAGGTTCCGATCTTAGCGCCGAAGAGGATGCCGACCGTTTGAGCAAGCTCCATAAGACCCGCGTTCGTAAAGCCGACCAGCATCGCGTCGGTAGCCGACGAGCTTTGGATCACCGCCGTGACGACCAAGCCGACCAGCATACCGAGATACTTGTTGGAGGTGATTTTCTCCAAAAGCGCTCTCAGCTTGTTTCCGGCGGCGAGCTCCAGTCCTTCGCCCATGTACTTCATGCCCAGGAAAAACAATCCCAGACCACCCAAAACCGTAAATAACAATTCAACCAGTTTCATATGTAACTCCGTAGAATGCAGCTCAAACGAGCTGTAATGCGGATACCGCTCAGCGATATCCTGTTTACAATCGCGGGTAATCATCAAATTACCCTAATGTAATAATACTCTATTGAATTGTCAATTATTTTCCGCAAAAGAAAAAACACGCAAAATCGGCAAAGTGTACAAGGATCAGACCGATTGTACATGTAAATTCACTAAAAGGGTTGTTAGTTGCCGGTCGCTAGTTGCTGGTTGGTAGTTGATAATTGGTAGTTGGTGGTTAGCGGTCATCGGTTGCTTGCCACTTGTGACGGTGGAGCTCGCCCTTTGTCTGCAATTCGGGGTAGTTCCACTGTCGGAGCACCTCGTAGCACCCGACGGCGACGGAGTTCGCGAGATTCAGCGAACGCGCCTCGTCGATCATCGGGATGCGGACGCAGCGGTCGGGATAGCGCATGAGAACGTGCTCCGGGATACCGCGGGTCTCCTTGCCGAAGATGATGTACGCGCCGTCGGGGTAGCTGACCTCGCTGTGGGTCTTTCGCGCCTTGGTGGAGAAGAAAAAGTACTCTGAGCCTGCGGTTTTCTCAAAAAAGTCGTCGATGCTGTCATAGTAGGTGATGTCCACCAGATACCAGTAATCCAGTCCGGCGCGTTTCAGATTGCGGTCGGTGATCTCAAAACCGAAGGGGCGCACCAGATGGAGCCTTGCGCCGGTCGCGGCGCAGGTTCGGGCGATATTTCCCGTGTTTTGAGGGATTTCCGGCTCAAAAAGCACGATATTCAGCGTTTTTTTCTCGTTTTTTTCCAAAATTCACAACCTCATTTTTTCGGAATATTTTAAAGGATTTTTGCGAAAAATAACCTCAAAAGGAGGTAAAACGCATGCAAAAATCAAAAGGTAACAACTGCTGTAACGAAAAGAAGGGCGGTCACTTAAAGTGCATCCTCGGCGGTCTCGCGGCGGGCGTCGCGGTCAGCGCTGTCTCGGCGATGCTGATGAACAACAGCAAGCGCACCCTGCAGAAAAAGGCGGGCAAGGTAGCCGACGCGATGGAGGATCTTTTCAACAGCACGAAGGAAATGTTT
>CACWTM010000138.1 GCA_902763855.1 uncultured Ruminococcus sp. | reverse complement strand
ACCTGCCCAGAAAGATTCTGGGCTACAGAACCCCGGAAGAGCTGTTCGAGCAGGAACTCGACCGCATATATGCTGTCGCGTGAGCCGCGCCGCCGCGAGCTTTCCTCGCTCGTCGCTACGCTCCTCCCTCGAAAAACTCGCGGCGATCTACTACAGACTCAAAAATTGTTGCAACTTGCTATTGCAATTTGCGTAAAATAAAAATGATATAAACCTTGCAACACTTTCACTTGTTTTTTGCACTATATCATTGAACGACGTCGCAGGAGGAAAATCATGGAAGAGAAAATGCTGGTGACAAGAGCGGCGGGCGGCGACCGCGAAGCCTTTGCCGCGCTGTATACGCGGTACAAGGACGATCTGTACCGTTATGCCTATTTTCAGCTGGGTCAGCCCGAGGACGCGCGCGACGCTGTCTCGGCGTGTATCGTGGCGGCATACGAACGCATCTATACCCTGCGCAGCGCGATCGCGTTCAAAAACTGGATCTTCCGTATCCTGTACCGCTGCTGCTGCAAGCTGATCTCTCAGCAGAGCGAACAGCGCCGCCGCGCCGATGTTGAGGAGCTCAATCAGCTTCCCGCAGAGAACGATACCTTATCGCCGGAGCTCAAAGAAGCCTTCGGCATCCTCACGGACGAGGACAGAAACATCGTTCTGCTCAGCGTGATCGCGGGCTACAACAGCGCTGAGATCGCCGTGATCACGGGGCTGAAAGCCGCTACCGTGCGTTCGCGGCTGTCGCGGGCGCTTCGAAAAATGAAAGAGTTTTTAGGGTGATTGTGATGAAAAACGAGATGGATTTTTTGAAGGATAAAATCAACGAAAGCGGCGTGAAAGCGCCCGGGGATATGGATGAACGCTATGTTCTTGATACCCTCAGGGATGTGACGCCCAAGCCGATCGAGCCTGAGCCGAAGGTGAAGAAAAAGTTCAACTGGAAGCCTTTGGTCGCCGCGGCGGCAGTGGTGCTGGTTGCGGCGGTCGGTACGGCGATCGGTGTGCGTATCTATCAGCAAAATCTCATCAAAGACAGCACTGTTACGTTAAACGGCGGGCTCAGCCTCAGGCGGTTTAACAGCTATGAAGAGCTGCAGGATGAGGTCAACAGAATCCGCAACGAACGCAAAAAGACCGATGCGGGCGAGATCATCAGCGGCATCAGCGACTTTTTATCCGGCAGCTACGGCGCAAAATCAGACAACTATAACGGCGGCTATGTTTCGGACGGCATGGCGGCAGAATCCTCCCGATCAGGCAGCGCAAGCGATTCTCACAGCGAGACCTACAAACAGGTCGACGGCGTGGACGAAGCCGATATCGTCAAGACCGACGGCAAGTATATCTACTGCGCCGACGGTTCCTATATCACGATCTTTTCCGCCGAGGGTGATAAGTCCCAAAAGGTCGCGACCCTGAATACCAACACGCAAAATAACGCGACAGCAGATCAGGCGGATCGCCGTCCCGATTTCGATTATGAGGGCTACTACCGCGCCTACTGTGTGTCCGATCTCTATCTGAACGGCGACCGCATGATCGCCGTTTGCAAGGACAACAGCTTCTACGGCGATATGGGGTATACGACCGTCGTCCATGTCTACGATATCTCTGACGTTTACAACATCAAAGAGCTCGACAGCATGACCCAAAGCGGTTATTATACCTCTTCGCGCATGATCGGCGATATGCTCTATACCGTCAGCAGCTATACGCCGTACTCCAACCGCTATGTTCCGTACTGCGGCACCGGCGATCATCCCGAAGAGATACCCGCCGACTGCATCTACTCCGTAGAAAAACCCGACTCCGAAAGATCGCTGATTGTCAGCGCGTATGATACGACGGATTTTTCGGCTCAGACCGAGAGCAAGGTGATTTTCGGCGGCGCGGAGGATATCTACTGCAACCTCGAAAACCTGTATGTCTATGCCACGGATTACGACTATTCCGATCATGATTTTTTTCAAGGCTTTTATCCGAAAAACGCAAAGTCGCGGATCCTCAAAATCAACCTGACCGACGGTCTGAGCTTTACCGCTTATACCGAGGTCGACGGTGTGATTGATGATCAGTACGCCCTTGATGAGTACAACGGTAATTTGCGCGTCGCGACGACGAGCAATAACAGCCGCAGAGACGTCAACAATCTGTTTGTGCTGGATGAAAACCTCAGCGTGATCGGCTCCGTCAAGGATTTCGCCGCGGACGAGAGCATCAAGGCTGTTCGTTATGTAGACGACACCGCCTATGTTATCACCTATGAACAGACCGATCCGCTCTTTGTGATCGACCTGTCCGATCCGACCGCGCCCGCGATTCTCGGCGAGGTGAAGATCAGCGGCTTTTCCACCATGCTCGTCCCGATTGACGAGAACACCGTCCTCGGACTGGGCTACTATACGCAGGAGGAAGATTATACCGATCTCGAGGTACAGGAGGGTCTCAAGCTGGCGCTCTTTGACGTCAGCGACAAGGCGCATCCCCAGGTGCTCGACAGCCTGTCGTTTGTCGAGTATGACTCGCCTGTACAGTATGACCCGAAGGCGCTGGTATACAATCGCGGCCGAAACGATTTTGTCATTCCGCTGAATTACCATCACTACGGATATTATGATTATGATAAGGACGTCTATCATGATGATGACTGCCACGGCGGCATGCTGAACTTTAAGGTAGAGGACGGCAAGCTCAAGGTGACCGACCGATATCAAGCGGATTATACCTATGATGTAGAGCGCTGTGTTTATGTCGGCGATACGGTCTACATGACCTATCAAGGCTACGACGGTCTCGCGCTCGACAGCGTAAAATATCAGTGAGAAAAATAGGGGAGGAGCTGTTCGATCGAACGGCTCCTCCCTTTATTTGCGGTACTTGACCGACATATATATTTTTCGGATTAAAATGCTGACGAAGATCATCAGGATTCCCGAGATCAGCTTAGCGGTATAGACGTTCATGCCGATCGCGGTCAGTCCCCACAGCGCGAAGGTGTCGAGGACGATAATGACAAAAGCGGTAATCAGATATCGCTCTATTGTTGCCTTTTCGGCAAAGAACACCTTTTGGTTGAGCGGATATTTGACTGAGCGGCTCACGAGCCCGGCAAGAAGATTGGACAAGATCAAATTTCCCGACAGCAGATAGGTCAGGATGAACCAGAGATAATCGACCGCCGCCGCGATAAACGAGGGTATCTTGTAGCGAAAAAACTCCTTGTTCAGCGATACGGTATCTTCAAAGGCGCGAAAATGCGTGCCCGCGTTGTTGTCGAAGTAGACCGTCTGTATCTCTTCTTCAATGATGTCGACGTCGGAAGAGACCAGCATCATGTCGATCTCGTACTCGTAGCGGTGACCGGGCAGTTTGATGAACCGTTCGATCTGTCTGTCGGAAAAAGCTCTCAGCCCTGTCTGTGTTTCGTAGATTTTCCGTCCCGTGACCAGATGGTAGAGCGCGCGGGTCAGCCCGTTTCCGAGACGACTTTTAAGAGGGGCGCTTTTGTCAAGAAACCGTTTTCCCAGCACAAGACTATCGGGGTGATGCTCGGCGATGCTTCCGACCCTGATGATGTCCTGTGTGCGATGCTGACCGTCCGAGTCGGCGGTGGTCACAATGTACGGCGCGGGATACCGCTCCTTGATGTAGGACAGCCCATATCTCAGCGCTTCGCCCTTGCCTCGGTTCGGCTCATACCGCAGTACCGTTGCCCGCGATTTTGCGCGGTTGAAGATATCATCGTAGGATGAGCCGCTTCCGTCGTCGATTACAAGGACAGCAGAGCCGCTGCCGTGCAGCTCTTCGACCAGCTTCAGCAGTCTTAATCCCGGCTGATACGCCGGTATCAGTACAATCTGCTGCATTCTGTCACCTCCTGCCTTCAAGAATAGCACACATCGGGGCGTGTGTGCAAGCCTAAAGCTATTATAACAAAAAATGTAGAAATATGCAATTGTTGAACACGCAGCAAAAAACAGGCTCCCGCAACAGCGGCGTTGTATGCCGCTGCTCGTGTTTTTTTGTGTGAATGAATGATACAAAAAAGCGGGAAAATATGGGATTTCTCTTTGAAAAAAGGATACTGACAAGAAATATTTGTTGACAGCGTACAAAAAAACGCTATAATAAAATGTATCTACACTGTGATTTTTTTGTTATATTTGATAATTTTTTATCAATTCGGCTTATGTTTCCGGCAGAAACCTTTTGTCGATACAATCAGAAAACACGAGGGAACAATATGAAAGAAATGGATAAAAATCCGAAGCAGAATCTGGAACTGGATATTATTTCTTTGCTCAAGACGCTGCTCTCCAAGCTGTGGTTAATGATCCTTGTCGGGGCAATTGCAGCGGGAGGCGCTTTTTGTGTGACAAAGATTATGATTAAGCCTACCTATCGCTGCAGCTTTACCGCTTATGTCAATAACCGTCAGGCTCAAACAAGCAAGGATACGCTGACCAGCTCCGATCTGAGTGCCGCAAAGATGCTGGTTGAAACATATACAAAGATCATTTGCAGCAACAGCATTTTGACAGCCGCCGGCGACTCGATCCACTCGGATTTGTCATATCCCGAGCTCAGAGGCATGGTCACGACCGAGATTCAGGGCGAAACCGAGATCATCTCTGTCCATGTTATCAGCAGAGACCCCCAGTTTTCATACGATCTTGCCAACGCGATCGCCTCGGTAGCGCCGGGCTACATGTCTGAGATCGTTGAAGGCAGCTCTATGAAGATCATCGACTATCCCATGTACAGCAGCAGCCGCTACAAACCGAGCTACTTCAGATACGCGATATTCGGCTTTTTTGCCGGCGTACTGTTGGTTATGATCTTTGTCATCATACGCTATTTCTTGGATGATACGGTGAAGAACGAGAGCGATGTTGAAAATCGCTTCGGTCTGCCGATTTTGGGCGTAATACCCGATCTTGCCGGAAGCTCGGATAAGAGAGCGGATTACTATTCTTACGAGTACGGCGGTTCATCCGGCAAGCATAACGAAGAAAGGAGCGAAAAAGACAATGAAAAGAAAAAAAGCTAA
>CACWTM010000137.1 GCA_902763855.1 uncultured Ruminococcus sp. | reverse complement strand
GAGGGCAAAGCCCTCCCTCCACCATTCACCATTCACCGTTCACCATTCACCGATTAAGAAACATCCAGATTATCCGTATAATTCGCGCCGTATTCGACGATGTAGTCCTTGCGTCCCTGTAAATTGTCGCCCAGCAGGACGTCAAAGATATGCGCCGTGCGCTCGACGTCGTCGGGCATGACCTTAATCAGGCGGCGGGTATCGGGATTCATCGTCGTCAGGCTCATCATGTCGGGTTCGTTCTCACCGAGACCCTTGGAGCGCTGGATCGTGAACTTGCCGCTGCCGATCTCGCTGAGATATTTTTCCTTTTCCGCCTCGGTATAGGCAAAATAGACCTTGTCCTTCGTGGTGATCTCATACAGCGGCGATTCCGCGATATAAACCTTGCCCTCTTTGATGAGGTCGGGGGTCAGACGGTAGATCATGGTGAGCAGCATCGTGCGGATATGGAAGCCGTCGACGTCGGCGTCGGTACAGATGATGACCTTGTTCCAGCGCAGGTTGTCGATGTTGAAGGCGTTGATATCCTTTTTCTTCGACTTGGTTTTGCCCATGTCAACCTGCACGCCGCAGCCGAGAATTTTAATCAGATCGGTGATGATCTCACTCTTGAAGATGCGGTCGTAATCAACCTTTAAGCAGTTGAGGATCTTGCCGCGGATCGGCATGACCGCCTGGAAGTCGGGGTTGCGCGCCTGAACGCACGCGCCCTTTGCCGAATCACCCTCTACGATGAACAGCTCGCGTTCGTCGACGTTTTTGGAACGGCAGTCGGTGAACTTCGCGATCTTGGCGGTGATGTCGATCTTGGCGGTGAGGTTCTTTTTGATATTGATACGCGTTTTCTCGGCGCTCTCGCGCGAACGCTTGTTGACCAATACTTGATTTGCGATCTTGTCCGCTTCCAGCGGATTTTCGATGAAGTAGACCTCGAGCTGTTTTTTGAGGAAGTCGGTCATCGCGTCCTTGATACCCTTGTTGGTGATCGCGAGCTTCGTTTGGTTCGCGTAGGAGGTCACCGAAGAGAAAGAGGAGATGACGATCACCAGACAGTCGGCGATATCGTCGTATTTGATCTTGCTCTCGTTCTTGTTGTACATGCTTTTGCTTTTCAGATAGCTGTCGATCTGGTAGACAAAGGCGGTTTTGACCGCGGCGTCGGGCGAGCCGCCGTGCTCCAGCCACGAGGAGTTGTGATAGTACTCGGTCAGGTTGACCTTGTTGGAGAACGCCAAAGCGACGTTGATCTTGCACTTGTACTCGTCCTTGTCGTCGCGGTCGCGGCACATGCGCTCGCCGCTCCAGCTCTGGACGGTCGTAAGCGCGTCCTCGCCGATCAGCTCGGTGACATGGTCGGCGATACCGTTCTCATAGTAGAACTCTTCGACCTCAAAGGAACGCCCCGCCTGCTGACGGAAAATGAACTTCACGCCGGGATTGACGATCGCCTGGCGGCGGAGCATTTCGGTGAAAAAGCCCTTTTCCATCTTGATCTCGGTGAAAACCTCAAGATCGGGTTTCCAGCGAATCTTGGAGCCGGTATCTCTGCCGTTATAGTCGGCGGACTGTAAGCCGCCGATGTTCTCGCCCTTCTCAAAGTGAAGGGTATATTTTTTGTGATCGCGTTTGATCTCGGCGTCCATGTACTCGGACGCGAACTGGGTCGCGCACAGTCCCAAGCCGTTGAGGCCGAGGGAAAACTCGTAGTTACCGCCGCTGTCGTTATCGTACTTGCCGCCCGCGTAGAGGGTGCAGAACAACAGCTCCCAGTTGTATTTCTCTTCGTTCTGGTTATATTCGACGGGAATACCGCGTCCGTGATCCTCGATCTCGATTGAGCCGTCGTTGTAAGCGGTGAGAACGATCTCCTTGCCGTAGCCCTCGCGCGCTTCGTCGATAGAGTTGGACAGAATCTCGAACACGCTGTGCTGACAGCCCTCGATACCGTCGGAACCGAAGATAACCGCCGGGCGCTTACGCACCTGGTCGGGTCCCTTCAAGACCTTGATATCGTCGTTGCTGTATGCAGGTTTTTTCTTTGTTTTTGCCATAGTTTCACCTTGGTTTCTGTCGATAAAAGGGGGTTAGCAACTATATACTGTTATTTAATCCCTTTGAGCTTCTTGATCTGATCGCGCAGGAACGCCGCGTGCTCAAACTCGAGCAGCTTTGACGCCGCCTGCATTTCTTTGGTGAGCTGTTTTATCATCTCGTGCCGCTGTTCGCGCGACATCCTGCCGACGAGCTCCATTTCGTCGTCGGTGTGGGTCGAGATCTCTATAATATCGCCCACTTTCTTGATGATGGTCTGCGGTGTGATGCCGTGTTCTTCGTTGTACTTCTGCTGGATACCGCGGCGGCGGTTGGTCTCGACGATGGTTCTTTTCATGCTGTCCGTCACGCTGTCGGCGTACATGATAACCGTACCGTCGGCGTTGCGCGCGGCGCGTCCGACCGTCTGGATCAGCGAGCGTTCAGAGCGCAGGAAGCCTTCTTTATCGGCGTCCAAAATCGCCACCAAAGAGACCTCCGGGATATCCAATCCTTCGCGCAGCAGGTTGATACCCACCAGCACATCAAACTTGCCCAGCCGCAGGTCGCGCACGATCTCCATGCGCTTGACCGTGTCGATATCGTGGTGCATATACCGCACCTTGATATCCATACTTTCGAGATACTCGGTGAGATCCTCCGCCATCTTCTTGGTGAGGGTCGTGACCAGCACGCGCTGACTCTTTTCGGTGCGCGTGTTGATCTCGGAGATCAGGTCGTCGAGCTGACCCTCGGTCGGCCTGACGGAGACCTCGGGGTCGAGCAAGCCCGTCGGACGGATGATCTGTTCCGCTATGACGGCGCTTTTCTCCAGCTCCAGATCACCGGGCGTCGCGCTGACGAACACTGCTTGATTGATCCGCTCATAGAACTCGTCAAAGTTCAGCGGACGGTTATCATAGGCGGACGGCAGGCGAAATCCGTAGTCAATCAGGCTCTTTTTGCGCGCGTGATCGCCGCCGTACATGCCGCGCACCTGCGGCAGAGTCACATGGCTTTCGTCCACAAACAGCAAAAAGTCCTTCGGAAAATAGTCAAGCAGGGTAAACGGCGCTGACCCGGGCGCTCTGCCCGATAAAACGCGCGAGTAGTTCTCGACGCCGGGGCACATACCGATCTCCTGCAGCATTTCGATGTCATAATGGGTGCGCTGTTCGATACGCTGGGCTTCAAGCAGCTTCCCGTTTTCACGGAAATACTTTAAGCGTTCTTCCAGCTCCCGCTCCAGCTCCGCGATCGCGCGGGTCATCTTGTCCCCGTCAACAATATAATGCGACGCGGGATAAATCGCGGCATGCCGCAGGTTGGCGATCAGCTCGCCTGTCAGCGGATTGATCTCTGTGATGCGGTCGATCTCGTCACCGAAGAACTCGACGCGGATGACGCGGTCGGAGGACGCCGCCGGAAAGATTTCGACAATATCGCCGCGCACACGGAACTTGTCGCGGACAAAATTGATGTCGTTGCGCTCATATTGCAACTCGATCAGTTTGCGGATCAATTCATCGCGGCTTTTCTCCATCCCCGGTCGCAGGGAGATCACCATGTTGCGGTAGTCGATCGGGTCGCCCAGCGAATAAATACAGGATACCGACGCGACGATGATGACGTCCCTGCGCTCCGACAGCGCCAACGTCGCGCTGTGGCGCAGCTTGTCGATTTCGTCGTTGATCGCCGAATCCTTTTCAATATAAGTATCGCTCTGAGGGATATATGCCTCAGGCTGGTAATAATCATAGTAGGACACAAAATACTCGACCGCGTTCTCGGGGAAGAACTCCTTGAACTCGGAGCACAGCTGCGCGGCAAGCGTTTTGTTATGCGCCAAAATCAGCGTGGGACGGTTCACCTGCGCGATGATATTCGCCATCGTAAAGGTTTTGCCGGAGCCGGTAACGCCCAAAAGCGTCTGTTCCCGATTTCCGGCGTTGATGCTGTCCACCAGCTTCTTGATTGCGGCAGGCTGGTCGCCTGTCGGCTGATATTCAGATACAAGTTTAAATTGATCCAAGTGTCGTCATCCTTTATCTGTCAATTCACAGACCGAGACTTTCGAACAAGCCCGATTCCGCCATAGATACACAGTCATGATCGGCGACGATGAAATGATCGACCAACGTCACACCAACCAGCCTCAAAGCCTTGCTGACGTCGATCGTCGCCGTCACATCATCACGCGACGGCAAGGCTAAACCGCTGGGATGGCTGTGTGCGAGAAACGCGTAAACCGCGCCGTAGTTGATCGCCAGCGTCACGACATCGCGTATCGAGAAGTTGGCGGAATTGAAATTGCCGTGGGCGATCATACCGCAGTAGACCTCTTTGCCCTTCTTATCCAAGAGCAGCAGGAACACATTCTCCTTCTCCTCATAGCCGATAAACTTATTCAAGATGTAATCGGAAACCTGATCGAATTCGATGATCTTTTGAGGATTTTGGTATTTGTCCACAAGATACAGGCGTGAAACGTCGGGAAACAGCTTCAGATACAGCGCCTGGTGCTCTGTCAGGCCCGCGTTCTTCAGCGAATCAAGCGACGCGTCGAGCACCGCGGACAACGATCCGTAACTGTCGATCAGCCGCTTGGCGATATCGTTCGTGTTCTTCTGAGGGATCGCATAATACAGGAGAATCTCCAGCACCTCGTGCGGCTCAAAAACGTCTAAGCCATGCGCCGCGAGTTTCTTTTTCATTCGTGCGCGGTGTCCGCTGTGATCGGCTTTTTGCATCGTTGCACCCCCGTTATCTATTTTAAACCCTATATGTAGCCATTATATAGGAATTTTACCACAAATTATGGTGGAATGCAACCATTATGATAGGATTTTAACCGCCAAAGCGGTAGTCTCATGCGATTTTTCTTGAATATATTTCTCTATTAGAATTAACACGCAGCGCATCGCCGGCGAGACATTTTTGAGCGAAACGACGCATCAAAAAGGGCAGTGCATTTTATCCAATTCCATTACACCTTTCATGTGTAATCTAACGGAAAAGCAAGCACTTTCGGATTCTTCACTTTCGTTCAGAATGACATTTTTTTATTTTGTGACAGCCCCTTTTTTCTGATATAGAATATTATTTTTTCTCTTCTTTTTGCTCGGATTTATTCCCTTCGGACTTCAATAGCTCGTCACCTTTTTCGTCAACCGTTTTGTAAGACACAATCAGCGAGATCAACTCGTAGCCAAACAACAAAATGATGACTGCAACAAAGATAACAACACCGACCGGTGTGCTAACCCAGCCATACAGCTTGGTGATATTATTCAGCTTGCGAACAAATTTCCCCTCGATCTGATCGTATGTGATCGGTTTGTCAAGAGGCGCTCCCTGTACGTCTCCCTGTGTTTGAAAATAATAAGTACCGTCCTTTATCACGGGCTCCGTCACAACGCGGTGCGTCACCTCTCGCCCGTACATAGAACCCGACTGCGATTTGTAGGTGACGATATCGCCGTTGCGGATATCCTGAGCATCCGCGGACCGCACCAAAATCACGTCGCCGACCATCAAGGTAGGCTCCATCGAATCGGAGGATACCCGGAAAATATAATTGCCGAACAAAGAAGGGGTTTCGCCCATCATTCGGGAAAAGAGGGTGAAAAAGACAAAGATAACCAGCAATACTATCAGGACAACAGAAAGCGCGTGCAATACTTTTTTTATCACTTTTCCCTCCTAAGTCGTTTTGGTTCAGTCATCGTTCTTTTGCGCCGTGTCTTTCTCGACAGCCGAATCCTCGTTTTCTTCCGACAAAGGCGCAGGGTCATCAGCCTGACCTTCTTTTTCTGCAAGCAGCCGCTGTTTTTCTTCAAGCTGCTCGCGTTTGATACGCTCGACTATTTCCTGAATCGACTCGGTATCATCTTGCTCCGCCCTGCTGACACTCAGCTTGACAATATTGATGATCTCGTCAAAGAAGATCAGTACCAAAAGAAAGATAAATACGATCAGACCCCACTGGGAGAAGAAAAAGTCATAGATATCTCTGAGAACATTCAGCTTCATGACAAGCTTAGACTCAACGTCGTTGAAATCAATCTCGCCGTCATCCACTAAATTTGCGTCGCCCATGGTTACCAGAACGATTTTTCCTTTGCCGTTGTCATATGGTGAAACCATGACGCGGTGGGTGACCTTTTGATTGTCAAACCTGCTGTCGCCCTGAAAGGTTATGATGTCGCCGACATGCACGTCGACAGTGTCTGTGACCTTTTTTCCGACGATAACGTCGCCGATCTTGAGCTCAGGCTCCATGCTGCCGGAAACGATGCGGTGCAGCGTATAACCGAACACAGTCGGCGTGCCTCCGGATATCTTGGTAATCATAAAGATGACGATCGCTACCGTCAAAATCGCGATCAGCGACCAGCACACCACGTTCTTGACAATACGGCCTATCCTCAGCGCCTTTTTCAGCGACGCTGTTCTTTTCTCGCCTAAGCTCGTTTTGATTTTTTCTTTCAGCTTTTTCATTGAGCGCTCCGTTGAATGATTCTGGTTTCAGTATAATAAAAAAGGGTTGCAAAAACAACCCTTTTTGAAAAATATTCTGTTTGTACGATCAAAGACCCAAATAGATATTGTCGATTGTGTAGTTAAGCGCCGTACCGGCGGTCGTATTGTTGACCACATACCAGTAGATCTTGACTTCGTGCGCGGGATTGTCGCTGGTATCGGAGGAGTTATAAGCAGGGATCTTGATATTCTTGACGATCGGAACGTCTTTGTAGACCTGATTTCCCGTAGCAGCTACCGTTACTTCAGTT
>CACWTM010000136.1 GCA_902763855.1 uncultured Ruminococcus sp. | reverse complement strand
GGGTTGTCGGCGTGAACTACGGTGAGGACGACAAGAAGGATATCTCCCTGCGCGTTATCACCGACCATATCCGTTCCACCACCTTCATGATCGCCGACGGCGTTATGCCCAGCAACGAGGGCAGAGGCTATGTTCTTCGCCGTCTGCTTCGCAGAGCGGCGCGCCACGGCAGACTGTTAGGCTATACCAAACCCTTTCTGTATGAAATTTGCGATACCGTCATTAAGGAGAACGCCTCGGCATACCCCGAGCTCGTAGAGAAGAAGGATTATATCATCAAGCTGATTCGCGTCGAAGAAGAAAACTTCGCGAAAACCGTTGACGCGGGTATGAATTTGCTCGAATCCATCATTGAAAACAAAGATATCCGCATCCTCAGCGGTGAGGACGCGTTCAAGCTCAACGACACCTTCGGTTTTCCGATCGACCTGACCAGCGAAATCCTCGCCGAAAAAGGGATCAAGGTTGATATCGAACGTTTTCGCGAGCTGATGAAGATTCAGAAGCAGCGTTCTCGCAAGGCGCGCAAGGACGCCGGAGCGGACGCTTGGGTCAGCGATTCGATCGACTTAAACGATATCGAAGCAACCGATTTTATCGGCTACATCGACTTTGACGGCGAGGGCAGGATCCTCGCGATCGTCAAGGACGGCGAACGCGTCGAGCGCGCGCAGGAGGGCGAAAACGTCATCGTCGTCCTTGACCGCACACCTTTCTACGCCGAGAGCGGCGGTCAGGTTGCAGATACCGGCGTGATGAAGGCAGGCGGCTGTTCCATCGACGTTGACGACGTCAAAAAGGACGCCTCCGGCGTATATATGCACATGTGTGTGGTCAGCACCGGTACGATCGCTGTCGGCGATACCGTCAGCGCGACCATTGACGTTGACCGCAGAAAGAATATCATGCGCAACCATACCGCGGCTCACTTGCTGCAGGCTGCGCTCAGAGAGGTGCTCGGCACCCATGTTCAGCAGGCGGGTCAGCTGGTTGACGAGGATGTTGTCCGCTTTGACTTCACCCATTTCTCTGCGCTGACGCCCGAAGAAATGCTGGCGGTTGAAAAACGCGTCAACGAAGTGATCCTCGAAGGTATCCCGGTTTCTTGTACCGAGATGAGCATAGACGAAGCCAAGAAAAAAGGCGCGATGGCGCTTTTCGGCGAGAAGTACGGCGATATCGTCCGTGTTGTCGAAGCCGGCGATTTCAGCAAGGAATTTTGCGGCGGCACGCATGTTGACAATACCGCGAAGGTCGGTATGTTCAAGATCAAGCAGGAGGGTTCTGTCGCGGCAGGCGTTCGCAGAATCGAAGCGGTCACCGGTCACAACTTCCTGATGTACCTGAACAACGCGATCATGATGATCGGTCAGGCGGCGCAGCTGCTGCACATCAACAACCCTCTTGAGCTGGTTGAAGGCGCGCAGCGTTTGATGGAAAAGTTTAAAGAGAACGAGAAAGAGCTGGAACATCTGCGCGAGGAGATGGCGAAGGATCAGACAGGCTCTATCCTCGAGAACTCCGAGCGCGTCGGCGATACCAAGATTGTCACCGCGATGTACAACGGCGCCGATACCGACGCCCTGCGCAAGATGTGCGAGTATATCTACGAGTCGGTTGACGACGCTGTCGCTGTACTTGCGTCCACCAAGGGCGGCAAGCTCGTGTTCTCCTGCGTCTGCACCAAGAGGGCGATTGAAAAAGGTCTCAAAGCCGGTAACATCGTGCGTGAGGTCGCAAAGATCGCGGGCGGTAACGGCGGCGGCAAGCCGCACATCGCGATGGCGGGCGGTAAGGATCTGACCAAGGCTGACGAAGCGCTTTACGCTTTGAAAGGCATTGTCGAAAAATCGCTGGCTGAATAATTTCTTTTTGAATTTGATAACAAAAATCCGCAGGTGCAAAACGCCTGCGGATTATTTATGTGCAGATTCAATTGATAGGGGAGTGTCCCATATAACAGTAAACCCCCGAGTTTCCTCGGGGGTCGTTTGCTGTTGATTAAACCGCTCTTGTTACCTTACCTGAACGTAAGCAACGGGTGCAAGCGTGTACTCTTTTAGGAGTGCCGTCAACAATAGCCTTTACTCTCTGAACGTTGGGCTTGAAGGTTCTGTTGGAACGTCTGTGTGAGTGAGAGACCTTGATGCCGAATTTAACATCCTTGCCGCAAAAATCACATTTTGCCATGCTTGTACACCTCCTTTAAAGATAATAGTAGAAATGTATACATACGTTAACTCGTTTATAATAGCAGAAATTTCTGTAAATTGCAATAGTTTTCGCAAAATTTATTTCAACTTTTTCAACTTGCTATTTCTGTCGATTTATAGTATACTATATTCTGTATTTATATATCAAGTTGAAAAGTCTGTCTCAAGACAACTCAAACGGGTGATAATATGTTATTCAGTCTTATCCGCGGTCAGCTGGATTTTCCGACCGCTCTCGCCAATATCCTGGCGATCTTAGTCATTGTTTTTCTGGTGCTGCCGTTTCACGAGTGGGCGCACGCGTTTACCGCTTCCAAGCTTGGTGACACGTCGATTCAATATCGCGGCAGATTGACCCTCAACCCGCTCGCGCATATCGACCCCCTCGGCGCGCTGGCGCTGCTGCTGCTCGGCTTCGGCTGGGCTAAGCCCGTGCCCGTTGATTCACGCAATTTCAAAAATCCTAAAGCCGGGATGGCGCTGGTCGCCGCTATGGGACCCATCGCGAATATTGTCGCGGCGCTTTTGGGACTGTTGATCTTCAATATTCTAAAAGCGACGACAGGCAGCTTTATGGCGGACAACACCTTCGGTGTGATCGTCTACAATTTCCTGAGCTTTTATGTGATCGTGAACATCCGTCTCGCGGTGTTCAACCTTTTGCCGATCCCGCCGCTTGACGGTTCCAAGATCCTGTTCCTCTTTCTGCCCGATAAAGCCGTGATGTGGTTTTATCGTTACCAGCAGATCATTTCGATTGTGCTGATCGCCCTGTTGTGGATAGGTGTGCTGAGCATTCCGCTCAACTATCTGAGCAATCTGCTGCTGCAGGGACTCTCGTGGCTTGCGGGACTGCCGTTTTCGTTCAAGTAAGCTTATGATACTCTGTTAGATATTTGATCTCAAAGGAGGGTCACGATGCCTGAACAAATGAATCATCAGATCACCATCCTGCCCTCTGACGCGGCGACTTCTCCGGTAGGCGACGGACAGCTGACCTATCACTTTGACGTTTATGACGGGCCGTTGGATCTTCTTCTGACCCTGGTTGTCAAGAACAAGATCGACATCTATGATATTTCGATAGCCGATTTGCTCGATCAGTATATGGAGCAGATTGAGCTGATGCGCGAGAATGAGATGGATATCGCCTCCGAGTTTTTGGAGATGGCTTCCCGTTTGGTATATATCAAATCCGCGATGCTCCTGCCGAAATATGAGGAAGAAGCAGAGGATTTGAAGAAAGAACTGAGCGGGCAGCTGATTGAATATCAGCTTTGTCGTCAGATCGCGCGCATGCTCGCGCCGATGGTTGACTTTGACACCTTCACCAAGTCTCCGTCCAAGGTCGACTTTGATATGACCTACAACCGTATCCATGACCCGATGGATATCTCCGCGGCGTATATCAGCGCTGTCGGACGCGGTCAGCGCAAGCTCCCGCCCGACCGCTCCGCGTTTGCGGGTATCGTCAGCAAAAAGATTGTTTCGGTATCCTCGCGTATCATCCACGTCATGCGCCGTCTGTGGCACGGCAGGACGGTCACCTACGGCGAGCTGTTCACCGCCAGCAGCGGCAGAAGCGAGCTGGTCGCCACATTTTTGGCGGTTCTGGAGCTTGTCAAGGGCAAGCGCGTTCGGATCGAGGGCGACGGGGACGAAGCCGTCGTCAGTATGATTGAAAAATGATACTGAAGAAATCAGTACAGGAGGGTCACCATGACAGAAAAAGAATATCGTTCGGCGATCGAAGCCATCCTATTCGCAGCGGGCGATCCCGTTGAACTAAAGCGTCTTGCTGAATCTTTAGAGCTGCCAGAAAGCGCCGTACAGACCCAAATGGATATCCTGACCGAAGAGTACGCGACCCTCGACAGAGGTATCACGATCATCAAGCTGCTCGACAGCTATCAGATGGTATCCGTAAAAAAGTACGCGCCTCAGGTCAGAAAAGCGATGGATCTGCGCCGCAATATCCCGCTGTCACAGGCGGCGATGGAGGTGCTGGCGGTCATCGCGTATAACCAGCCTGTCACCAAGAGCTTTGTCGAACAGGTCAGAGGCGTCGACTGTTCCGGCGTCATCGGTTCGCTGACGACCAAAGGTCTGATCGAAGAACGCGGCAGACTGGAGCTGCCCGGCAGACCGCTGCTGTACGGTACGACCGATCACTTTCTGCGATGTTTCTCGATCAGCTCTCTCGAAGAGCTTCCGCCCATCCCGAAGGATGAGGACAGGGGAGACAGAGGCAAACAGCTGAGTATCTTTGAAGATAACGAAGAAAAATCCGAAGAACAACCGGAAGAAAACTCCGAGGGCTCCGACGGAATCGTGACCGCTTCGGTGGAAGAGATCGTCGCCGAAGCCGCAGAAGGGAAATAACTTGGTATTCTTATATATCCTTCTCGGCGTTCTTGCCCTGCTGTTGTTCATCCTTGTGATACCCATCGAGGTGCTGGCGTATTATAACGAAACGCTGACGCTCCGATTAAAGGTGCTTTTCGTCAAGATCACCCTGCTTTCTCCCGACAAAAAGAAGAAGGAGAAGCCGAAGAAGAAAGAGGAAAAGCCCAAGGAGAAAAAACCGCAGGAAAAGAAGCCGGAGAAGAAAAAGAAGAAAAAAGAAAAAAAGCCCAATATCCTGACAAAGATCAAGGACAAGAAAGGCGTGACAGGACTTTTGTCGCTGTTTTCGTCGCTTGCCCGTATCGCTGTCGGAGCGCTGAGGGGCATTTTCTCCCATATCGTGTTCAAAAAGCTGATTGTCGGCATCACCCTGTCGGGCGAGGACGCGTCTGAGGTGGCGGTCAACTACGGCAGGGTTTGCTCCGTGCTGTATCCCGCGGTCAACGTCATCACCGCCGCGACGGTCTGCAAGGACTACCATGTGACGGT
>CACWTM010000135.1 GCA_902763855.1 uncultured Ruminococcus sp. | reverse complement strand
ATAACGAAATTGCAATCAAAATACTTTTGCCGAAACTCTTGACAAAAGGAAAATTCAATTATATAATTAACCTACTATGCAAATAGGTAACTGGGGAGAGGTATTATGACTCACGTTGGCTATATGATCCATATGATGATGGGCGGTATGTGTATGCCGTCTTGTTTTGCATGTCAAAAATCAGCCCTAACCGATTCATGAAGTTCAAGATTATCCGGCGGGGCGTGCAGACGCCCTTTTTTCTATTTTTGGAGTTGCGATATGTGCGAAATCTACGGTTTCTCCGGTAAACAAAAAAAAGAATTAAACAGCGATTTGCGGGGGTTTTATTCTCACGCTTGCGATCATCCGAACGGCTGGGGACTTGCCTTGCTCGATCACAGCGTTCCCGAGATCACGCGCGAGGTATGCCGCGCCGACCGCAGTAAGCTGCTCAGCAAACGGTTAAGTCTCCCTGTTCGCGCTAAAACTGCGCTGGCGCATATTCGACTGGCGACTATTGGCAGCGAGGACGACGACAACTGCCACCCCTTCAGCGCTGTCGATCATAGCGGCAGAAGCTGGGCGCTGATCCATAACGGAACGATATTTGAAAGCGACAAGCTGAACAAATATGTTTTCCGTCAAAAGGGTGAGACCGACAGCGAGCGGATCCTGCTCTATATTGTCGATCAGATCAACGAGGCGGCCGCAAGGCTTGAAAAAGAATTGAGCGCAGAGCAACGGTTTTCTGTCCTCGACCGTATTGTCGGCAACAGTTCGCCGAAAAACAAGCTGAATCTGCTGATCTTCGACGGAGAGCTGCTCTACGCGCATACAAACTTCAAGGATTCTTTGTACGAGCGCAAGGACGATGACGGTGTGACGATTTCGACCCGCCCGCTGACTGACACCGGCTGGCGTCCTATTCCGTTTACCACGCTGATCGCCTACCGTGAGGGAGAGCGTATCTTTACCGGCGTCGATCATCATCACGAATACATCTTTGACCCGTCAAGCTACAAGCCCTTATACCTCGCATATTCCGGACTGTGATCCCCGTATTCTACGAAAAGGAAGGAAAAATATGAAAAGCACCGCAAAGGAACTGATTCGGCAACATTTTATCGAACCGACAACCTCGCCGAGGACAAACTATATCGGCATCGAGATCGAGATGCCTGTTGTATCCTTAAAGGGAGAGAAAACAGATCAAAGCGTCAGTGCCGCCGCGCTGAAGGACGCGGCGCAGCACTTCGGCTTCACCGAAACCAAGCATGATGTTTTCGGCGTATGTCATGAGGCGGTCTGCGAAGAAACAGGCGACGTTTTCTCCTTCGACTGTTCCTACAACAACTTTGAGATATCTCTCGGCAAGGTACGCACCCTGCATGAGGCGCAGGCGCGATTTGCGGATTACGTCGGTTATCTGAATGTGTTTTTGAGAGAGCGCGGACACCTGCTGACAGGCATGGGAATTAACCCCTTCTATCGGAAGAACGATACGGATTTTGTTCCCTCACCGCGGTATCAAATGCTCGAAGGCTATCTGCAAAAAAGCCGTGAGTGGAAGCGCGACGGCGGGTTCCATCCCTACACGGCATATCCTACCTTTTCAAGCGCGTCACAAGTACAGCTGGACGTGACCGAAGATCGGCTTTGCGAGGTGATCGAGGCGTTCTCTCTCGTTGAACCGATCAAAGCGCTGTTGTTCGCCAATTCCTATCTGCCTGACGAACCTGATTTTCTCTGCGTCAGGGATATGCTGTGGGAACGCTCTACACACGGCGTCAATCCCAAGAACCTCGGCTTTTTTGAACCGCTCCCCCACACGAACGACGAGGTTGTCGACTACCTGTCAAGGGTCAGCCTTTTCTGCGCCGAGAAGCAAGAAAAGTACCTGTTTTTCTATCCGATCCCGTTTGAAGAATACCTCGAGCAAGCGCACATCGAGGGAGAGTATTTTGACGGCAAAAAGTATGTTAAGTACACGTTTAAACCCTCCCCCGAAGATATCCGTACCCTGCGTACCTATAAGCAAATCGACCTGACCGCCCGCGGCACGCTGGAGTTTCGCTCCGCCTGTACACAACCGCTCTATGAAGCGATGACCGTCGCGGCATTTCACCTCGGACTGATGAGCCAAACAGCGGCGTTGACGCAGCTGCTGCGTAACGACTGTTATCTGTATCAAGGCGGTGAATCACCGTGTGCCTTGAGAAAGCGTTTTAACCGGAAGGCTCCGTTGACACAGGAAGAACAATCGCACCTGTGCGAGCTGACGACAGCCGTGCTGCTGCTCGCGCAAAAGGGACTCCACGAGAGAGGCTTTTCGGAGAAAAGGTACCTTGAACCGCTGTTCCGCCGCGCGGCGGCGTTGACATCCCCCGCAAAAGATATGATACAACAGTTCGACGAGGGCGCCGATATCCAATCCGTTATCGAGCAATACGCAAAGCTGTAGGTGACGTTATGAAAAGACAAATCACGACGCCCGACGAAAACCTCCTTACGGGAGAATTTGGATTGGAGCGCGAGACCCTGCGCGTGACACATGACGGTCATATGGCGCATACGCCGCATCCGTTCCCGAACGATCCCCATATTGTCAAGGACTTCTGTGAAAATCAGACGGAGATCAACACAGGCGTACACACTTCGGCAGAAGCCGTGATCGACGAGCTTGCCATCCATACGCAAAGACTGAACACGGTTCTCAAAGACCGCGGCGAAAGGCTGTGGTTATATTCGAACCCGCCGCGTATCAAAAATGCCGACGACATCCCTGTCGCATTATACGAGGGGGATCAAAGCTCAAAGCACAGCTACCGCTTGTACCTCGCCGAAAAATACGGCAAATACAAAATGACCCTGTCGGGAATCCACGTCAACTATTCGCTGTCGGAAAAACTGCTCCGCCGGGGCTTTGACGCATCCTCCGTCAGTGATTTTATCGCCTATAAAAATAAAGTATATCTGCTCTTGGCAGAAAGCCTGACCGCATACGGCTGGATCATCAACCTCCTGCTGTCCGCATCCCCGATATGCGACGGCTCGTACTTCTCGCCCGAAGAGATCGGCAAGCCTGTTCTGACGCGCTACGCATCCCTTCGTTGCGGTGAAAAGGGTTATTGGAACAGCTTCACGCCGCAGCTGTCCTATGAATCCGTCCTCGCCTACGCCGAGAGCATTCAGCGTTATATTGACAGCGGCGCGCTGGCGGGTGTGGGTGAGCTGTATTATCCGATCCGCCTGAAGCCGCGCGGCGCAAATCGCCTGAATACCCTCGTACAAAACGGCGTGAATCATATTGAGATCCGCAACGTAGATATCAATCCTCTTGCACCGCAGGGAATTGACCGCCGCGATCTGCAGTTCATCGAGCTGTTGATCCTGTATCTTGTGTCTGAGCCCGATACGCAGCCGCAGGAGATCGCCGTGCAAAACTACAAAAACGCCGCTCTGCTCGATATCAGCCGTGCAGAGATAACGCTGCCGGACGGCGTCGTACTCTGTGCGCGAGAGGCGGGACTTCGTCATCTCAAAAAGATGAAAGCGTTTTATTCACGCGGTCAATACGCCTCGGCTTATGATGTGAGCGGCATACTGGATTATCAGGTAGAAAAACTCGCCGTAAAAGGCGCGCGTTATGCCGAACGGATTGCGGAGCGAAACGATGAATTTTTATCGCTGTTTTGACTTGTATCCGACCCACGGTTGACATATAATGGGGTTAAGTTACAGGAAAGCAGGAGATCAATACTATGAAATACGATTTTACCACCATGCCCGATCGCAGCGGAAAAGACGCGCTGGCGGTTGACGCGATCGGCGCGAACGTCAGCTGGGCGATAGCCCCGACCGCTCCGAAAGCAGGTTTCTCCAAGATTCCGATGTGGGTAGCGGATATGAATTTTGCAACCGTTCCGACGATCCCGCAGAAGATCATCCAAAGAGCACAGCATCCGTTATACGGCTACTATCTTCCGACCGAAGAATACTACAACTCCATCATCCGCTGGCACGAACAGCGCAACGGTGTTATCGGATTGAAAAAAGGAAACATCGGTTATGAGAACGGTGTTCTCGGCTGTGTCAGCTCAGCGATCCAAGCATTCACCGCTCCGGGTGAAAAGGTGCTCCTTCACAGCCCGACCTATATCGGCTTTACCCATGTGCTGGAGGATATCGGCAGAGTCGCCGAGCTCAGCCCGCTGAAAAAGGATCAAAACGGCACATGGCGCATGGACTATGCAGATATGGACAGAAGGCTCCAAAAGAACCGTATCCATCTTGCGGTGTTTTGCAGCCCGCATAATCCCTGCGGGCGCGTCTGGACAAGGGACGAGCTTGAAAAAGCGATGGAAGTTTACCGACGCAACGACTGCGTCGTGATCTCGGACGAGATATGGTCGGATATCCTGCTCAACGGGCACGAACATATCCCGACCCAAAGTATCTCTGATGACGCGAAAAAGCGGACGATCGCCGTCTACGCACCCAGCAAAACCTTTAACCTTGCGGGACTGATCGGCAGCTATCATATCGTTTACAACAGCTATCTGCGCGACAGATTGCAGCGTCAGTCCGCGATGAGCCACTATAACGCGATGAACGTGCTGTCCATGCACGCGCTGATCGGAGCGTATCAGCCCGAGGGACGCCGTTGGGTAGACGAGCTGTGTCAGGTGTTGTCCGAAAACATCAACGATACCGTTGATTTCATCCGTGAAAACTTCGACGGCATAGAGGTATCCAAGCCCGAAGGGACATATATGCTGTTCCTGCACTGTGAAGAATACTGCATGGCACACGGGCTGACGATTGATGATCTCATCAAAAAGGGATGGGGCGTCGGTGTTGCGTGGCAGCAGGGCGCTCCCTTCCACGATCCGTGGGGAATCCGCATGAACCTCGCGTTGCCCCATGCTGTTGTCAAAGAAGCGCTGCGGCGATTGAAACAGTATGTCTTTGCAGAAGGATAGACACTTCACTGATGAGGAGTTTTTTAAAGCTGCATTTACTTTGCATACAAAAATAATAATATCATTTTTAGCTTTTCTCGATTATCGAGGGTATCATCTTAACATTGACAAGATGATATAACAGCAATCGAGTAGGGCGGAATCACTCCGCCCTCTCACACCACCGTACATGCCGTTCGGCATACGGCGGTTCAACTCAATTTCAAAGTATGCTGTCTAAG
>CACWTM010000134.1 GCA_902763855.1 uncultured Ruminococcus sp. | reverse complement strand
GCTTGCAGCGCAAGAGCCCGTAGGGAAGGATTTATCCTTTTAGGCTAATACCCCGCCCGAGCATAGCGAGGGTAAAGTGTCCGGCGGACACTTTAGTGCCTGCACCGGGGAAGTTTATTTTTGCCGAATCATCTTTTTGCGAAAATCCATGGGTTTTTCGGTATTATCCAAATATTATGGAGGGAAAACAATGACAAAAACAAAGAAAATCGTACTTGTGATTTTCAGCTTAGCCGTGATCGGCTTGCTCATCTGGGCGGGCGTATCGGGCGGCGCGCTGGGCAGAGTACAGTGCCAGGACTGCGGCGGTACCGGTCTGGTAGACGGCGCGCCCTGCGAGACCTGCGGCTCTGCGTGTGAGACCTGCGAGGGTCACGGCGCTGTTGACGGCGCGCTTTGCGCAGACTGCAAGGGCACGGGCATGCTCCCCGGCGACGGCACGGTACAGGGCTCCGCGTGGGCGCTGCTGCCCCCGATCATCGCGATCGGTCTTGCGCTGATTACCAAAGAGGTTTACTCCTCGCTTGCGATCGGTATCGTTGTCGGCGGTCTGATGTACGCCAACTTCGACTTCCTCAAGGCGATGGACGCGATCACCTCCGACGGTCTGATTACCGCCGTTTCCGATACCGCGGGTATCTTCATCTTCCTCGTGGAGCTGGGTATCATCGTCGCGCTTATCAACAAGGCGGGCGGCTCGCGCGCCTTCGGCACCTGGGCGGCAAAGCACATCAAAACCCGTACCGGCGCGATGCTCGCGACCTTTGTGCTGGGCGTGCTGATCTTCATCGACGACTACTTCAACTGCCTGACGGTCGGCTCCGTCATGCGTCCCGTCACCGACGGCCACAAGGTCTCGCGCGCGAAGCTCGCGTATCTGATCGACGCGACCGCGGCGCCCGTCTGCATGATCGCTCCGGTTTCCTCATGGGCGGCGGCTGTCGCCTCTTATGCCGAGGACGGCCAGGGTCTCAAGCTTTTCATCACCGCGATCCCCTACAACTTCTATTCGCTTCTCACCTTTGTTTTCATCATCGCGATCTGCGTCATGGGCTTTGACTACGGCTCGATGGCGATGCACGAGTACAACGCGATATACAAGAACGACCTCTACACCACCGGCGAGAGAGTCGACAAGGAGCTCGAGAACGAGGGCGTCAACCCGAACGGCAAGGTCATCGACCTGATCCTGCCTGTGCTGGTGCTGATCGGCGTTTCTATCTTCGCGCTGGTTTATAACGGCGGTATCCTCGAGGGCGCAAGCTTTGTCGACGCGTTCGGCGATACCGACGCGACCGTCGGTCTGCCGTGGGCAGGCGCGATCGCGCTGGTATTCACCATTGTATACCTGATGCTTCGCCGCATCGTCTCCTTCAAAGAGGCGATGGAGCAGGTTCCCAAGGGCTTCTTCGCGATGGTTCCCCCGATCCTCATCCTCACCTTCGCTACCGCGCTGAAGAACATGACCTCGCTCATGGGCGCAAAGTACTTTGTCGCTTATCTGATGAACGGCGCGGCGGCTTCGCTGCAGAACTTCCTGCCCGCCATCATCTTCCTGGTAGCGTGCCTCTTGGCGTTCGCGACCGGTACCTCGTGGGGTACCTTCGGTATCTTGATCCCGATCGTTCTGTCGATCTTCCCGACCGGCGAGCTGCAGGTCATCGGTATCTCCGCCTGCCTTGCGGGCGCTGTCTGCGGCGACCACTGCTCCCCGATCTCCGATACCACCATCATGTCCTCAGCGGGCGCGCAGTGCAACCACATCAACCACGTCAGTACGCAGCTGCCGTACGCGATCACGGTCGCGGCGGTCTCGTTCGTCAGCTTCATCGTCGCGGGCTTTGTCCAGAGCTGGTACATCGCTCTGCCGATCGGTATCGTGCTGATGATCGGAACCATGTTTGTGATCAAGTTTATCACCAGAAACCGCCGTGTTGCTACCAAGTCTGAGATCTGATAACTTCATCTAAGAAAGGGGCTGTCGCGCTAAGATACGCGGCAGCCCCTTGCTTTTGCTTGCATGTTGCGGGGTTTTCTGGTAAGATATCCTTTGAAGGAGAGGATGATATGGTTTATTTCAATTATATATCCATGGGCTTGATATGCGTCTTTATTATCATCGCGGCGTTGGTGAAAAAGAAGAGACCGCTTTG
The DNA here is from genome assembly GCA_902763855.1 of uncultured Ruminococcus sp. Taxonomy (GTDB): domain Bacteria; phylum Bacillota; class Clostridia; order Oscillospirales; family Acutalibacteraceae; genus Ruminococcoides. The sequence goes on along the minus strand of CACWTM010000134.1, from coordinate 3,088 downwards.
TGACCGATGGGAGAGGTTGATCGAAAGCAGAAAATTTGAGGCTGTTTTTATCGTTCTCGTTTTGATCGTCAGCGCGGCGCTGAGGCTGGTTGAGCTCAATGAGCTTCCTGCCGGTATGAATCAGGATGAGGCGAGTATCGGCTATGACTCGTGGGCGATCGCGAACTACGGCGTGGATCGAAACGGATATCACTACCCCGTTTACCCTGTAGCGTGGGGAGCGGGTCACGGTCCTTTTTATATGTACGCCGCTTCGCTTTTTATCAAAATATTCGGCAACAGTCTGTTTGTGTACCGTTTGCCTCAGGCGCTGCTCGGAATCCTATCCGTATTTGTACTTTATCTTTTGCTCAAAAAGACGACAGGTCGCTTCACCGCGTATACGGGCGCGCTTCTGCTCGCTGTATCTCCGTGGCACATTATGACTTCGCGCTGGGGACTGGACGCCAACCCCGCGCCGTTTCTGATCCTGTTCGGGCTGTACTTCTTTGTGAAGGGCTGTCAGGACAAAAGGACATGGTCGTTCGTTTTGGCGGCGGCGCTGTTCTCCGTGTCGCTGTATACCTACGCTTCGACCTATATCGTCGTGCCGATCATGCTGGTCATCCTGCTGATATACGCTTTGGTAAGACGCTATATCAAGGTGAAACAGCTTCTCATCAGCGGCGTTGTGTGCGCGGTGATCGCCGTGCCGCTGGCGATGTTCTGGATCGTCAATATCTTTAAGCTGCCCGAGATCAACACCGCTTTGTTCAGTGTACCGCGTCTGACCGCGCTGAGATCGGGTTCGGTATTTCTGCCCTTTGACGGAGAATTTCTCGGCAAGGTAATCAAGAACGTCGCAAATCTGTTCTCTTTGCTGCTTTCTTATCCCGCCAAAGAGATCTACAATGTGATCGACGGCTTCAACATTATCTATGTTTTTACCTTCCCTCTGGTTCTGCTGGGCGGTTTTCTGTCGTTCAAGCGCGCGATCAAGCTGAAATCAAGCCACTATGACTTTGTGATGTGCGCGTGGTTTATCGCGAGCTTCCTGTTCTCGCTGGTCGTCGACCAGAACATCAATCGAATCAACGTCATTTTCATCCCCGTTGTCTATTTTGCGGCGGTAGGCATCGGATTTCTTGCCGATCGTCAGCGTGAGCTGTGCGCGGTTGTGCTGTGCCTGATTATGGCAGCGTCGGGGCTGTTTGTCAGTTACTACTTCGGTCCCGAGTACAGACGGCAGATAGGCGTCAAGTTCATGCACGGCTTCGGCGAGGCTGCGCAGTATGCCGATTCGCTCGACAGAGATACCGTCTACTGCGCCGACCTCTATACCGACAGCAGGGTCAACGGCGGATATCTTCTGCTGATGTATTACTGTAAGGTGGAACCCGCGCGTTTTTATGAGACCGTACAGTATTACAACAACGACGCTGAGTTTCGCTTTGCAAAAAGCTTTGACAGGTACAGCTTCGTTTTGCCGCAGGACATGACGGCTGACGAATACAAGGATGATGTTTTTATACTGCCGAGCGAGTATGCCAACCGATTTGATTCGCGCTACAGTATAGAAACCTTCGATCACTTTATCGTGGTCAGCAGAGCGCGATAACCTATGACAACAAAAGGGCGGTCAGCGACCGCCCTTTTCGTTTGCAGAAAAACCCACCCCGCTCAGCAGCGCGCGATTTCTTTAAGACCTCGCGCTGAAGCGCCGTGTTTTATGTCACGCTTGCTTCGCCTTTACCGCCGTATCGGTCTCTTCTTTGAAAAGCTGTTTGCTCAGATAGATGACATACGCGAGATATACCAGCGTATTGATGACGCACAGCGTCGTGCTGTCGGTGGTCAGCTGGAACAGATAGTTGCTGTATGTAGCGAACGAGGTCAGGTACATCAGCACGAGAAGCGGAATGGTTTTGACAAACCAGAAGGCGAGCATCAAACCGAGTATCTCATAGATAAAGCCGTATCTTTCGTGCATGGACGGCAGGAACAGCACGCAGGTGTAGCTGACCAAAAACGCCATGATAAGGACGTTTTCGATGGAGAAGCTCACCTTTTTTTTCAGCCAAACGATCATCAGCGTGAGCAGCGCCGCGAAGGTGAGCAGAATCGCGACGGTGCTGAACTCTTTGTAGAAGCTGTCGAGCCCCTCTGTCTTGAACAACAGCCAGAAGGAGGGATAGTTCATCGACATGCTCTGGTACTGCGAGGACTGGTTGAGGTAGATGGTGAATATTTCCGAAAAGCCTCGTCCCATGATTAACCCCGGCAGGGACAGCACGACCATCACCGCGGGGATGATGAGGAAGTACAGGATCGAAAAGCGCTTCTTGTAAATGTATACAAACAGCAGGAAGGGCAGGATGAAGATCGCCTGCAGCTTGAAGGTCAGAGCTACGCCGAACAGGATCAGCGAGCTGACATACTTTTCTTGATAGATATGGTACACCGAGAATATGCAGAAAAAGGTGTAAATAACGTCGCACTGCGCCCAGCACGCCGAGTTGAGAAAGACGATCGGAGACAAGAGCACCGCCGTATACGCGATCAGCGCCTTCAGCTTCGGACGGTTTGTGAAGCTCTTGTACACGACATAAGCGACAAGTCCCGCTGTCAGAAAATCAAATAAGCAGGAAAACAGCTTGTACGCGTGCAGCGCCTTGATCGGCAGATAGGTGAACAGCGCGATGATCGTCTGGTACAGGATGTTGTAGTTGCCCACCGGCTGCGAAAGTCCCGCAAAGCCTTTTTCGGAAAGGGCGTCGTACCATGGGATCAAGAAGTTATAGGCGTCGATGGAGAGATGGTCGAACAGCAGAGCTCTTATCAGCATAGCCGCCGCCGAGATAACGAAAAACGCTATTACCACGACGTGCTTTTCGATAAAACCGAGGAGCTTGTTTTCAACAGAGGGGATTCGCGGTTTCAGAAGTTTGTTTTGCATATAATCACCTTATTTATCAATTTTGAACGTACCTTTCAGGCGTGTCGTTCGCTCTTTTTTATTTAAAATAGTCATTGCGAGGGGCGCAAAGGAAAAGGTAGAGATTGCCACGTCGGAACCATGTTCCTCCTCGCAATGACAATCTGAAATGCG
>CACWTM010000133.1 GCA_902763855.1 uncultured Ruminococcus sp. | reverse complement strand
AAAATCCGTATCAGAATAATCGAAGCCTATGTGTTAACCCCTCCGCAAAAGAAAAGCGGAGGGGTTATGTTTATGGGGTGGTTATTAAGCGGTTACGTTAAAGTAAGTTGAATTGCTGTCATTTTTGCTGTCAATTACTGTCATTTTTGCTGTCAATTTTCGCTTGCTGCCTGAACAAATAAGGCGCCGCAAAAGAAAAAGTACTGTCAATTATTAGAATTATCAACATTTGAGCCTAAAAATGCTGATAACAAAAAGCGCAGCAGCTAAACTACTACGCTTTTTCATTAAGTCTAACTTTTGGGGGTCACGTCATTTTGATGCGCGACAGCCCCTTTTTTGCGTGTTGTCGGACAGAGGCCGGCAGAATCTGTATAGCAGTATATAAATGGAAACCTCGATACCGGACAAAGGTGTCTGATATATGTTTCGTTTGGTGTAAATATCTATAAGAAAAGCCCGGCTCGTTGAGTCGGGCTTTGGATGTGAGATCGTAGATTACCAGTTGGAGATCACGGTATCGGTTGCGACATTCTTTTGGTAATCAAAGTTGCGGGTCGCGTCCCACGCAAGAACATATTTGCCGCTGTCGGTGATGGCAGCGGTCATATCGGTGCCGTCGGGCATCGGCTTGAAAACGCCGTCGTCCTTGATGTCTTCAAGGATCGCCTTTGCGGTTGCGTTGTCTGCCTTGCTGAAATCATAGATTTCAACATAAGCGTTGTCGTTCAGGACGTAACGCACGCCGTTATCCGCGCCGAGCATGTCGTAGTAAATGTCGATGACAGCTCGGTTGTTTCCGTTTTTGTCTTCATAACGCTTGATACCGTTGAAGTCGTAGAGGTAGCTCTTTAAGCCGTCAAAGTCCTTGGAGTAGGAGTCGAGGGACTTGACCTCATCGGCGGTCGAAACGTTGGTGGTACCGCCTCCGCCGCACGCTGCGAGGGACAGGACGAATACCAGCGCAAGTATTAATGCAAGAATCTTTTTCATGATCTATCATTCCTTTGTTGATGTTTTCAAAATTATGTACCTACCTATTTTACAATATAATGGTAAAGAAATCAATAGGGATTTTTGAAAAGGGGTGGGGAGTGGGGAGCTGATTTTGGTATCGTGAATTGGTCGAGTCTGTGAGGGCATAAATACAAAAGGACTTCCCGTGTGGGAAGTCCTTTTGTATGGAGCTGATGACCAGATTTGAACTGGTGACCTCATCCTTACCAAGGATGCGCTCTACCTTCTGAGCTACACCAGCATCGCTCATGTGTTTCTATTCGAAACAGCTTATACATCATAACACAAGTTCTTGAAAATTTCAATACCTATTTGAAAGAAAATTTTTAAAATGCGAAAAATCGTGCGATCTTGCGGTTGAAAATAGTCTCAACCAAAAAGTCATTTGCGTTTTTAGCGTTCTTCCTACCCGGTACAGATGGATTAATCCGGTACATCAACCGAATACAAAACCAACTAATACTAAGTATCAGACTATAACATACGTATCTGTGTTTCAAGGAATCCTCGTGAATCACAAAGAATCTTGTGACGTCTTGCCAAGAATCTGCGCTTGTGTTATAATATATCTCGGTATGTTGTCATCGCGACCGGGAGGTCGGTTGGCGACCCTCACTTCTGATAATGACAGGTGATATATATGGCATTTCAACAGGATAAGATCCGCAATTTCTCGATCGTCGCGCATATCGACCACGGCAAGTCGACTCTTGCCGACCGTATTCTGGAACAGACGCAGTCTGTCGCGGTGCGCGATATGGAGGATCAGCTGCTGGATGATATGGAGCTGGAGCGTGAACGCGGCATTACAATCAAAAGTCACGCCGTGACGCTGGAGTACAAGGCGGATGACGGCGAAAGCTATCAGTTCAATCTGATCGACACCCCGGGTCACGTGGACTTTAACTATGAGGTCAGCCGTTCGCTGGCGGCCTGTGAGGGCGCGATCCTCGTTGTAGACGCGTCGCAGGGTATTGAGGCTCAGACGCTGGCTAATACCTACCTGGCGGTTGACGCGGGGCTGGAGATCGTTCCTGTTATTAATAAGATCGATCTGCCGTCCGCCGATCCCGATCGTGTGATTACGGAAATCGAGGATGTGATCGGTATTCCCGCAGAAGATGCGCCGTGCGTTTCGGCAAAGGCGGGTATCAACATCCACGCGGTGCTGGAAAAGATCGTCAGCGATATTCCCGCTCCCTCGGGCGATATCAACGCGCCGCTCAGAGCGATGATCTTTGACTCGATCTATGACTCTTACAAGGGCGTTATTATTTATGTCAGGCTCAAAGAGGGTCAGATCCACGTCGGCGACGAGTTCAGGCTCATGGCGACAGGCTCGACCTTCAACGTGGTGGAGTGCGGCTATATGCGCGCGACTTCTCTTGAGCCCAGAGAAGGGCTGTACGCCGGCGAGGTCGGTTACATCACGGCGTCAATCAAGAGCCTGCAGGACGCGCAGGTGGGCGATACCGTCACGCTGACGAAAAATCCCGCCGAAATGCCCCTGCCCGGTTACCGCGAGGTACAGTCGATGGTCTTCTGCGGTATCTATCCGGTGGACGGCGCGCGTTACGGCGATCTGCGTGACGCGCTGGATAAGCTGAAGCTCAACGACGCTTCGCTCAGCTTTGAACCTGAGACCTCGGTTGCGCTGGGATTCGGTTTTCGCTGTGGCTTCCTCGGACTTTTGCACATGGAGATCATCCAGGAGAGGCTGGAGCGTGAGTATAACCTTGATCTTATCACGACCGCTCCGTCGGTTAATTATCGTATCACCATGACCGACGGCACGGTGGAGATGATCTCGAACCCCACAAACTATCCCGACCCCGCGGTCATCGCCTCTGCCGAAGAACCGGTTACCGACGCGCATATCTACTCTCCCTCGGATTACGTCGGCAATATCATGGAGCTGTGCCAGGACAGACGAGGCACCTTCATCGGCATGGACTACATCGACGCGGATCGTGTAGATATCCACTATGAGCTGCCGCTGTCGGAGATTATCTACGACTTTTTTGATACGCTGAAATCGCGCACACGCGGTTACGCTTCGTTTGACTATGACTTTAAGGAGTACCGCGAATCTAAGCTCGTCAAGCTCGATATCATGCTCAACGGCGAGGTGGTTGACGCGCTGAGCTTCATCATCCACGCGGATAAGGCGTATCCCAGAGCCAGAAAGATGGCGGAAAAGCTGAAAGAAAATATCCCGCGCCAGCTCTTTGAGATTCCGATCCAGGCATGTATCGGCGGCAAGATCATCGCGCGCGAAACCGTCAAGGCGATGCGCAAGGACGTTCTCGCGAAGTGTTACGGCGGCGATATCACGCGAAAGAAGAAGCTGCTCGAAAAGCAGAAGGAAGGTAAAAAGCGCATGCGCCAGCTCGGTTCTGTAGAGGTTCCGCAGGAGGCGTTCATGGCGGTATTGAAGCTGGATACAGATTGATCGGTGAATGGTGAACGGTGAGTGGTACCGGTTACTTACTTCGCTCAAACAATACTATTTTGATTTTTAATCTTTTTGAGGTGAACGATATGTCTGACGATCAGTCAGCGAAAAAAGAAAAAAGCTTTATGGAGCGGCTGTTCGGCCCGCGTGACGCGGATACGAAGCAGGCTCAGACCGAAGAAGAGATTCTCTCGCTGGTAGAGGAAGGTCAGGAAAAAGGCCTGATCGAGGACGATACCAAGGATATCATCGAAAACGTCTTTGACTTTGATGATACGGTCGCCTATGAGATCATGACCCATCGCCGTGATATGACGACGCTGGAGGACACTGACGATCTTTCTACCGTGGTAGAGGTCGCGATCGAATCGGGACACTCGCGTATCCCTGTCTACCGCGATGACGTCGACAATATCATCGGCGTGCTGTACGTCAAGGACCTGCTGTGCTATGTCGGCGCTCCCGCGCCCGCGAACTTTAAGCTCAGCTCCGTGCTGCGCCCCGCGCTGTTTGTGCCGCGCACCAAAGACTGCCGATCGCTGTTTGCTTTTATGAAGAAGAACAAGACGCAGATTGCAGTTGTGGTCGATGAATACGGCGGTACGGAGGGGATCATCACCCTCGAGGACTTGATCGAGGATATCCTGGGTAATATCCAGGATGAGTACGACAATGAGGAAGAAGAGATCCGCAAGATCTCGGACGGAAAGTTCACCGTCGACGGCAGTACGTCGATCGAGGATGTGGAGGAGCTGACGGACAAAGAGCTGAGCGATGACGACAGCGAGACGATCGCAGGCTTCATCCTGAGCCGTCTGGGAAGAATCCCCGCGCCCGGTGAAAAGCCCTTTGTTGAAGAGCAGGGACTGCGCTTTACGGCGACCTGTACCGACGGACGACGGATCACTCAGGTACTGATTGAAAAAATTAATTGAGATTTCTGCACTTGTCTGTTGCATTTTTATACATTTTTGATATAATAAAAGATGTTCTTTCGCCGGAGGTTCCGGCAAATTCATCAACACTACGATTTTCGGAGGAATAAACATGAAAAGATTCTTTGCTATCGCGCTGGTGATCGTGACGATCGCAGCTCTGCTGTGTGCATGCGGCAACAAGACAAACGGCAACGTCCAGACAAAGGTTTCAGGCAAATATGACGACAACTATGCCGGCAGCTATGCTTCTTCTGTCAAGACAGACGAGAACGGCAACAAGGTCTATGAGTTCTCCAGCTCTCAGTATGACACCTATACCCAGAACCATAAAAACAGCCTGGGCGCGGATCTTCAGGAAGAGATCGCGAAAAACCATGAGGGCAAGTTCGGCGAGTACGCTTATATCAACGACGAGAAAAAGGCTGTCATCATCGGTATTCACGAGGATGAGTACGATGAGGCTTCTGCGAAAACCGAGTCCGCTGCGGCGGCGGAATACGGCTTCAAGTATTTCCAAAACCTGCAGACTCCCGTTGATTCGATCAAGGTTCTGTATGTTGACGCCAACGATCAGAACAAGATCTACGGCTCTTTTGACTACAGCGTAGAGAAATAATCACTCTTAAGCAGACAAGCGCTTCCGTTTTGGGAGCGCTTTTTGTTTTTGTGATGGATAGGGGATGGATGAGATCGGAGAAGACGGTTGAATCGTGTGCGGATTTGTGGTATATTGCATTTATACTAATCCTTAATTAAAACCTTTATCATTTATTGGGCTAAATTTCGCATAGCTTTGTTGTCGTCGTCGTTCGCTGTACTCGGTAGGCATATCCGGTTGGTATGCCTTGACCTC
>CACWTM010000132.1 GCA_902763855.1 uncultured Ruminococcus sp. | reverse complement strand
CAAAATGTGCGCCGTTGCCGTCACCGTAGCCAAAGAGTGTGTTTTCACCCTGACCTGCGTCAAGCCGGTCAAATGCTCCGAGGTTTTTGGATGCGTTCTTACAAGCCTTGACAAATGCTTCTACGCTTGTAATCGTCGCTTTATTGGTGCTCGCGTCGTAGGTGATCCATTCACCGTCCGCGTTGAGCGCGTCGATATAATCCTGCGCGGTCTCATAGGTGCCGGAGGTGCTGACTCCGCTTGACGAAGTATCGTTGCGCGTGATCTGATCGGCGTCCTCAATAGATGGTGCATCTTCTGCGCTATTACCGCCGTCAGGCTTGGATCCCGAAGGGGGATCGCCTGAGGGCGCACCGTCGGGCTTTTCACCGCTCGGCATACCGCCGCCGGAAGGACCACCGCCCATACCGCCTTTAGAACTTGACGCGGTGTATGGGAACGTTGTATCAGAGAGGAAGTTGTTGAGTGATTCTTCAATCACGCTCTTAATGTAATCGTAATATGTTCCCGACTGATAAATACCGTCGGAGGATTCCGTGAGTGTCAGAGCGTTGCCGTTTTCATCGGTAAAGCCAGCGCTGTTGATATACGAGGCATATGCTTTGGCGAGGCTGTCGGATATCGCCTGCTCATCATCGGAGAGATTGGAGCGTGTAGCGCCCATCATCCATTCGTATGCCGCATCTGCTGTATCGAGGTTGGTGATCGGACACCAATCCATCGAGCCGAGCACCGCGTCGGATACGCCCTGCACCGCGCCGATCGCTTTCAGATAAGGATCATACAGTTCACTGTCACCGGTCGCGCCTACGATTGCCGACTGCGCTCCGCCGCCGCTCATGCCGAACACGAAGATGCTTTCGCTGTCGCCTGCGATCTCTGCATCACAATAGCGGATATAACGGATCGCCGCTTTAAGGTCTGTCACACCAGCGGGGGCGCCGTCATCTCTGCCGCGGCAGCCCGCATGAACATAGACGAAGCCCTGAGAGGTGTAATCCGTCACACTCTTATACTCGGTCAGCGCGCTCTGTGCCGAATAGCCGGGCGTATTGATCGGCATGACGATTGGGGCGGTGGTAGCTGTGTAGCCGTTCAGGTTTGCCGATGTATTCAGCTCGCAGGTGTAAGTGCCGTCGCCGTTATCCGTCGCGGTCATATACGCGCCGGGGACGAATACCGCGAGCTGTTCATAGCTTTCATCGGCAGGTGTCTCACAATAAACGATCCCGAGCTGATAATACACATCATCGTCCGCGTTATACAGCCACTTGGTCATGTCCAGCTTAGACAGGTTTGTCGTTGCCGTGGTAGTTTTCGCGACAGAGGAATCGCTTGAAGCGGCTTCGGTTGATTCTGTACTGCCGCCTGTGTTGCAGCCTGTCATCATCACTCCGAATAAACATAAGGTTATCATAATTGCCATTAGTTTTTTTAACATTGGTCTCACTCCCTATCAGAATCTGTGACATTTTCGGTATGCTTGATTAACCGTGATTCTATCATAAAAGATGATTGTGTTTTTAATATGGTTACTATGTGAAAAACAGGTGAATTTATCTTGTGTCCGACATTTCCTGATTACTGTCAGCCGGAGAAAGGTTGTTTGCGTCCGGTGACGAGAAATAATCCTGCATACCGTCTTCTCTTTGTTTGCCTGCGGATTGATGATCGTCTTGATTTTGCGGGACATTCTCCTGCATAACAGGCGGAGTGCTGTTTCAACACCCCGCCGTAACAATTTTCAATAGTATTTCAGATTGATTTACTACATTTTTCAATATAAAAACCACTCTAAAAACTACACTTTGTCCATATTATGTGAGAAATCGCATATATCAGTCATATTAAGTATTTCAAAAAGAAAGGAGTTCAAAAGTATGGCAAAGAAAAAGCCGAAGGGCTACAGCATTTATTATTCGACGGAACGCGGATGTTACGTCGGACAAACAAAGGGTCTCGTCTACGGCGAGGTCAAACGCAGATCCTTTTACGGCGCGACCGAAAAGGAAGTCCTGCGCAAAATTAAGAACTTTAAAAGTCAGGAGATGTCAGGCGAGTTCATCGAAGCCAATTTCATCACACTGAACGAATTGGCGGAGCGCATCCTCGAGGATCAGCACGATCTCAACGAGATCACCGAATCCACCTACACCCGCAAACGCGAGACGCTCAAGAAGCTCTCCCCCATCGGTGACAGACGCATTCAGGATATCACCGAGGATATGATTAAGCGATTTCTGGTACAGCACATCCATTACTCACAGTCGATCATCAACAAGGTCTATCAGATGTTAAAGGCGACGTTCGACGAGGCGGTGCGCAGAAAGATCATTACCGAGAGTCCGATGCTCTGTATCAAGAAGCCGAAAACGAAGCAGGAAAAGGTGAAGGTGCGCGCGCTGACTTTAAAAGAACAGACGCGTCTGCTGAATCTGCTGAAAACGGAAGATGTCCTCTACGGCGATCAGATGCTGCTGTCGATGTTCACCGGGATGCGCATGGGTGAAGTCAACGCGCTGGAGGTCAAGGATATTGATTTCAAGAACGGCATCATCAGCGTGAACAAAACCGTCTCGCTCAACGAGAACAAGACAGACTGCATCCGAAAGCACACGAAAACAGCAGCCGGTATGCGCCGACTGCCGGTAGGTGATGATGTTTTGGTTTTCTTGAGAAGTATCATCGGGAAGAGGCGGGAGGGCAGGATCTTTTCAACCAAGGACGGCGGTATCGTCAGCACCAACAAGGTGAGCGGTGCGTACTCGCGCCTCCTCAAACGGTATGATATCATCGATCACAGCGTCGAGGGAAAGGTAGATCTCCACAGCCTCAGACATACCTACGCGACGCGATGTATCGAGGGAGGCATGCCGCCACAGGTGCTCCAACATATTCTCGGGCATACCGACATCAGCACTACGCTGAATACTTACTGCGACACCTTTGACAGCTACGCCGAGGAGCACGTCGCAAAAGCAGACTTCTATATGAAGAATAATGATTTGTCACTGGCCGGATAAGCTAAAAGAGATGTTCAATACAAAAAATGTGAAATTCATTCGAAATCAGTTTACAAATTTGTGAAATAAGGGTTGATATTCTTACAAAAAATGTGTAAAATAGGATTAGTCAATACATCGGAGGAATGACACATGTATCTGAAAAGAAAAGTTGACATTTTTTTGAAAGCGTGGAAAACTGATCCTGACAGAAAACCTCTTATCATCAAGGGAAGCCGACAGGTCGGTAAAACAGAATCAATCAATCATTTCGCCAAGGAGCATTATGAAAGCGTTATCGAAATCAACTTTGTCAGAGATGAAAAATACAAAGGGATCATTTCCGACGGATATGACGTATCGTCAATTATCAAGAATATTTCACTAATCGATCCGTCAAAGAAATTTATCCCCGGTAAAACGCTGATCTTTTTTGATGAGATAACTGAATTCCCTGAGATTGCTACCTGCTTGAAATTCTTTTGTATTGACAGGAGTTTTGATGTTATATGCAGCGGATCTATGCTGGGAGTGAATTACAAAAAGATTGAAAGCAACAGCGTGGGCTATAAAAAAGACTATAATATGTATTCGCTGGACTTTGAGGAATTCCTCTGGGCGAAAGGTTATTCTGATGATACGGTCATTGATATGCTCACTCACATGAAAGAGCTGAAACCTTTCAGCGAGCTGGAGATGTCGGTGTTCCGCTCATTGTTTCTGGATTATAACATCTTGGGCGGCATGCCTGCTGTTGTGAGGGAGTATATTCAGAAAAACACTTTTGAAGGTTCTCTTGATACACAGAAGCAGCTTGTTGCGGACTATAAGGAAGACATTCGCAAATATGCCACAGGCGTCGATCAGACCAGAATCATCAATGTATTCAATCGTGTAGCCCCACAGCTTGCCAGAGAGAATAAGAAATTCCAGATATCAAAAGTTGCTTCCGGCGCCAGATTTCGTGACTACCGGGGATGTGCTGAGTGGCTTGCAGATGCAGGTATGGTCAATATCTGTTACTGCATGGAGTTTCCGGAGCTGCCGTTGGGAGGAAATTTTGATCCGGATGTATTCAAGCTCTATTTTGCCGATACGGGACTTCTTGTGTCTTTATTGGATGATGAATCTCAGGAGGATTTGCGCGCCAACAAGAACCTGGGTGTATATAAGGGTGCGCTGTATGAGAATATGGTCAGTGAAGCGCTGATCAAGCAGGGATACAAGCTATTTTATTACAGAAGTGATAATTCAACGATGGAAACGGATTTCTTTATCCGTTCTATATCATCATTGATTCCGATTGAGGTAAAAGCCAAAAGAGGACGAGTTAAGTCGATGAACAGGTTGATCGAATCGGATAAGTATCCCGATATTCGGTTTGGATTCAAGTTGTCCATGAACAATATCGGGCATGAAAACAGCATTTATACATTTCCGTATTTCTGTACATTTCTGCTTAAACGGTTTATGTCCGATTTTCGACCGACAGAGGAAAACGCAGAATAAAAACGCCGATGTCGTTTGTATCAACATTGATCTCTTTTTTGGGGGGCTGTTGCGTTCTTCCCGGACGATGTCCATGAGCTTATTGGCAAGGGTAATGTTGAAATCATCCGCATGATAGCCGAGGCAGGTGGTCAAATCCCCCTGCGGATCGGCATCAACAAGAAGAACCTTTTTCCCTTGTGCTGCGAGCGCTACACCGAGATTGACGGCGGTGATCGTCTTGCCGACGCCGCCTTTCTGATTGCAGATGGCAATGGTTTTACAATATGGCACACGTTTTTTCCTCCTTTCTTCAGGTTTTGTATTTCCAACTACTCAAATAGTGTGTGCTAAAGAGTAGGTAATACACAAGTAACATTTTTATGAGAGTGGATTATATATAAAAGGGGCTGTCGCATAGTGCACAGCTCCTTTCATTTTGCATAATTACTGTGATAAAATGCAATAGTTGCGGTTGAAAAGTTAATACTACTCATGTATAATAAATCTATAGATGTCGAAAACTACAGAAAAAAGGAGGACTTGGATTTGCAAACAATGCTTATGATCTTCGATATTCTCGGAACAGTAGCCTTTGCGGTATCGGGTGCTCTTGTTGCGATAAAGCGAAGAATGGATATTTTCGGTGTAGCGGTCCTTGCTATCGTTACCGCAACGGGCGGAGGAATCCTGCGTGATGTATTGATCGGCCGCCTTCCGCCGGACGCTCTTTTATACCCGCGTTATGTTGCTATAGCTGCCGGAGTGGGATTG
>CACWTM010000131.1 GCA_902763855.1 uncultured Ruminococcus sp. | reverse complement strand
CCGCCGGAGAAGTCCGCGTAGAGCTGTAAGGCGTACAGCAGAATGGTGAAGGTGAGGGTGGTGCCGGAGTAGCCGTTGTAGCCCTCGGGGGTCGCGATGACGGTATTGATGGCGATGACCGCGCGGTCGGCGATCACGAGCTTCTTGAAGAAGCCCCAGAGGATCAGCTCACAGCCGTATTTGAAGCGGGTGAAATCGAAATCGTGACCCTCAAAAAGCTGGGGAGCAAGCTGGTCGTAATGGCTGATCGGTCCCTGGATGATCTGCGGGAAGAAGGAGACGAACAGCAGGAACTTGAAGGGGTTGCGCTGTGCCTCAAACTTCTCGCGGTAGATATCCACGATGTAGCCCATGCTCTGGAAGGTGTAGAAGGAGATACCGAGCGGGAGGAAGAGCTTGAGCATCGGGGCGGAGAAGCTCACACCGAAGGAGCCGAGGATGTCGTTCAGAGAGCCTGCGAAGAAGTTGAAGTATTTCAGGAAAGCGAGGATGCCGAAGTTGAGGATCAGGCACAGCGCCATGATCCAGCGCTTCTTGGTCTTTTGCTTGTCCTTGAACGCCTTCTTCTGCTCTCTGTCCCACTCGCCCTTCTTCTCCTTGAGGAGCGCCTTGCCCTTTTTGTTGACCTTTTCCAGCCATAGGGCGATCAGCATGGTGCTCAGCGAGGTGAAGATGATGAAGGCGGCGTACTTGTAGCTCGCAAGCGCGTAGAACACACAGCTCGCGACGAGCAGGACCGTCCAGCGGTATTTCTTCCACGGCAGGATGAAATAGATCACCACTGTCGCGAGTACGAATAAAAGAAAATTAAATGATGTATACGTCATAAGAAACCTTTATGTTCAGAAATCTTTTGTCATCTGCGGGGCGTGTTCAGCTCGTCGGAATACAGGCGCTCGCGGAGGATGCGAAGACCCTCGCGCTCGCTGTACTCGGCGATCACGGGCAGCTCGCGGCTGAGGAAGGTGGAGATGCCCTCCATGCAGGAATAGGCGCCGGTGCGGCAGAACACGAGGACGTCGCCGACACGCAGGTCGGTGAACATCGCGTTGCGTGCGAGGACGTCGGCGGTGGTGCAGATGGAGCCGCAGAGCGTCCAGGGTTTTTCTTCTCCTTCTGCTTCTCTGTCGGAGAGGTGGAGGATCTCGGGGATCTGCATACCTTGCAATTGACCGTTATACTTGAGCTGGTTCATGCCGCCGTCGACGATGGCGTAGTTGATATCGAAATTGGTCTTGGTATCGACGACGCGGGTCAGGTAATAGCCGCAGGTGGCGGCGAAGAAGCGACCCATCTCGACGGTCAGCGCGGCGACCTCGGAAAGCTCGCGGAGCTTCGGGACGATGGAGTAGAGGCGCTCGGCTTCCTCGGCGTCGGCAGTCTCGGAGAAATAGTCGACCGCGAGGCCTGTGCCGTACTCGATGCGCTCGACGGTGAAGGAAAGCTCGCTCTTGATGCGGGAGACGAGGTCGATCAGGTAGTCGCACTCCTTCTCGATGGGCTTTGCCTTGCGCTTGGCGGTGCCGGTGAAGTAGTGCAGACCGACGATGCGGACGCCCTTGAATTCGTCGCGGCGGCGGATGAGGTCGAATACAGCCTCCTCGCTCATGCCGAACTGGCTGCCGCCCTTGACGTCCGTCACGCGGAGCAGGAGGTCGAACACCCTGCCGCGGCGCACGCCGGCGTCGTTGATCAGCTCGAGGTGGAGGGGGCTTTCTGCGGTGAAGGCGCCGACGTTGTCGTCAGCCGCGCGCTCCACGTCGGGATAGCCCTTGTTCACGCCGGAGAAGATCACCGTGCTCATGTCGGAGCCGGTGCGCTCACAGACGGTCAGCTCGCCGGGAGAGCAGACCTCGATCTTGTCGAACACGGAAGGCAGTCTGCCGAGCAGGAAGGGGTTCGCCTTGATGGAGAAGCACAGTCCGATGTTCTCGCCGAAGGCTTCCTTCACTTGTAGAGCGCGCTGTTCAAACGCGTCAAGGTCAAAGATATAAGAGGGGGTCCCTACGCGGGGCAGGAGCTCCCTTAGTTTCTGAATATTCATATGTATCAGTCCTGTTCGGAAAAGATAATGAAGGTCTCGGGGGGAGCATTCCTCGCTGGAGACGGCTCCTCCCCTTGTCCTTCGGACATTCCCCCAACGGGGGTACCCCCGCCCTGCAAAAGCACTCGGAGAAAGGGAGCCCTTATTATTCGTCCTGGAGCTTTTCGATCAGCGCCATCATCGCCTTGGCGGAGTTGAAGTTCTCGGGGACAAGGTTGTTGGGCTTGATCTCGATATCGAAGGCGTCGTTCAGCTCGCCGACAAGGGCGACGATGTCGAAGGAATCGAGGATGCCGTCGGTGATCAGCGCGGTCTCGTTCTCAAAGTCTACGTCGGGTCTGAGTTCCTCTAAGATTTCCATTAATTCTTTCATGATTGTTACTCCTTTTATATATGATTTGTCATTCTCACAAAAAAGAAACGAAGCGTCCCTCTTTGTGGGATTGCCACGGCCCTAAAGAGCCTCGCAATGACATTGTAAACAAGATTTATTTAAAATAGGTTTTCAGCGTTTGCATATCGGTCTTGCCGTTGGGAAGAGCGGGCAGAGCCTCGAGGTTCACGAGCTTGCGGGGAACCATGAAGGCGGGCATGTTCGCGCGGAAGTAGAGGACGATCTCCTTGGAGGTCGCCTCTCCCGTATAGAACAGGTAGAGGGTCGCCTTCTCCTTATGATAGAGGGCGCAGCAGTCCTTCACACCCTCGACCTTGCGGGCTGTCTCCTCGATCTCGCCCAGCTCGATGCGGTGGCCGAGGTGCTTGATCTGTCTGTCCATTCTGCCGTGGAACATCAGGTTGCCGTCCTCAGCCCATCTGCCGAGGTCGCCTGTCTTATAGATCAGCTCGCGGTAGTTCGGGTTCAGCGGATTCTGGATAAAGGAAGCGTCCGTGACCTCTTTGTTGCCGTAGTAGCCGAGCGCGAGGATGGGGCCGCTGACGCAGATCTGGCCGATCTCGCCGTCGGGGGTGGGAGTGTTGTCGTCGCTGAGCAGCATAATCTTATAGTTATCATACGGCTTGCCGATCGGAAGGACGGTGTCGTCCTCTACCCTCTCCCTCACCACATAATAGGTACAGGAGGCGGTCGCCTCGGTGGGACCGTACTGGTTGACGTAGAGCACGTCGGGCAGATTCTCCTGCCAGATCTTCAGGTACTTGCAGGGCATGACGGAGCCGGAGAAGCAGAGCTTCTTCAGATATTCCGGCTTGCCTTCGTCAAAGGCGCCCAGCTTCGCGGGAAGCTCCACGCCCGCAACGCTCCAGCACAGCGCGGTGATCTTCTCACGGTTGAGGGTACCGAACAGCGCGGTCGGGACGGCGAACTCGTTCTTCGGGATGATGAAGGTGGACGCGCCCCTGCTGATCGGGAAATAGATATCACGCACGGCGGCGATATAGTCGAGCGGGCTTTGGTTGCCCATGATATCGGTATCGTTGATGTCGAGCACCTTAGAGACGCTGTCGATATAGGTCATCAGGGAGAGGTGGGAGGTGATAACGCCCTTGGGCTTTCCGGTCGAGCCGGAGGTGAAGATGACGTAGAGCGGAGAGGTACAGGTCAGGGTCGCGGCGCGCGCGCTGAGCACTGCTTCATCCGCGGGGGTATCCATGATCTCCTCCAGCACGACGAGCGTACCGTCGAAATCAAGGGTCTTTGCCATTTCAAAATGTGCCTGATCAACGAGCATGGTCGGGGCTTGGATGACGGAGAGGATCTGGTTAAGGCGCGCCTTGGGCATATCGCCGTCGATCGGGGCATAGAAGCAGCCCGCGCGAACCGCGCCCAGATAGCAGGCGGGAGTCAGGACGTGGCGCCCGGACATCACGGCGACAGGCTCGCCGGCATTAGCGACGCGGGACAGCGCCGTACCGATACGGCGGGTCAGCGCGTCGAACTGAGAGAAGGTCAGACTGCTATCGGGATCCTTGAACATCACCTTATCCGCATATGCGGCGGCAGAAGCGTCCAAACGCTCCAGGACGGAAGTCTGCATGATCATCAGCTCCTTTCGATTGATAAAAAACATAATCCTATAAGTCGTAGTTATTCATTAAATACTATACCATATTTTTGCCGATATTTCAATCACTTTTCTGAGTTTTAGGCAGATTTGACCAATTTGGATAGTATTTTCAACATGAAGTCGTGATTTCTCTGCGATTGGAGCGGGATTTTCGCTTGCGAAAACGGGTTTCCTGTGGTACATTATAAGAAAATCCTATGATCCCTTGAGGTGTGTTATGCCCTATAAACTGATCGCGCTCGACATTGACGACACGTTACTGAACAAGAAAAAAGAGCTCTCCCCCATCACTCACGACGCGCTCATAAAAGCGCAGGAAAACGGCGTGAAGGTTGCGGTCGCGTCCGGGAGACTGCCCTACGGTGTGAAACCCTACGCGAAGATGCTGGACGTGTTCCGCTACGGCGGCTACTACATGGGCTTCAACGGCGGCGCGATCATGAACAGCAGGAATGAGCTGATCGGGAAAAGCTATCTCCCCGACCGCTACATCAAGCCGGTGTATGAGTTCCTGCGCCCGACGAACGTCACCGCGATGGTGCACAAGGGCGACGTGATCTACGCCGACAAAAAGGTCAACGCCTACACGCACATCGAGAGCGACGTGATCGGTCTGCCGCTGAATCTCGTGGACGATCTGCCGGGCTTCATCGACTGGCACATCCACAAGTATCTGCTCGCGGGCGAGCCGGAGGAATTGCAGGAGCTGCAGGCAAAGCTGATCGCGGCGCTCGGCAACGAGGTGGACATCTACCTCTCTGCGCCGTGGTTCTTAGAGGTCATGCCGAAGGGCGTGGACAAGGGCTACGGGCTGCAGACGATCTGTGACGACGCGGGCATCGACATCAGCGAGGCGGTCGCGTTCGGCGACAGCTACAACGACATCCGCATGATACAGCGCGCAGGGATGGGCGTCGCGATGGGCAACGCGGAGGAAGCGCTCAAACAGGTCGCCGACATGGTGACGGACGACTGCGACCACGACGGCATCGCAAAGGCGCTGGAAAAGCTGGGGGTTGTTTGAATTAGGAATTAGGAATGAGGAATTAGGAATGACTGTTTCATTCTGAGTTCTCTTTTCAGATACACAAGATAAAAAACAAAGGGGCTGTCGCACTAAGATGACCCTAAAAACTGAACCGGGCAGCCCGAAAGGGTTGCGGGGCTGTCGCACTAAGATGACCCTAAAAACTGAACCGGGCAGCCCGAAAGGGTTGCCCGGTCAGTGCTTTCATAGTATAATTTAATTGCTAAAAGAAACCACACAGAAAGCAAGGTAATTATACAATGATGAGAAACAGAAATCAACTGGTTTTACCAATAAATTATGAAGTATTAATCGACGAGAACGACCCGGTATGGAAACTCGTTGAAATATGTGACACATTAGATTACACACGGTTGTATGATGAATATCTCAGACACTGGCGGGCAATCGATCCCGCAGTTATGTTTGAAATACTGGTATTCGCGTACATGAACCGCATCTATTCCAGCCGAGCAATCGAGCAAGCTTGTAAAACCGACGTAAGGTTTATGTGGCTGCTGCAGGGAGAGTCCGCGCCCGACCACGCTACTATCGCGCGTTTTCAGAATGAGCGTCTGACAGACGTCATAGAAGAATTGTTTGTTCAGCTGGTCATGAAGCTGCATGAGCTTGGGGAGATCAAGTTCAATAACATCTTCATCGACGGTACAAAGATAGAAGCAAACGCGAATAGATATACCTTCGTCTGGGCGAAGACAGTCGAAAAGAATCTGCAAAAGCTCAACGCAAAGATCAATCAGGAGTTACCGGAACTGTGTGAAAAGTATGGATTGTCCGAAACAGCGTCATTAGTGGATGTAGTAGACTTCCTACTCAAAGCGAGAGACTTGTTGGGAATACAATTTGTATATGGTAAAGGGAAACGCAAAACAGAGATACAAAGGGACTATGATCGTATTTATGACTACTTGGAAAGAATAGAGAAATACCATGAAAGCCAAGTGATCCTCGGTACACGAAACAGCTATTCCAAAACCGATCTTGACGCGACCTTTATGCGAATGAAAGAAGACCATATGAGGAACGGTCAGCTAAAGCCGGCTTACAATGTTCAGATCGGAGTAGAAAGTGAGTACATCGTCGGAGTAGGTTTGTATTCTAATCCGACGGATACAACAACACTCATACCGTTTTTGGAACGCCTGAGAAATAACATCGGAAGGAAATATACAAACATCATAGCCGACGCGGGATATGCCAGCGAGGAGAACTACACTTATCTGGAAGAGAATGGACAAAACGCGTACATCAAGCCTGCCGACTATGAGATCCGCAAAACGAAGAAATACAAAAAGAATATCTACCGGGTCGAGAATCTCATCTATGACGAGATCAGAGATTACTTCACCTGCCCAAACGGTAAAAGGCTGAACCACGCCTATGACGGTACAAGGAAAACAGAGAACGGCTATGAGGTCGTAAAGAGCTATTACATCTGTGAAAGCTGCGAGGGATGTCCTCACCGCGAGAAGTGCTACAAAGGTAAGTATGAAAACAGAAAGATTTCCTTTTCCAAAACAATGGCAAGACAAAAAGCTCAAGCCGCAGAGAGAATCACCGCCGATGAAGGAAACATCCTTCGCCGGAATCGCTCCATACAAGTAGAGGGAGCTTTTGGGATTGTCAAGCAAGACAGAGATTTCAGACGTTTCTTAACCAGAGGTAAGGCAAAGACTGAAACACAGTTTTTTCTGATTGCTTTTTCCTTCAACATCAATAAACTGCATAACCGAACGATTTACAAACGTTTAGGCTTGGAACTATTTAATCAGGAGGCTGCGTAAAACCGAAAAGTTTTCAACATGGAAACCAAAAAGAGAGCGTTTTTCAACGCCCTCTGATTCACTGCGATTGCATATTGCTAATGATATGATGATAAACAATGTTAGAGACTCAATAAATAGGGCTGCCGCAAAGCTTTCCGTTTTGCGACAGCCCC
>CACWTM010000130.1 GCA_902763855.1 uncultured Ruminococcus sp. | reverse complement strand
TCCGAGATCAAGCAGATGTATCTGAACGCCTACTACGGCGAGCATAAAGACGTATAAGGAGGTACACCATGAGCGATACTAATTATGAGATTTTGGCACAGCGCAGTAAGAAAGTCATCTATAAAGACGGCGACACCGTCCTCAAGGTGTTCGACAGCGATTTCAGCAAGGCCGATATCCTCAACGAAGCGCTGAATCAGGCGCGTATCGAAGAGACCGGGCTGAAAGTTCCGAAGCTTCTGGAAGTCAGCAAGATCGACGGCAAGTGGGCGATCCGCACCGAGTATATCCCCGGCAAGACCCTCGCACAGCTGATGGAAGAGAATCCCGACAAGCTCGACGAGTACCTCGATCTGTTCGTCAACATCCAGAAAGAGATCTTCAGCAAAAAAGCTCCCCTGCTCAACAAGATCAAGGATAAATTTAACCGCAAAATTTCGGCAAGCCGCTTTGACGCGACCACGCGCTACGAGCTGCACACCCGTCTGGACAGCATGAAGGATCACCAGAAGATCTGTCACGGCGATTTCACGCCCTCGAACATCATCATCACCCCGGGCGAGAGCTATTATATCCTCGACTGGTCACATGTTACCCAGGGTAACGCCGCCGCCGACGCCGCGCGCACCTACATGCTGTTCTGCCTCAAGGGTATGGACGAAGTAGCGGAGAAGTACCTCAACCTCTTCTGCAAAAAGACCGATACCGCAAAACAGTATGTGCAGCGCTGGATGCCCATCGTCGCCTGTACCCAGAGCGTCAAGGGCAAGGAGAGCGAACAGGAGTTCCTCGAGCGCTGGGTCAACGTCGTAGAATACGAATGACACGCGTGTCTTTTTTCCGTCTTTTGCCGACTTGATGTTCTCTGTCGTTTGATAAACGGCGGGACAAAGACAGACTGTCGCTGACTGTTCTTTTACACATCTGCGCTGATAAGGAGTGTTATTGATGTCCGAACTTACCATCGGCTTAACAAATGAAAAATCCGTTGCGGTCACAATTGAGAACACCGCGATCGCGATGGGCAGCGGTACGCTGAGGGTCTTCTCGACCCCGTCGATGATCGCCTTGATCGAAGGCTGCTGTGCCGAATCGGTTGAAGATCGCTTGGGCGAGGGTATCACCTCGGTAGGGACTAAGGTTGACGTCGAACACCTGGCAGCCTCCCCTATCGGCGCGAGTATCCTGTGCAAAAGCAAGCTGGTCGCATGTGACGGCAGACGGCTCGACTTTGAGATCGAGGTTTTTGACAACAACGGACTGATCGGCAAAGGTAAGCACACGCGCTTCACCGTTGACGCGGACAAGTTCGTGTCAAAAACCTACGCGAAGCTGACAAAGTAAATTCACAAGATAAAGAACCCCGAAGATGCTGCACACATCTTCGGGGATTTTTCTTTATTAGAATTATATCGGACATTTATCGGCACTTGGGATAGGGCACACAAATCTCTTTTTTGCTTTACGGAAACGAGTATTTTCCTGTAACGCAAAAAGCGCCCCTTGCGGAGCGCTTATTTCGTTAGCCTATCAGCTCTTTCAGCTTAGCGGTGACGGACGCGGCGTCTGCTCTGCCGCGGCTCTGCTTCATGACGTTGCCGAGCACCGCCATGAGCGCCTTTTCCTTGCCGCTCTTGTAGTCGGCAACCGCCGCGGGCATGGCGTTGATCGCGTTCTGACAATACTCGGTCAGGGTCGCGTCGTCAAGACCCGCCATATCGGACTCGCTGACAAACTCGGTCACGGGTTTGCCGGAATCAAGCATTTTGTCGAGCGCCTTTTTGGCGAGGTTGTTCTTGAGCTTGCCGCTCTCTAAAAGCTTGCACAGCTCGTTCAGCTGGTCAGCCGAGGTCAAAATATCGAGCTTCTCTTTATCTGCCTCGGTCTCTAAGCGACGGAAGATCTGACCGATGATAAAGTTGGAAGCGGTTTTCGGAGATTTCAGCCCCTCGCTCGCCTTATCAAAGTACTCGGAGATACTGCGGTACTTGGTCAGCTGTGCCGCGTCTTTCTCAGGGATATCGTACTCTTCGATATAACGCTGCAGCTTCTTCTGAGGAAGCTCCGGCAAGCGTGCTTGTATTTCTGTCACTCTATCACGCGGAACGTGTATAGTCACGAGATCGGGCTCGCGGAAATAGCGGTAGTCGTGAGCGTCCTCTTTCGATCTCATGGAAGAGGTAGTGCCGGTGGCGTCGTCGTATCTGAGGGTTTCCTGCACAACCTCGCCGCCGCTCTCAATCAGGTCAACCTGTCGCTCAAACTCGTATTCCATCGCCTTGGCGATGTTAGTGATGGAGTTCATGTTCTTGATCTCGGTACGGGTTCCGAGTTTCTCAGATCCCTCGGGACGGACGGAGATATTGACGTCACAGCGCATGGAGCCTTCCTGCATGCGGCAGTCGGACACGCCGATGTAACGCATAACCTGCTGGAGCTTTTCGACGTACTCCTTCGCTTCGTCGATACTGCGGAAATCCGGCTCGGTGACGATCTCGATCAGCGGTACGCCGCCGCGGTTGTAGTCGACGTAGGTATCGCCGTGGTTGTGAATCAGCTTGCCGGCGTCCTCTTCGATATGGATACGGAGAATCCTGATCTTTCTGCCGTTAGACAGCTGAATATGACCGTGCTCGCACAGGGGCTTGTCGTACTGGGAAATCTGATACGCCTTGGGCAGATCGGGATAGCAGTAGTTCTTTCTGTCCATCTTGGCGATCTCGGCGATCTCGCAGTCGGTCGCGAGACCCGCCATGATCGCGTACTCTACCACGCGCTCGTTGAGCTTTGGGAGCGTACCGGGCAAACCGATACAGACGGGACAGCAGTGAGTGTTGGGGTCGCCGCCGAATTTGGTGGTACAGGAACAGAAAATCTTGGTGTTGGTCTGTAGTTCAACGTGGGTTTCAAAGCCCGCTACCAGTTCATATTTCACAGCTTAACACCCCACTTCGTTTCGATAAATTTGCTCTCAGCCTGCTCATATTTGTACGCAAGGTTGAGGATAGTTTTCTCATCAAATTTCTTGCCGATCAGCTGCATACCGATGGGCAGGCCCTTGTCATCTACGCCGCAGGGGATGGACACGCCGGGCAGACCCGCGGTGTTGACCGGTACGGTGCAGATATCGGAAAGGTACTGTTCGATCTGGTCGGTCTCTTCACCGAAGAGATAGCCGTTCTCAAATGCGGTCACGGGAGCGGTCGGCGCTAAGATCGCGTCGCAAAGCTCAAACGCGCGGTCAAACGCCTCGACGATCGCGCCGCGCAGGTTAACCGCCTTCTTGTAATACGCGTCATAGTAGCCCGCGGACAGCACATAGGTACCCATCAGGATACGGCGCTGAACCTCTTTGCCGAATCCCTCAGATCTGGTGCGGCAAATCATGTCGTGAGTGCCGTTATAATGCTCGGCTTTGAAGCCGTAACGAATGCCGTCATAGCGGCCGAGGTTCGAAGAAGCCTCTGCCATCGCGAGGATATAGTAGCAGGGCAAAGCGAATTTCAGCTCGGGGAGATCAAAATAAACGATCTCGGCGCCCATTTCCTCGTAGGCTTTCGCGGCGTCCAGCACCGCCTGCTTGACGTCCTTGCGGACGCCGTCGAGGTACTCGCGCGCAATACCGATCCTTTTGCCCTTGATATCCTCCTTCAAAGTCGGGAGCGTCGGCTCGCTGCCCTGGGAGGTGGAGTCGCGGTCGTCGTACTTCGCAATCGCGTCAAAAACGATCGCCGCGTCCTCTACGTCGTGAGTAATCGGCCCGATCTGGTCGAAGGAAGAAGCATAGGCGATCAAGCCGTAACGCGATACCGCGCCGTAGGTGGGCTTTAATCCGACGATACCGCAGAAGGACGCGGGCTGACGGATGGAGCCGCCGGTGTCGGAGCCAAGACCGTAAACGGCAAGATTGCCGCCGACAGCCGACGCGACGCCGCCGGATGAACCGCCGGAAACATGATCGAGGCTGTGGGGATTCTTCGCGCCGCCGTAGTAGGAGGTCTCGCAGGAGGAGCCCATCGCGAACTCATCCATGTTGGTCTTGCCCAGCATGACAACGCCCTCTTTTTGAAGCAGCTCGTAGACGGTCGCGTCGTAGATGGGCTTGTAGCCGGTGAGGATCTTGGACGCGCAGGTGGTGGCGATACCCTTGGTGGAGATGTTGTCCTTGAGGGTCATCGGGACGCCCTCGAGCATACCGATCTCTTCGCCGTTCGCGAGCTTTTCATCGACCTTTTTCGCCTGTTCCAAAGCAACCTCGGGGGTCACGGTAATATATGCGTTTAATTCTTTATTAGAATTTTCAATCGCTTCTAAATATTTTTTGGTCAGGTCAACGCAGGAGATCTCCTTATTGACCAGCATGTCATGGATTCTTTTGATCTGTCCCATCTTACGCTCTCTTTCTGACGAGGAAGTGATCCTCCGCCTGTTCGGGGGCGTTTTTCAGGATCTCCTCGACGGGTAAGGATTCTTTGACCTCATCCTTGCGGAAGGCGTTGGACAGATTATTGATATTGTCAAACTCGCCGGTCTTGACATCGACGCTGTTGATGGTGTCGGCAAAAGCGACGATCTTCTGCATTTCTTCGGTCAGACCGTCGATATCCTTTTCGTCGACAAAGAGCTTTGACAACAGGGCGATATTCTCGATATCTTCTCTGGTAATCATAGTTTTCATCCTTTCGGTTTTATCTGAGCTTGATATGCACTTCTCTTAACTGCTGTTCGCTGACCTCGCCCGGTGCGCCGAGCAGAACGTCCTGGGCGTTAGAGTTCATCGGGAACGCGATGACCTCGCGGATATTCTCTTCTTCGGTCATAAGCATCAGCATGCGGTCGACGCCGGGCGCCATGCCCGCGTGAGGCGGTGCGCCGTACTGGAACGCGGTATAGAGGGAACGGAACTTGCTCTTGAGGTCATCCTCGGTATAGCCCGCGATGGAGAACGCCTTGACCATGATATCGAGGTCGTGGTTACGGACAGCGCCGGAGCTGAGCTCGACGCCGTTGCAAACGATGTCGTACTGGTACGCGAGAATGTCGCAGGGGTCCTTTTCCAACAGCGCCTGCATACCGCCCTGCGGCATAGAGAAGGGGTTGTGGGTAAAAATGATCTGACCGCTCTCTTCATCCTGCTCAAACATCGGGAAATCGACGATGAAGCAAAATTCGAAACGGGTCTTGTCGATCAGGTCAAGACGGGTCGCGACCTCGGTACGAATCTGACCCGCGAGCTTGGGCGCGTCGGCGGCGGTGTCGGCGATGAAGTAGATGACGTCGCCTGCCTTGGAGCCGTTGCGGCTTATCAGTTCTTCCCTGTCGCCGGGCTTTAAGAACTTGTCGATCGGGCCGTCAAA
>CACWTM010000129.1 GCA_902763855.1 uncultured Ruminococcus sp. | reverse complement strand
CAAGAAGCTCAGCGATCGGGAGAAGCAGATTTTGTCCCTGCGGTATTTTCGCGGAAAAACACAGACTGAGGTTGCCGAGGAGATCGGGATCTCTCAGGCACAGGTCAGCCGCATCGAAAAAGGCGCGATCGACAGTATCAAGCGCGAGCTGTAAATCAGCAGATTGGCGGCTCGTTTTTAGTGAATTTATATGTATGGATCATGTCTGAATTGTATAATTTGACGATTTTCGGCGTTTTTTCGATTACAGAACATTATTGACAGTCATATTCTGTATTATTATCGTGTTATAATTTATGCAATTCAGGCATACCAATGTATGATGCTTTGATGGAAAGGTAGGTATTTTTATGAAAATCGGATGTGTCAAAGAAATCAAAAATAATGAGTTCCGCGTCGGTCTGACTCCTGATAACGTCGCTTCGTATGTCGCGGCCGGTCACGAAGTCTATATCGAGAAGAGCGCGGGCGTGGGTTCGGGCTTTGCGGACGACGAGTATGTCAGCGCGGGCGCGACGATGATCGACAACGCCGCTGACGTATGGAGCTCTGTTGATATGATGGTTAAGGTTAAGGAGCCGCTCGAGGAAGAGTACGGCTTCTTCCGTGAGGGTTTGATCCTCTATACATATCTCCATCTTGCGGCTGATGAGAAGCAGATGGACGCGCTGCTTGACGGCAAGGTCAAGGCGGTCGCATATGAGACTTTGCAGGAGACAGACAATTCTCTTCCGCTGCTGGCGCCGATGTCTCAGATTGCCGGTCGTCTGTCGATTCAGGAGGGCGCAAAATATCTGGAGAAGCGTTTCGGCGGCGAAGGCATTCTGCTCGCCGGCGTTCCCGGTACGCCTAAGGCGAATGTTGTCATCCTCGGCGGCGGTACGGTAGGCCTGAACGCCTGCAAGATCGCGGTCGGTATGGGCGCGAATGTTACGATCCTCGATATCAACCTCAAGCGGCTGGAAGAGCTCGATAACCTCTTCGGCGCGCATATTCAAACGCTTGTCAGCACCGACAGCAACATTGAGCGCGTGCTCAAGGACGCTGATCTGGTGATCGGTTCCGTGCTGATCCCCGGCGCTTCCACCCCGAAGCTCTTTAAGAAAAAGTATCTGCCCGAGATGAAGGACGGCGCGGTGTTTGTTGACGTCGCAATCGACCAGGGCGGCTGCGGTGAAACAAGCCGTGTTACTACACACGATAACCCTGTTTATATCGAGGACGGTGTGGTGCATTACTGTGTCGGCAACATGCCCGGCGCTGTTCCGAGAACCAGCACCATCGCGCTGACAAACGCAACCCTGCGCTATGGCTTGCAGATCGCCGAGAACGGTCTGGAGGAAGCTTGCAAGAAGAACGAGGTCATCGCAAGCGGCGTGAACTGCTATCTCGGCAAGATCACCAACGAAAATGTCGCGAAGGCGCACGGCCGCAAATACTCCGAGCTGGCTCCGCTGATGTGGCTCAGCCCCCTGCTCTGATCGTCAATTGAAGCGTATAAGAAAACTCCCCGGTCTCAATGATCGGGGAGTTGTTGTTTACAGGAAATTGATTATTCCGCTTCCTTGCTCTTAATCAGGAATCTGAATACCAGAGCCGCCAGAGCGCCGCCTACCAGCGGAGCTACCAGGAAGACCCAGTACTGAGAGAGCGCGGTAGCGTCGCCCGCAAAAGCTTTCATCAGCGCGGGGCCGAAGGAACGCGCGGGGTTGACGGAGGTGCCGGTGAAGTAGATGCCGAAGATGTGAACCAGCGTCAGGGTCATGCCGATGACCATGCCCACGATGTTCTCAAACTTCTTCTTGGAGGTTACGCCGAGGATGGCGAGGACAAAAACAAAGGTCAGGATCGCTTCGATCAGCAGAGAACGCTTCCAGCTGCCGTGATACCACGCGTTGCAGCCGAGGCTTGTATTAAAGCCGACCATCAGTCCCAGAACAGCCGCGCCTGCGGACGCACCCAGGAACTGGGCGATAATGTAAACAAAGAACTCGCTGACAGTCATGCCGCCGCTGAGCAACACGCCGATCGAGACAGCCGGGTTGATGTGACAGCCGGATACGTTGCCGATGGAGTAAGCCATCGCGACGATGACCAGACCGAACGCAAGTGCCGTCAGGATATACGCGCCGGGATGCTCGGGCGAGCAATTCAGCACGGTTGCGGTACCGCATGCCAGCAGTACCAGTACGCCTGTGCCGATAAATTCAGCACAAAACTTTTTAATCATTCTTACACTCTCCTTTTGATTTGTTATTCAAAGAATAACCTGATACGTTAATCATACCAAATCAGAATGTAGATTGCAACAGTTTTTTGGAAAAAATAGGCAAAACACCATTTTGAAAGACACAATCCGCCTATACGCGGATCAGTCCGGTGTAACCCGCGATGATTCCGACAACTGCTGACCCGCCGATAATCAGGATGGGATTGATTTTTTTGTAAAGCAGTAAAAAGAGCGCGACGGCAAAAATGATGAGGGAGACATAGAAATTCGCTGTTTGAAATACTTCTATTTTAATTCCGGTTGAGAAAAATACTTCCATACCGACGGACAGTACCGTCGCTGCGATCAGTCCGACGACGGTGCTTTTGAGTCCCAGCATCGCGCCTTTTACGATGGTGTTCTGCTTGATCTTTTCGTAGACCTTCGCGATCAAAAGGATGATGATGAACGGCGGAAGTACCAGCCCCAGGGTGGCGAGTAGCGCGCCTAAAAACCCACCGATCTCACTGCCGATGTAGGTGGAGATGTTGACGGCAAACGCGCCGGGAGTGCTCTCGGAGACGGCGATGAAGTCGACCAGCTCGCGCGTGGTCATCCAATCGTGACGTAGAACGGTCTCCTCGATAAAAGGGATCATCGCGTAGCCTCCGCCGAAGGTCAGCGCGCCCATCTTGAAAAATTCGAGAAACAGCAGCAATAACTCGCTCATAGCTCTTTCCCCGCTTTCTTCGCGATCAGGGTTGCCGCAATGCCGGTGACAGCCGCCGCCAGGATAACGATGATGACGTTGGCCGAGAAGAACGCCACCGTCACGAAGGATCCTGCCATGATGATGTAGGCGACGATGTTCTTGGGCGCTTTTTTGAACATGGAAACGACCGCTTTGATTAACAGCGCCAGTACACCGGCTCGGATGCCGAAAAAGGCGTATTTGACAAATTCCAGTTCTTCGAACCTTCTTAAGAAGAGCGAGATCAGATAGATGATGACAAACGACGGCAAAACAACGCCGAAGGTTGCCGCAAACGCGCCGAGCACGCCCGCGATTTTGTAACCGATGAAGGTTGCCGAGCATATGGCGATGGGCCCGGGGGTGGTCTCAGAGATGGCGACAACCTCCAAGAGGTCGTCAGCGCTGATCCAGCCCTTTTTGTCGGTGATCTCGTTCTCGATGATCGGGATCATCGCGTAGCCGCCGCCGAAGGTGACGACGCCGATCTTCATAAAAGCGAGGAAGAGTTGTAAGCATAGCTTGAGTTTTTGTTTCATAAATGCAAGTTCTTTCTGTAAAGTTAATTGCTGACGGCTGCTCACGCCGTTGATTGTCAGTGAATGGACTTCAAATAGCGGAACAAAGACGCGCGCGTAACGCACGCGTCAGTTTTGTTTTTCTACAATTTTGTAGTCATCGGAGAACCTGAAATACGGACAGCTCGAATCCGTTCCACTCATGAACCGCGCGAGGTCATCTTCGTCGAGATTGACCTCACATTCGTAATCGTCAAACGCTTCGTTATAATTATAGTATGCGCAAAATTCACAGCTTGATTTGCCTGCCATGGTACCTTGTCCTTCCGTTAGGTTTGTTTTCGCCTGATCCCGCCGTTGATGCGACCTTTGCTGTCAAAATGCGGAACCGGATGCAGTGTTGTGCTGCTTTGTGAAAATATTATAACAAAAGCGCAAAAACTTTTCAATACATTGTTGCATTTTGACCGATTTTCCTTTATACTTATGGTGACTATTATTTGAGGAGTGATTCCCATGTTCATTACAAACGATATTAAGTACATCGGTGTGAACGATCATGACATCGACCTGTTTGAAGGTCAGTACATCGTTCCCAACGGTATGGCTTACAATTCCTACGCGATCGTCGACGAGAAGATCGCGATCATGGATTCTGTGGATCAGCATTTCGGCGACCAATGGCTGAGCAATATCAAAGCCGCTCTGGGCGACCGAAAGCCGGATTATCTGGTGGTTCAGCATATGGAGCCTGACCACAGCGCGAATATCGACAACTTCCTGAACGCGTATCCCGAGGCGACCGTTGTATCGTCCGTTAAAGCTTTTGCGATGATGCAGAATTTCTTCGGCACCGATTATGAGGGCAGACGGATCGTCGTGAAAGAGGGAGATACCTTAGAGCTCGGCAAGCATGTGCTGAATTTCGTCGGCGCACCGATGGTTCACTGGCCCGAGGTTCTGATGACCTATGACAGCACCGATAAGGTTCTGTTTTCCGCAGACGGCTTCGGCAAGTTCGGCGCGCTGGATGTGGACGAGGACTGGGCGTGTGAAGCCCGCCGCTACTACATCGGCATCGTCGGCAAGTACGGCAAGCAGGTGCAAAATGTTCTCAAAAAGGCGGCAGGGCTGGATATTCAGACCATTTGTCCGCTCCACGGACCCGTGCTCTCCGAAAACCTCGGATACTACCTTGATCTGTACAACACGTGGTCAAGCTACGGCGTAGAGACCGAAGGCATCATGATCGCTTATACCTCTGTTTACGGTCACACCAAAAAGGCGGTTGAGATCCTCGCGGACAAGCTCCGCGCGGCAGGCTGCCCGAAGGTCGCTGTCAACGATCTGGCGCGTGAGGATATGGCAGAGTGTGTCGAGGATGCGTTCCGCTACGGCAAGATCGTCCTTGCTACCACTACCTATAACGCGGATATCTTCCCCTTCATGCGCGAGTTCATCAACCATCTGACCGAGCGCAATTTCCAGAACAAGACCGTCGGCTTTATCGAGAACGGTTGTTGGGCGCCGCTTGCCGAGAAAACGATGCGCAAGATGCTTGAGGGCTGCAATCATATCACCTATACCGACAACAACGTCCATATCAAATCCGCTTTGAGCGATCTCAACATGGAAGAGATCGACGCGCTGTGCGAGGAGTTGACCATGGACTATGTCGCTCACGACAGCGAGAAGGCGGATAAGAATGATCTGACCGCGCTGTTCAACATCGGCTACGGTCTGTATGTCGTCACCTCCAACGACGGCAAGAAGGACAACGGCCTCATCGTCAACACCGTGGCCCAGGTCACCAGCCAGCCCAATAGGATCGCCGTCACCATCAACAAGATGAACTATTCCCACCACGTGATCCAGCAGACCGGCATCATGAACCTGAACATCCTCTCCGAGGAAGCGCCCTTTTCCGTCTTCGAAAACTTCGGCTTCCAGTCCGGCCGGACGGCGGACAAGTTCGCCGGGGAGACCCTGACCCGGACGGACAACGGCCTCGTGATGCTGAGGAAGTACGTGAACGCCGTCATGTCGTTGAAGGTGATCCAG
>CACWTM010000128.1 GCA_902763855.1 uncultured Ruminococcus sp. | reverse complement strand
CACGCGCTCTGCAACGCGCCGACAACAGCGTCCCACGCCGGCTTGATCCAATCGTTCCACACGTTCATCAGCGTGGTGCCGATATCCGTGAAGGCGTCGCAGATACCGCCGAAGATCTCTTGACCGTCGCCGTTCCACCACTCGGACAGGTCATTACCTATGTCGCCGAAAACATCGCCGATAAAGCTGAGCACGTCCGCACCCATGCTCTGGAGATTATCCAGAAACAAGCTGATCTCGGGCGCGTCGTTCTCAATCCAGTCGGAGAGAGCGCGGGTCCCTTCGGCAAACGCGCCGGAGAGGACGGTCCCGATCCCACCCGCAAGATCCGTCACACCGGACAGGAGGTCTGCGATCGCATCTTCTACCCTGGGGCGCATGCGGTCTATACTGCCGCCGACAACAGCGCCCCAGCCGTCAAAGAATTTGCTCAGATTGTTGAAGCCTGTAGTGAAATTTCCGCCGATCGTTTTGATGAAGCTCTGGATCTTTCCCTGATCGCGGCGCAGCCATGTGGAAATACCGCCGGTGACTGTCTGAGCAGCCTTGCCGGAGGTTGTGATCATCGAGCTGACAGCGGAACCGACCGCTCCCATCGCTGACGAGCCGACTTCCTTCATCTGGTCAAAGCCGGTTATTGCGATAGGAATGGAGCTGTTGATAATACTCTTGCAATTCTCCCCGATTGCGCTCCAATCGACGCTGTTGATACCGCCCTTGACCTTTTCCACAAAGGTCTTGAAGCCGGAGGTTTCATAGAAGTTTTGGAATATGCTCCTGAATCTGTCGGAAATAGAATCCGCGGCTTTCTCGGAGCTTTGCGTGATTGCGGTAAAGGGAGTGCTCCCCACACCGGAAACATCCGAGGCGTCATCCTCATTGTCTCCGCCGCTTTGGCTGATCACGTTCAGCTTGTCAAAGGAAGCTGTGCCGCGCTCCACCTCTTTGTTGGTCTTTTTGACCTCCTCGGTGAGCGCCTCCTGATTCTCAACAGAGGCTTCGATCGCGTCGCCGGTCGCCTGCATACCGTTCTGTTCCTCGTCGGTTTCCCAGCCGAACAGCTTTCCTAACTCGTCAACCGCGTACTTTGCGGCGTCGATCAGGTGACCGAGCGCTGTTGCCGAGAACGTTCTCAAGCCCATCGGATTCACGGGCAGCCTGTCCCAACGCGCCGGACGCCGCGTTCGCGTCCTTCACCATCTGGAGCAGAGTGAGCTGCTTCTGTGCTTCCGAAAGCTCCTTAAAGGATTTTCCGTACAGTTTATTCGCCGCCGTGTTCCGTGTCGTCTCCGTGCAGGAGAGACCGAGCGCGGCGTCGTTTGCATAGTTGCCCTTCAGGAACGCTTTCAGGCTCTCGGCTGTATCCTCCAGAGAGCGGTCGTAGTACGCGGCGCTGTCGGCTGTTACCTGCAGCGCCTCCCGCATCATACTCAGTGCGCTTGCCGAATCCATGCCGGTCGTCTTTGCAAACGCAAAGATGGATGTACCGACGCCCTGGAGGCGGCTCTGCACGATTCCGCTTTCGTCAGCCACCTTCTTCATGGCGTCGCGGGCGCTATTGCTCATAGAGCCAAAGGTTTGCACAAACTGTGAATTCGCCGCCTGTACCTCCGCGGCGCTCTTGGTGACTGCTTTTACAAAGCTGGTGACCGCCGCAACAGAGAAAGCCGCCGAGACCGCCTTGCCGATCTTGCTGAAAGCGGAAGAGATCTTCGTACCGGCTATATTTGCTTCACTCTGGATATTCCTGACTTCGCCTCTGAATTCATCACTATTTAAGACAAGATCAAGATCAATCTCGCCGATATTCACTCATTAACCACCTCACTTATTAAAGAAGCTCTGCATTTGAGCGAGGAACTGCATGTGAGCATCTTTGTCTATATTGACGCAGGGATGATCTCTGCGCCAATCATCGCGGATCTTACGTTGTGTTGCGGAGAAGTGCTTCAGAATCTTCTCGTCATCCTCCAAGCGAATCTTGACGAGGTTGCCGAGCGGAGTGTCTCCGTTCAAGCCCACCAAAAGCGATCTGAATTCCTCCCAGGTCATCTCCCGAAATTCAGGCGAGTACATTCTGACCCCGTACTGCGCCATCATAGAGGCGACTATGACGTCATAGTCCTCTATCAGGTCATAGCCGGGGTCAACGTTTCCCCCTCGGCGATATCACCGAGAACATAGGTGGCCTGTACGACCGCGGTACTGAAATCTTCCATATTGAGATTGAGCGCCTCGATCTTCTTCTGCGCTTCCTCAGAGAAAAGCGTCTGATACAGGGTGTAGATATCCGCGGCGTCCATCTTCCCTTTCTTCAGCGTGGGCGCGATCTTCAACATATCCACAGCCTTGTTGTTGATCTCGATATCAACGCCCTTGATTCTGATACTGGGCGCTTCCTCGAAATTCAGTTTATCTGTAATATCAATGACCTTTGCCATGATTGACCTCCTTATAAAATCAAATAGCGGAGCTACCTCACGATAACTCCGCTATATTGGTTGATGCTCAGGCAGCCGGCGTATAAACGGGCTTGCCGTTGCTCTGTACCTCAAATTCGAGGGGACCGACGTTTGTCGCGTCGGCGGCGTTGAGCGCGGTCACGTTGATGACGGCGTTCTTGAAGAGCACCGTACTGCCGTCGGGGAAAGTCCACAGGAAGTTTCTCTCAGCAGCATGGCCGTTTGCCATCCATACGGAGGCGATATCATCGTTGCCGGCGTCGCCGAGGTTGCGCTTGCCCTTGACAGAAATCTTCACGCTCTTGGCGGTCATCAGACGCTTGACCCAGCCCTCTTCACCGTAGGAGTGCCACTCCTCGATGCCGTTCTCGATGGCTACGCCATAGGTCTCCATATCGGCGATAGTATCGCTGGGAGTCGTCTCACCGGCAGCACCAACGGCAAACTGGTTTTCATAACAAGGGAAAACGCCTGACTTCTTATTGTCATTAGCCAATGTTTTCATTCTCCTTTTCTATGTAAAGTAAGCATTCGATCACGAACTCAAAGACGCCCTTCTCGTCTGTACCGACAAAGATCGGCTCCGTGGTCGTGAAATCGATATGATGAACTCTGAGCGCGTTGGAAACGAGAGGAAGATTCTCGGCAGGGCTCGGAGTTCGCAAAAACTGAAAGACAGCGTCAGCGGCACGCTGGGTGTCGTCTATGTTCCTGTTGTAGTGGATCAGGAGAGAGACGGGGATCTTCTGATAGCTCTCAAGCGCCTGAAACGCACGGTAGGGCTCGCCGCTCTGACGCATGGGATAAACGCCCAGCACCTTCTCGCGGCTGTTGTCGAGCTTGCCGCAATAACCGCCGTCAAAGTATTGCTGATACGCCTGCGACTTGTTAAGCCACATCAGGATGTCATATACACCGATCATATGCCGCTCACCTTTCTGTATACGGACGCATATGCCTGAGCGACAAATTTCTCCTGACTGCCGCCCGGGAGCCACGGCTCATACCACTTGCCCCGCGCATATGCGTTGTATTTATGATTGAAATGATACTCGGGATGATAATACAGGCGGCGGGCGTAGACGGTATCGGAAACGATACGCGCCACGCCGCGCTCTGAATCATCGTAATCAGCGAAGGTGCTCTCGTTCTGCAGATTGCCTGTTTTAAACGGGAACACCTGCGCGTTCTTGACCTCGCTGAGCAACAGGGCTGTGGTTATTTCCAGCGCCTTGACCGCTGTCACGGTGAGCTTGTGCAGCTTGGGGATATCCAGCTTGACTGTGGAGCTGACGTTGAAGCCCATCAGATCAGCTCCAGCTCCGTGTAGTTTACCGTACCGTCGGGATTGCGTGCCTTGACGCCCCGCAGGATCCTTCTGACGCCGCCGAACACCTTGACCTCACCGCCGGAGATCACCGGTACATCGGGCGCGATATCGCCGTTAAAGAGCGCGGTGCCGCTGATCTCGACCAGCTTCTTCTGATCGGTCAGGACCGTTTTCGCGCCCTCCTGCATATTGCAGAACAGCTCGCCCTCAAATATGATCTTCGGCTCTCCGCGATCGGTCAGACCTTCACCGTAGATCGTTACGGCGATCGGCGTCTTGCAGAAAGCAGACGGTACAAGGCAGGGATACTTCATATGACCCTGCAGGTGAGCCCGGTCTGGCGGAGGAGCGCGTAAATATCCCCGGGAATATAGATTCCCTTCACGCACATGAGATCCTCGCCGCCGAAGCTCATGGAAACGCCGTTGATGGAATAGGACTTCATCACGGAATCCAGCAGCTCAGCGTTATTGAGCTTGAACTGAATAAAGCGGTTACACACTCTGACGATCGTGTCGCGCTGAAACTGTGTCAGCGCGGAAAAATCCTCGATCCGATTAAAGGTGAGGGAGTTGATATCCTGCAGGACGCTGAAAACGACCCTGATATAATCAGAGCCGTTTCTGTCCTCGATTTCCTCGGCATCAGGATGCTCACCGTCAGCGTCCGCCGCCCCGTTCTTCATCAGGAGAGAATAAAGCTCGTCCATCACTTGCTGCCCGGATCGCTGGGCTTCTTTGCGGAATCGAGCACCTTCACGGAATCGAGCTCCTTCTTGAGCTTCTTGTTCTCCGCAACGAGCTTCTTGTTCTCCTCCTCAAGGGCGGCATATCTCTCAAGCGGGACATTCCTGCCGGCGCCGTAGGCTACGAGCTTGCCGCTGTCGTCATAGATATCAAAGCCGCGCGCCTTGTATACCTCCGCCTGAGCTTTATCCACGAGGGTGTACTCGCGATTTTCCTTAATTGCTCTCATAGCGCGCCTCCTTACGCTGTCGCCACAGCGTTGATGCGGCAGCCGGTCTTCATCAGGCTGTCGATCGCGAAAGTACCGTTATAACGACGGTTCTGGTACAGATAACGGTCGTTGGTACGGCTGTCGGAGCCGGGCTCGAACATCTTGATGTAGGAATACTTCACACGGGACACCTGCGCCTCGGGGTCGATCAGGATGTAGTTGATCTGCTTGCCGGTGGCAGCCTTCTTATAGCCGTTGGTAAAGTCGAACGCGGTCATGAAGCGGGCGCTCGGAACCTCCTGAATCTTGCGAATATCGTCCAAAGTATGGACGCGGCGATCGATACCGCCGCCGTCGGAAACATTCAGCTGACGCTGGATACCGTCGGCATTCTTGAGCAGTTTTTTGACTGCAAGTGTGCAATACAGAATCACTCTGTCAAGCGGAACACCCGCATCAGCCAGAGCGACCATATCGTCATCGAGCTTGCCGAGGATATTCGCGGCAGTCAGAGCCGTGGTATCAACGACCACGCCCGCGCGGACTGCCTCGGCGTACAGCTTGCTGTAGGTGTAGCAGTCCAGCTCAGGGATCGCCTGAGTATGTTCAAAGCGGCTGTGGATATTCGCAACGGCAACGACCTTGTTGGTCTCGTCCACGTCCATCGGATCGACACCAAACTCGATATCGCGATCGTGATCGAGAGTGACGAGCTGATAGGTGTTGGAAATGCTGCCGGTATTGAAGTCACCGCCGCGGCTGTGATCCTTGTATCCGCTGACGGTCAGATCGGGGATCTTGAGATCCTTTCCGTTGATGATCTGGATATCCTCGTTGGAATGGAACAGATCATCGCTTGTCAGACGCTGACCGTACAGTTCTCTGAGGATGCTGCCAAACTGAGTGGCATAGTTTACAGTATTAGGCATTATTCGTATAACTCCTTTATATTATTTTCTGACGCCAAAAACTCTGCGAAGCACATCATCGCCTGCAGGCTCCTGATTTCCGTCGCCGCCGATCTTCTGGAAACCGTCGCCGCCTTGCTCAGTGGTACCCTTGAGCGCAGGAACAGCTTCGAGAACCTTCTTCACGGCTTCGGCGACGGCGTCGTCCTTCACCGAACCGTTTTCATCGGTGACGTCCTTAAAGTCTGCCATTCTCAGCAGATACTCCACAGAATCCAGCGCGACGCCCTGCTTGAGGGCTGCCTTCGTCGCCGCGGCGTTTACGCGGGCTTCGAGCAGATCCTTCTGTGCGGTGCCGAGCACACTCTGCAGCTGTGCGACGTCGGGCGTATTCTTTGCCTTCTGATCCTTGAAGGCCGCGATCGCCTGCGTCATTTCCTCCGGAGACATTCCCTGATTCTTGAAGTAGTTCTTGAGAATCGTATCCTCGTCAGCACGCTGCTTGCCGTTGATGATCCCGGCGAGCTTGTCGTAGTCAAAGGCGGGCGTCTGCTCTCCGGCGGGCTGGTTCTGGTTGTTGTTCTGCTGGTTCTGGTTATTGGTATCGCTCATAATAAGCTCCTTTCAGTTGTAAGGGTGTCTCCCTGTTTCAGTTTTGGGGTGTCCTCCCCCGCCGTTTCCGGCTCAGTTTTGCACGGTGTCCTCCCGTAGTTTATCGCCTTCGGGCATAAAAACAGCGACTACCTTTCAGCAGTCGCTTCATCGGCGCCGGCGTTCGCCTTCTCGGCGAGACCCAGCGATATCAACTTGTCGGCGCGGTCGGGGCTGACGCTCAGCTCCTCGCCCTTCTTCTTCAGCTTCAAGCCGTCAGTCCTGTCGTAGAAATCACGCTTGACCGTCAGCTTGACGTTTTTCTCTTTTACAGCTTTTTCCACATCCTATCACCTCCTTTTAGACATAAGAAAACCGCCCTCAACGAGAGCGGCTGAATCAGATATAGAAACAGCCACTCATACATAGTGTACAAGTGGCTGAAAGTTTGGTTATTTGGCAGGCGTGGCGTACTCCTGCA
>CACWTM010000127.1 GCA_902763855.1 uncultured Ruminococcus sp. | reverse complement strand
TGAGATAGGATTCAAAGCGAACGGAGAAGGGGATCTTGAGCATGACCTCAAGATGCCGCTCCTGAGCGGAAGGCTCCAGCGCCACAGCGTTGTAACAGCTGCCGACGTACTCCGCCGTATCGAATTGGTTGTTGTAGATCTCCCTGCCGTTGAGCCTGATCTTGACAGGGGAGAAATCGGTGATGAGCACAAAAGTCTTTGCCGTTTCCGAAGGCTCCAGCGTTTTGGAGAAATAGATGCTGTTCTTCTTGCCGTCGGAGACGATGGGATTCTGTGCGTTATAGATACGGAGCTCGCCGTCGGGCACGGCGCCCGCCTTCACGGTATAGAGGTAGTTCCAGTTGGAGAGGCGGTTCTCCACCGTATAGCTGTCGGAGACGTAGTTCGCAACAAAGTAGACGGCGACGGTCAGCAGGAGAACGATCACAGCTACGCCGAAAAGAGGGAGCGAACCTCCCTTTTTGACCTTGTCATTCAGTTTGATGTTGCCGACCTTTTTCATCTTTTCAGCTCCGTTGGTTCATGATTTTTGACGAGAGCGTCAGTGGAGCCGCGAATACTTCTTCAAAAGCTCCTTTACGTCCTCGTCCGTGACGGGCGCGGATTCCGTCTGCTCATTCGCTCTGAGCAGATCGCTCACGCCGTCGAGTATCTTCTGTATCTGCGCCTGATGCTCCGCTATCTTTTTCAGCGCTTCACGCAGGCGGGCGTTCTCGCTCGCTAAGGCTTTGTTATCGTCCATATCCGTTACTCCGCTTTCAGAGAGGCGATCACCGGTCTGCCGTCCTGGATCTTGACCGTGATCGTCGCCTTGCCGAGCAGGGTCTTGCGCGCAAGCTCGTTGTAGAAGGTGGAGACGATCTCCGCCTGATCGCCGTCAACGTTGACCGCGTCGATGATGTAATAGATGTTCGTACCGTAGGACGGGATCCACATCTCGAAGATCTCTTTGCCGGCATTGTACAGCATGGAGGAAGTCACCTTGAAGTCGTCGGTACCGAACTGCTCCTTGAGCGAATCCCTGATCTGCTGTTCGCTGGCGCTGCGGTACTGTGCCGCCTTGTTGGTGATGTGGTAAAAATCGTTGTAGAAGATATGGGTGAAGGCATACTGCACAGCCGCGTCGAGCGGGATGTCCTTCGGGGTTTTGAAGTTCTTCTGCGCCATCAGGAAAGCCAGCTCATAGGAACGGACGGCAAAGTCCGTTACGCTGACCTCTACGCCGCCGACCTCTACGGGGTCGGTCTTGCCCTTAGCATAAGCGTAAAAGCCCTCGCGCTCGACCTCTTCCTCCTCGCCGTCGATCTTGACCTCATACTCCGAGGTCGTCTCCTCCTCCTGCTTGACGTTCGGGTCGACGCCGCAGGCGGAGAACACCGCGAGAGAAAGGAAAACTGCCAGTAAAAGTGATATCATTTTGATCATGGAATGCTTCATATAAATCGCCCCTTTATAAGAATATTCCCTGACCCGCAAAAAATCAAGTCAAGGAATACTCTTTTGGTTGGATAACTAAGAATCAGCCGTCAGAACTCATTACGACTGTCTATTTTACTGTGTAAACGAACGGGGTAGATCGTCGTCCGTTTTGATTCCTGTTATTCCCAGGTGTAATCGTTCACGCTGGTGAGGAAAACGTCGTCATAAACGCCCTCGCCGGAGTTGTTCTCGATGAACACATCTGCGGACGCGACCTTCTCATAGCTGTGGTAAGCGTTGCAGGTGATGGTGGAGCCGAGCGGGAGGTTGACGGACAGGCTCTCGAGCGGAGTGTTGATGACCTGATCAATGCCGGTCTGCTTGTCGTACTCCTCGCCCGCGAAGTGGAATCTGTACGCCATGAAGAAGTTGTTGACGTCGGTCTCGAGGTGAGTATCCTCAGCGTCGATGTCAATGATGATCTTCTTCGCAA
Organism: uncultured Ruminococcus sp.; assembly: GCA_902763855.1. Lineage (GTDB taxonomy): Bacteria > Bacillota > Clostridia > Oscillospirales > Acutalibacteraceae > Ruminococcoides. The sequence continues at coordinate 3,760 of CACWTM010000127.1, read as the reverse complement.
CATTGTCGATGATGTCGATGCCCTTCACGGTGTAGCGCTCGGGATCTTCCTTCGCCGCCGCAGCGAGCTCCTTGAACTCATCGTTGTGAACGACTTCCATGGTGTAAACGACGGTGCCGCGGATGCCGTTGCCGTTGTCGTCAAAGGTGCCGTTGTCCCAGTTGACAGCGCACATCTGGAAGTGATATTCCTTACCGACTTCGACTTCCTTCATCTCGCCGCCATAGTAGACGGTACCGTCCTCAAAGACGACCGCCATCTTCAGCGGAACGTCGATCCTGAGGTTGCCCTTGTCTTCCTTCTCGGGAACGACGGGCTCGTCATGCTGCTCCTCGGCAGCCTTGATGCGAGACCAGACGGAGACTGCGCCGGTGGGTGCGGTGTACATCTGCTCGCCCTTGGTGCTCTCAACCTTGACGTTCGCGACGTCGGCGATCGCGGCAGCGTCCTCGCCGAAGAACCATCTGTCGGAGGAACCGAAGTAATTATCGTTGATGGAGAGGGTGGAGGCGTCCTTATCGACTGCGTAATTGCCTGCGGAAACCGCATAGAGATCAACGTTGTCGCCGATCACGATTCTCTCAGCAACCGGGATCGCGCCGTCTACGGGAGACTTCATCTTGGTTGCGCCGATCGCGGGGGAGAGGGAGGCGTTGATCGCGGTCACCTTGGCGTTGCCGGTGATCTCGATGTTGCCGCCGGTATGACAGCCGCGACCGGTGCCGATCGCCGCGCCGCCGAGGCGATCCTTATCCTTTGTAACGTCGGAGGTGACAGCTGTAACGTCAGCGTCGCCGCCGATCCTGATATTGCAGTGATATGCGTCGGGGTTGTACTGGTCTTTCTTGCTGGTGCCGCGGCCGGTGCCGATCGCCGCGCCGCTGGCGCCGCCGACCGCAACGACCTTGCCGCCGTTGATCTCAATGAGATCGACGGACGCGCCGTAGCCGCCGCCGATGCCTACGCCCCAAGCGCCGGAGACTTCATTCGCGTTGATCGCGTCAAAGCTGCTGAAATCGGTGAAATCCTTTTTGCCCGAAGCGGCATAGATATCGCCGTCGTTGATGATGATGGTTCCGGCGGTGTATTCGCCGACAGCCGCAACGCCGATCGCGCCGCCGCTGGTGCCGTAGCCGGAGCCGATACCTGCGCCCTGTTCACCGGCATACGCACGGACTGTACCGCCGTTGATGGTGATGAGGTTGCCGCTGACGTGGTAGCCCGCGCCGATGCCTGCGCCTCTGTAGCCGCCGTAAGCGTTGATGACGCCGCTGTTGATGGTGATCTCGCCGACCTGGACTCTCTGTTCCTCGGGGATGTTGATACCGGTTCCGTAGGAGCCGATCGCCGCGCCGTACTTACCGCCGGTAACGTCGAGAGTGCCCTCGCCCTCGAAGGTGACCTTTGAGCCAAGCTCGACCTCGATGCCGCAGGAACACGCGCTGCTGTCGCCCATAACGGTGCTGTAACCGTCAAGGACAAAGGTCACGTCGGAATTGTTCATGACCTTGATCGCGGAGCGGCCCTGAGAGTACACGCCTGCGTTGGAAAGTGTGACCGTTCCGGTGACGCCGTCGATATCGACCGCTTCATAGTCGTTTTGATCGAGAACGTAGTCGCCGTTCCCAGTGAACACGACATTCTTGAGATCTCCCTCCTCCGCGCTGACAGCCAGCGGGAGCACGGAGACCAGCAGGAAAACTGCCAGTAATACTGATAAAATCTTCTTCATTCTAATCATCCTTTCTCGGGTATATGGGTGATCTGACCACTTATAAATAAACTTTGCCGTATAGCGCGGAAAAAATCATTCCGAATGTCGGGGCAATAAAAATAACCGCCTGCCCAGTTCATTACATTCGTAAAAAACTATGCAGCCGGTCGGTCATATAGAATCACTATTTAGACACCAGAGCTTTGCGTCGCCGCCTTTCAGCGGTTTTGCCCTCTAATTTGGTTATATTATAGCACAACCGCGTCGGGATTTCAAGGCTTTTTTTGAAAAAACAGCTTCATTTATATGGCAAAATGAATAAAATTTCAGTTTAGTCGTGGTTATTTCATGTGCATTGAACATGATTGGCAGAAAAACAGGGCGCCCACAAGGTGAGCGCCCCGAATCATTCAAAGATTATTTTGCGTATTCAATATGCTCTTCTGCGTATGCAACTTCCTCAGCATACATTTCAGCCGGAGCTTCCTCAGCAACCAGCTTCTCACCCCAGGTGAAGTCGTTCACGCTGGTCAGCTCGACGTCGTCATAGACGCCCTTGCCGGAGTTGTTCACGATGAATACGTCGGCAGTGTCGACCTGCTCCTCGCCGTTATAGGCATTGCAGGTGATGGTGGAGCCGAGCGGCAGGTTGACGGACAGGCTCTCAACGGGAGTGTTGATGACCTGAGCGATGCCGGTCTTCTTGTTATAATCCTCACCGACAAAGTGGAATCTGTACGCCATGAAGAAGTTGTTGACGTCAGTCTCGAGGTGAGTGCCCTCAGCGTCGATGTTGACAAAGATCTTCTTATCCTTGTTGTCGATCACGTCGATACCCTTTACGGTGAATCTCTCGGGATCGCCCTTCGCCTTGTCGGCGATTGCATTGAACTCATCCTGATGAACAGCGATCATTCTGTAGACGACGGTGCCGGTGATACCGTTGCCGTTCTCGTCATAGACGCCGTTCTCCCAGTTGACGGAGCACATCTGGAACGCATACTCCTTGCCGACGATGACTTCCTTCATCTCGCCGCCGTAGTATACGGTGCCGTCCTCAAAGGCGACAGCCATCTTCAGGGGAGCGTCGATTCTGAGGGCAGCCTTTTCAGCCTCTACAGGCTCTTCGGTCTGGTTCTCTTTAGCGATGAAACCAAAGTGGCTGAAATCGCCGGTGATCGCCATGATGATGCGGCCGTCCTTCTCATCGACGGAAACATCAGCCTGAGAGCCGTTGGTGTTGGGGGTCATGGCAGCTGCATAGCCTCTGATGACCGCGAAGCTTCTGGTGCCGTTGGTCAGAGAAGGGTCAGCTTCCTTTGCGCGTGCGATGATCTCATCATCGGAGCGAGCGTCGTCAGCGGGAGCCCAGATAAGAGCGCCGGTAGCCTGCTTTACCCAAGCGATCTCTGCGTCGGTGATGTCGCGGGTGGTGAACATGATCTTAGCTTTCTCGATCATCTCTGCGGGATACGCTCTCTCGACCATCTCAGCAGCGGGGTAGTATGCTCTCTCTGCTTCCTTTTCTACCTCGTCCGCAGAAGCGCCAACGACAGGCAGAGCCGCGAGAACCATGATGAGAGCAAGAACGAATACTAATGCCTTTTTCATGATAGATTCCTCCATTTCACGGTTGGCACGGACAAATAAAAAAACAGTCCGTGCAAATTCGGTTGATTTGCAGCCGGACTGTCGTTACATCAAATGCGGTAGACTCCTGAGCTTTCCGTCCCTGCGTTTCCACAGGTTTGGCAATGGCTTATTAGTGTGGTTAGTATATCAGCTAAAATCACGTTTGTCAATAGTTATTTCAAAATTTTTGCCAAAAATTATTTAAAATTTCAACCGTTGCTTGTATATAATTATATATGCACAAATTTCCGTCGCTTTTTTATATATAATGTATAGACAGAACGAAGCGGCAAAAGGCGTATCTGCATTATCATATGCCCGAGATCCGGATTTGATTCCGTTAATAAATTTGTTAAAGGGTTTTATTTGAAATTAGTATCAGACTGAAAAGAAAAGGGATCTCCCAGCCTGCGC
>CACWTM010000126.1 GCA_902763855.1 uncultured Ruminococcus sp. | reverse complement strand
GCAATTTACTCCATTGTACCTTTTGGGACTGTTTTGCCCGGTTACATTATCTCATGTTTGACCGTGCTTGAACAGAGGGGTGATTATTAAGCAGTTACTTTCAATCGAAACGCTTCGGCGTTTTCCGTAATTCCTCATTTCTCATTCCTCATTATTTTAACGCTTTACCACTTGCAAAAGTTAAAGTATTTTGCAGGAAATAATTCTGGTCGAGAATAATAATTTCATTACTTTAAGCTAACAAAACACTAGGTTTTATCGGATTTCTAAAGTTAGTCATAGCTAACCAAAAATCCTGTAAAAAACTTCGCTTTTTGCAGTATTTTACACGAAAAAGTTGCGTTAATTTATAGACAATCCGTTACAAATGTGTTATATTATAGTTGTATGTATAGTGGCTGGATCCTGTCGTTCCGACCGTTCTGCAGGATCCGGTTCGAGAATGTATCGCTACAAATCACTTACATCATTTTTTCTACAAGGAGGAATAAAGATGCTTAAGAAAATCAGCAGCCTGCCTTTTCAGGGCACCCCTGAGCAGGAAGCAAAGCTGAAGGAAGTCATCGCACAGCACAAGGACGATCCCGGTGCGGTTATGCCCGTACTGCAGGAGGCGCAGGATATCTACGGTTACCTGCCGCTGGAGGTTCAGACCATGATCGCAGAGGGTCTGGATGTTCCGATCGACGAGGTGTACGGCGTTGCTACCTTCTACAGCCAGTTCGCGCTGTCCCCCAAGGGCAAGTACCACATCTCCGTATGCTTAGGTACAGCCTGCTACGTCAAGGGCTCCGGCAAGGTGCTCGATAAGCTTTCCGAAGAGCTCGGTATCGCCGCGGAAGAATGTACCCCCGATACCCGGTTCTCGCTGACAGCCTGCCGCTGCATCGGCGCTTGCGGCTTGGCGCCCGTCATCACCGTCAACGATGACGTTTACGGCCGTCTGGTACCCGAAGACGTTCCCGGCATTATCGCGAAGTATAAAGAAGCGTAATGAGAGAGCTATCCCTCAACGTCATGGACGTCGCCCAGAACTCCGTCCGCGCGGACGCCGATCTGGTGCGGATCACCGTAACCGAGAGCGCGAAGGATGACAGTTTGACCATCCGGATCGCCGACAACGGCTGCGGCATGACGCAGGAGCAGGTACAGCAGGTCATTGATCCGTTTTTCACCACGCGTACGACGCGCAAGGTCGGCTTAGGCGTTCCGCTGTTCAAGCTCAGCGCCGAGCAGACAGGCGGCAGCTTCGACATTCAAAGCGAAAAGAATGTCGGAACCACCACCACCGCCACTTATGTGCCGTCGCACATGGATATGACCCCTCTGGGGGACATCAATTCCACCGTCAAGATCCTGATCCAGTGCAACCCGGATATTGACTTTGTCTTTACCCACAGCACCGACAACGGATCCTTCACGCTGGACACACGGGAGCTCAGAGAGGTTCTCGAGGGCGTGAGTCTTGACACCCCCGACGTGCTGGAATGGATCGCAGATTATTTAGAAGAAAACACTCGCAATATATATGGAGGTGCGTAAAAATGAAATCTTTAGCTGAGTTAAAAGCCATCAGAGATAAGGCACAGGCTGAGATGAACATGAGAAGAGAGAACCCCAACGCCGCGCGCGTGATGGTCGGTATGGCTACCTGCGGTATCGCCGCGGGCGCAAGACCGGTTCTCAACGCGTTCGTCGAAGAGATCGCCAAGCGCGGTCTGAAGGATGTCACCGTCACCCAGACAGGCTGCATCGGTATCTGCCAGTATGAGCCTGTTGTTGAGATCGAGATCCCGGGCGAAGAAAAGGTCACCTATGTCAAGATGACCCCCGAGAAGGCGATCAAAGTCGTCAATGACCATCTCGTCAACCACAATGTAGTTACCGATTTCACCATCGGCGCTATTGAGAAGTAAGTAAGGAGGACTAAATGTATCGTTCTAATGTACTTGTTTGCGGCGGTACCGGCTGTACCTCTTCAAACAGCTTACAGATTGTCGAAAAGCTCAAGGAAGAGCTGAAAAACAAGGGCCTCGAGAAGGAAGTCAACGTCATCACAACCGGCTGCTTCGGTCTGTGCGCGCTGGGTCCGATCATGGTCGTATACCCCGAGGGCTCCTTCTACTCGATGGTCAAGGTCGAGGACGTTCCCGAGATCGTTGAAGAACATCTGAACAAGGGCCGTATTGTCACCCGCCTGCTCTATCAGGAGACCGTCGAAGAAGACACCATCAAATCTCTGAACAAAACCGCTTTCTACGAGAAGCAGAAGCGTGTCGCGCTGCGTAACTGCGGCGTCATCGATCCCGAGAAGATCGACGATTATATCGCTGAGGACGGCTATGCCGCTCTCGGTAAAGTTCTGACCGAGATGACCCCCGAAGAGGTCATCCAGACCATGCTGGATTCCGGCTTACGCGGCAGAGGCGGCGCGGGCTTCCCCACCGGCCTCAAGTGGAAATTTGCCCGCGGCAACGACGCTGACCAGAAGTACGTTTGCTGTAACGCCGACGAGGGCGACCCCGGCGCGTTCATGGATCGTTCCGTACTCGAGGGCGATCCCCACGTTGTACTTGAAGCGATGGCGATCGCCGGCTACGCGATCGGCGCTTCTCAGGGTTATATCTACGTTCGTGCCGAGTATCCTATCGCCGTTAAGCGTCTGCAAATCGCGATCGACCAGGCGCACGAGTACGGTCTGTTGGGCAAAGACATCTTCGGCACCGGCTTCGATTTTGACATCAAGATCCGTCTGGGCGCAGGCGCGTTCGTCTGCGGCGAGGAAACCGCTCTGATGACCTCCATCGAAGGCAAGCGCGGCGAGCCGAGACCCCGTCCTCCGTTCCCTGCTGTCAAGGGTCTGTATCAGAAGCCCACTACCCTCAACAACGTTGAGACCTACGCGAACATTCCTCAGATCATCTTAAAGGGTGCTGACTGGTTCGCTTCCATGGGTACCGAAAAGTCCAAGGGTACCAAGGTATTCGCGCTCGGCGGCAAGATCAACCACACCGGTCTGGTAGAGGTTCCGATGGGTACCACCCTTCGCACCATTATCGAAGAGATCGGCGGCGGCATCCCCGGCGGCAAGAAGTTCAAGGCAGCCCAGACAGGCGGCCCCTCCGGCGGCTGTATCCCGGCTGAGCACCTCGACATCGAGATCGACTATGATAACCTGCTCGCTATCGGCTCCATGATGGGCTCCGGCGGTCTGATCGTCATGGACGAGACCGACTGTATGGTCGATATCGCAAAGTTCTTCCTCGAGTTCACCGTTGACGAGAGCTGCGGTAAGTGTACACCCTGCCGTATCGGTACCAAGAGACTTCTCGAAATGCTCGAGAAGATCACCAAGGGTCAGGGCAGCCTCGAGATGCTCGACGAGATGGAAGCGCTCTGCCACTACATCAAGTCCAACTCCCTCTGCGGTCTGGGTCAGACAGCTCCGAACCCGGTTCTCTCTACCCTCCACTTCTTCCGCGACGAGTACATCGCTCACGTTGTTGACAAGAAGTGCCCCGCAGGCGTATGTAAGGATCTCTTAGAGTTCACCATTGAAAAGGATAAGTGTATCGGCTGCGGCATGTGCTCGCGCAAGTGCCCGGTCGGCGCGATTTCCGCAACCGACTATATCGCCCCCGGTAAGAAGAAGCCCGCTCTCGCGATCGACCACAGTAAGTGCATCAAGTGCGGCGCTTGTATCGAAACCTGTAAGTTCGGCGCTATTTTCAAAGGCTAAGAGAAAGGAGATATTTTCATGGAAATGCTTAACATCAAAATCAACGGCAAAGACTATACCGTTGAGAAGAATACCACTATTCTTGAAGCCTGCCACCAGTTCGGTATCAAGATCCCGACACTGTGCTATCTGAAAGATATCAATGAGATCGGCGCTTGCCGTATGTGTCTGTGCGAGGTAAAGGGCGCGCGTTCCTTAGTCGCCGCCTGCGTTTACCCCATCGACCGAGAGGGCACCGAGATCTTCACCAATACCCCCGAGATTCGTCAGAACCGCAAGACCACTCTGGAGCTTCTGCTCTCCAACCACGACAAGAAGTGCCTGTCCTGCCCCCGTTCCGACAACTGTGAGCTGCAGACCCTGTGCCTCGAGTACGGCGTAGACGAAACCAAATTTGCCGGCGCCGAGACTCACTATGATGAGGACGTCTCCACTCTGCACCTCGTTCGCAACAACAACAAGTGTATCCTTTGCCGCCGCTGCGTAGCCGCTTGTAAAGAGCAGTATGTCGGCGTTATCGGCGCGAACAACCGCGGTTTCGATACCGAGATCGGCTGTGCGTTCAACAAGGATCTGGCAGAAGTATCCTGTGTCAGCTGCGGTCAGTGTACCGTCGTTTGCCCGACCGGCGCGCTGGTCGAGAAGGACAACACCGCAGAGGTATTCAAGGCTCTTGCCGATCCGACCAAGCACGTTGTTGTTCACACCGCTCCCTCCATCCGCGCGACCTTAGGCGAGTGCTTCGGTATGCCGATCGGCTCCAACGTTACCGGCAAGATGGTCTCTGCGCTCAAGATGCTGGGCTTTGACAAAGTATTCGACACCAACTTCGGCGCTGACCTCACCATCATGGAAGAGGGTACCGAGTTCATCCAGAGAGTGAAGGAAGGCGGCACTCTGCCGATGATTACCTCCTGCTCCCCCGGTTGGGTCAAGTTCTGTGAACACTATTATCCCGACCTTCTCCCCCATCTGTCCTCCTGTAAGTCTCCCCAGCAGATGCAGGGCGCGATGATTAAGAGCTACTACGCCGAGAAAGCCGGCATTGATCCGCACGATATCGTTGTCGTATCGGTCATGCCCTGCGTTGCGAAGAAGTTCGAGATCACCCGCGACGACCAGGGTCGCGACGGTATGCAGGACAACGACATCTCCATCTCCACCAGAGAGCTCGCGAAGATGATTAAAACCGCGGGTATCCAGTTCACCGATCTTCCCGACGACGAGTTTGATCCGATCATGGCGATCGGTTCCGGCGCGGGCACGATCTTCGGCGCGACCGGCGGTGTTATGGAAGCGGCTCTGAGAACCGTAGCCGATGTTCTGACCGGCGAAGATCTCAAGCAGATCGACTACAAAGAGGTTCGCGGTACCGACGGTATCAAGGAAGCAACCTACGATGTAGCCGGGATGACCGTTAAGGTTGCGGTTGCCAGCGGTCTGAAGAACGCGGCTGTCATCCTCGACAAGATTCGCGCAGGCGAAGCTGATTATCAGTTTGTCGAGATCATGTGCTGCCCCGGCGGATGTGTCAACGGCGGCGGTCAGCCCATCCAGCCCGGTCACGTTCGCAACTTCGTTGACCTCAAGGCTCTGCGTGCAAAGGCGCTGTATGAGGACGACCTCAACCTGCCCTACAGAAAGTCGCACGACAACCCCGAGATCAAGGCGATCTACGACGAGTATCTCGGCGAGCCCGGTTCTCACAAGGCTCACGAACTGCTCCATACCTCCTATGTAGCAAGAAAGAAAAACGTTCAGTAATCAATTGTAGCGATTGCGATCAAAACGCCCGAGTGGATTTCCACCCGGGCGTTTTTCACTGTCATTCTGCTTTCAAGCCTGTTTGCGGTTGGGTGACCGTATATATGTAACTGCTTAATAATCACCCCTCTGTTCAAGCACGGTCAAACATGAGATAATGTAACCGGGCAAAACAGTCCCAAAAGGTACAATGGAGTAAATTGC
>CACWTM010000125.1 GCA_902763855.1 uncultured Ruminococcus sp. | reverse complement strand
GAGCAGGAAGTCGCGGATAGTAAAACCGCCAGCATCAATATCAAAGCGACTGCTTGTTTCATGTCGTTCTCCTTTTTGTGTACTTTGCTTCAAAGGATCGCTGACCGTTATTGTTCCGGTGAATAGTCAGACCAGCTTCCGGCGGAATATCTCAGCTTTGACTTCATGTTGCCGGGGTCGGCTTTCGGTTCGACCGACAGATCGATCTTGTAGAGCTTCCCGATCAGGTCGTTGTTATACCGGATATCGGTCGTCTGGAACGCCGCTTTACCCTCGGCGACCTCTCTGTCGGTCACGCCTGAGTCAAAGATGATCCCCTGATTGCCCCACGGGGCTTTGACGCGATAGATGTCGGTATCTCCGATCTGTTCCATTTGGAATCCGGGCCACTCGGCATAATAATAGGGGTCCTTGGTGAAGCTGTTGAATGCCATTCCGCCCCACCAGTATGCATATACCTTATCCCATTTTGTTTCGCTGTTGTCATAGTAGATATAACCGGGCTTGATGTCATTGGGATCAAGTTCCAGATCTTCGAGGAGCTTTTCCAGAGGATCGCTTTTATCCTCATACTCAACGGGAACGGCAAATTCGAGCGCAGAGACATTCTGTGTAAAAACTGCTTCTAAGAACTCGGGAAAGATATTTCTCCAATACTCGATCAGGTGTTCGCCGGGTTCATATTTACTGAACACGAGCTTATCCTTTGCGTAACCGTCCTCGATCAGCTTATTATAGATGGGCGTAGATACGTCGCCGTTATCGCCCATATAACTTCCGGCATAGAAATACAGAAACGGCGCGTTTTTCATCTTCATCTTATCCTTCAAAAACGCCGTCCATTCCTTATCGGCAAACATATCAAAGGTCGCCGACATCACACCGCCCGTGCCAAATTTGTCGGGATGGGACAGAACGGTATAGAATGTCTCGAGACCGCCCAAGGACGCGCCTGCCAGCGCCGTATGCTTTGCGTCGGTATAGACGTTGTAGCTTTGGTTCACATACGGCATGACGGTGTCGATGAGAAAGTCCGCAAAGGCAGTGCCGCGCTTTTTCGTCAGATCCTCTGCTTTGGCGTTTTCGGGAGATTCTTCCATATTGATCTCGCCGAGATCGGGAACCAGCTCGTCCCATCGGTAGACGTCATTATTCTCGATGCCGACCACGATCGCTTTATGCTCGGTTGTCGCCATCATGCTCTCGATATGCTCGGCAACATTCCAGCACACCGTATCATTATCCATGCCGCGGTCTTTGCCTGTCGCAAGTACGCTCTGACTGTCAAACAGATAGATGACGGAGTATTTCTCAGCCGACTTTGCGTCGTAATCCTCGGGCGTCCAGATATAGACGAGCTTGTCCCGTCCGTCAAACTGAAATTTCTTTGTCTCGAACTTCGGATCATAGACAGGCTCTTTGCCTTGTATATACGGCAGAAAATCCTTGCCGGTATAATTCCATCCGCTGACAAAGCTATTGAACGCGACGTCCATGCTCGATTCATCTTGATAGGTCACGTGCACCATGTTGTAGAGGTTAACGTCCGCTTCACAGCGGAATACGGTACAGCTGTTATCCTCGCTGTCTTTTTCAATCACAACGTCAGTGGTTTTACCGCTACCTGTGTTGACAAAAGTCGCTGTCAGCTCCGTTGTTTTCTTTGGTGCTCTGACAACGAAATCGTGCATCAGCTCCGCTTTTTCGTCAGGGGTGCTTTTTGCGTTATCGGAGCAGGCTGTCAGCAGTGAGAGAAGAGTGACACCGCATAATAAGCCTGATAGTATTCTCTTCATTTTCATCGTTAATTTATCCTTTCATGCAAGTGTTGACCCAAGCAATATAGTTTTCAGTGCTGTTGCCCGAGCGTTCCGCCTCAGTATGGTCTTGCGCCCATACGGTCTCGAAATCAACGTTATCGACCTTGTCATAGCTTTTAAGGGCTAGAGCAAGATTGATCTCGGTCGTCAGCGAGTTGGTTTTCTGCTCGATTCCGGAACGGATACGCCAGTATTTTGCAATGTTGGATGTACCGCAGCCCTCGCGGCTTTTCATCAGATAAAACAGCGGCGAATATAGATTCACGCGTGTTTCAACAGTATGACCGACGAAATTTGCTTTTACCAGATCTGCCGCGAAATCCGCGGCATATTCGCTGTTCAGTTCAGTCAATATGTCCGTAAGGATACGGTCGAAGTGAGAGCGTTCGCCATCGCCGCTGCCAAACAGCGTGTGTTTGCCTTGAAGCCCGTCAAACGCGACAGGCATATCGGAAGCGGTCTTACAGTGCTTCGCAAAATCCGCAATGCTTGAGATCGAAGCGGTATTTGTGCGCTTGTCATAGCTGATCCATTTCTTATCCGTATTCAGTCCGTCAATATACTCCTGTGCGGAATCGACGGTGAAGTCTCTGTCAGACAAATAATGATTGAGCGAGGTCTCGATCACGCCTTTGACATGATCATAGTAGCTGCCTGCCTGAAAAATCCCTTCCTTTGACTTGGTCAATGTCAGCGGCTTGCCGTTCTCGTCGGTAAAGCCTGTGCTGTTGACATAATCGGCATAGGCGTGTGCCAGCTTGTCGGAGATCGCGTTCAGCTCGTCGGTTCGTTTCGGTCGCGTACAGCCCATCATCCATTCGTATTCCGCGTTCGCGGTATCAAGATTGGTGACCGGACACCAAGCCATCACGCCGGCAACCGCGTCCGACACGCCCTGTACCGCGCCGATCGCTTCGAGATACGGGGTATACAGCTCGCTGTCGCCCGACGCGCCGAGGATCGCCGCCTGAGCACCGCCTCCGCTCATACCGTATACAAAAATGCTCTCCGCGTCTCCGGCGATCACGTCGTCAGCGTAACGGATGTAGCGAATCGCCGCCTTCAGGTCGGCAACGCCTGTAGGCGCGCCTTCATTGGTACCGCGGCAACCGGATAGAACGAATACAAAGCCCTGAGAGGTATAGTAGGAAAGCTGTTCAAGCATACCCTGATGCGTCATCAGGATCTCATCGTTCAAAGCCTTGGCGGAAGCATACCCGGGTGTTTCGACCGGCATCAGGATCGGAGCGGTTGTCGCGGAGTACCCTTTGATCTCAGAATTGTCGCTCACCTTACAGGTATAGGTACCGTCGCCGTTATAGCTCGCGTCCATATACGCACCGGGGACAAATACCGCCATCTGTTCATACTGTTCATCAGCAGGCTTCTCACAATAGTCGATGCCGATTTGATAGTAAATATCGAATTCCCCGTTGTAACGCCACTTTGTCTGATCAGGCTTAGAGAGACCGGTAACAGGCTGCGGTTTTGTCTCGGGTTCTTCTGTCGAACCGTTGCAGCTGGTCGACAAAAGAATGACCATTACCACAATCAAAACTAACGCTATGATTCTTTTCATGATACACTCGTTGCCTCTTCTTCAAATATAACACTGAGCAGCGCCTGCGGGATCTCCTGCACATATGACATTCCGCGACCGGAGTTTGAAACCGCAAACAGATATACGTCACGATCGGTATTGATGTAATCCACCGCTCCGAAATGCGGCGGGATCTGTCCGACGTGACCCGCGCCGCCATATGGCATATGCCAAAAGCCGTAGCAGTATTCTTCTCCGCTCTCGGGATTTGCGTCCTGCGTCATCTGACGGAAAGCGTCGGAAGATATCACCTTTCCGCTGCTAAGCCCATGCATCCACTTATCCATATCCTCAGCGTTAGATACAACGTCGCCGGCTCCTTTGGTCAATCCGGGCTCGTAGAAGCCTTCTTGCGTTGATTCTGTTTCGGAAAGCGCGAAGTTCCATTCGTTATCCCCGGTTACCTCATCCGTGAAGCCTGTGTGGGTCATTTTGAACGGTTCAAAAAAGTTTTTCCTGAGAAATTCGTGATAAGGGACGCCGCTCACCTGTTCAACGATCTCGGCGAGCAAAAAATAGTTGGAGTTTGAATACGCATAATCATCGCCGGGCTCGAAACGCAGCTCCTCATGGAATATCGCATTTTTAATGATACTCACGTTATCCTTTTCATTTGTACCCATAGTTGACGGGTTCACCAGCTCAAGATAATTTTTGATCCCCGAGCTCATGTTAAGAAGGTTTTTGATCGTCAGTCTTTTGCTCTCTTTATATTCCGGGAAAAACTTTTCCAACGTATCATCCAAGCTGAGCTTATTTTGGTCGCAAAGCAGCATAATACAGGCAGCGCAGAATTGCTTTGATACGGAACCGATCGGCATAGAAGCGCCGATCGTCAGCGGCTTGTCGTTATCGTCGTTGCCGTTGACATACTGATAGATCACATCGCTGCCCTTAGTGATCTGCACGATGCCTTTGAAATTATTATCGGATAATACTGCGTCAAGTTGAGCTATAGTGTCGGCTGAAAGCGTTTCCGAAGTGTTTTCAGTGCCTTGTAATTCTTTTGCTCGGTCGGTGCATCCTGATACAGACGTGATAAAGATAAGACATAGAATGATGCAGATCGATCTTGTGATGGTAATTTTCATTTTCTGTTCCTCAACTGATATATATTATTCGTTTGCTGTTTCATTTTCTATAGGGAAGCGGTCGATCAACCCTGTTTCGAAACGCTGGATCACGGTCACGTCAAGGATCGTGACCTCGCTGTCACAGTCGGCGTCACCGTAGACGAACGCGACAGGCGCTTTGATATGATTGCCGCCGATATGGTTGCCGTTATCGTCGAAGTGATCGGGATTCAGGCAGTTTGCTTCATAAGAGATAAAGCTCTTGCTCGTTGTCGCGTAGCTTCCGTAGCAACCGTCGCCGTAATAAACATACCAGTTGCCTGAGTACGGTCTGTTGGGTATATACTGACTTGTGGTTGTCTCGGGATCGGGATCAACGATGAAGATACAGCCGTCCATATTATCTTGATTGGGACTGCCCTCGGGGAGAGTGTCATAGTCGCCTGCATATGCTTCTTCGATGTTGACTTCTTTAGTCTGACAATGCTGATCAAATACGTCGGCATTCGCCGATTGCTCCGCAAAAAAGCCGTTGTTCCAGATCACGTTGATAACGTCGGCGGGGATGTCGGCATAGTAGACGCCCTGATCGTAATGATCGACGGACGCGCGATAGCCGGGATAGGACTGAGGAATAGCAGAACCGCTCCACCAGTAAATGCCCGCGTAATACCTGTCCTGACAAACGCCGTATTTGCTGTACCAGCTGTCCAAACGGGGCATTTGGAAGTAGATACGGTTGGTGGCGATAGGTTTGCCTGCCGCTGATCCCGCCTGAGCGATCGCCTCTTCGACGGAGCACTGCGGTTGATAGTTCATGTCCTGTGCGCTGACAACGGTTATAGCACAGGAGGTCATCATAAAGATAACGAGGATCAAAGCTAAGACTTTTGTCAAAACAGTTTTCATATAAATCATCCTTTCGTAAAATATTCAATCGTCATTGCGAACCTCCGTCAGGAGGTGTGGCAATCTCCACCGATCAACAACGATTTGTGAGTTGACTACTATCTATAATAATAAAACAGCTGCCTGATCAATATCAAGCAACTGTTTAACCATCTATCCAACAAATAGTCGAACAATTCAACCGGTAGTTTAGAAAATCGGCTTTTTTCTGTCGCCCATACCGAAAAACGGATGCGGAGAGCCTTTAGCGATCCCATCCGCAAAGCAGAGCATAGGCAGTACATTTGTCTCAAAGCGAATGATATAG
>CACWTM010000124.1 GCA_902763855.1 uncultured Ruminococcus sp. | reverse complement strand
GGCGCATTTCAGATTGTCATTGCGAGGAGGAACATGGTTCCGACGTGGCAATCTCTACCTTTTCCTTTGCGCCCCTCGCAATGACTGTTTTAAATAAAAGGGGCTGTCGCAAAATAAAAAATGTCATTCTGAACGAAAGTGAAGAATCCGAAAGTGCTTGCTTTTCCGTTCGATTACACATGAAAGGTGTAATGGAATTGGATAAAATGCACTGTAAGATTCTTCGACAAGCTCAGAATGACACTAAAAGGGGCTATCGCGTTTCTTAATGCGACAGCCCCTTTTTTCAACAGTAAGCACTGTATTCATCAAGCGTGACGGCCGTATCACGCATGAAAAATCTACTTATTTTTCAAGCAAAAGCTTGTTCAGCTCTTCCATAAAGGTGTTGATATCCTTGAACTGGCGGTAAACCGACGCGAAGCGCACATAGGCGACCTCGTCAACGTTCTTGAGCTCTTCCATCGTCAGCTCGCCGATGCTCATCGAGGTGACCTCCCGGTCAAGGGAGCTTTGGAGCTTGGCTTCGATATTGTCCACGATCTTTGAGATCTGCTCGATGGAGACAGGGCGTTTTTCACACGCGCGCAGGATACCCGCGGTGAGCTTGTCGCGGTCAAAAACCTCGCGGGACTTATCGCGCTTGACGACAACGATCGGAACGGTCTCGATGACCTCATGGGTGGTAAAACGCTTGCCGCACTTAAGACACTCTCTGCGGCGGCGGATACGCTCGCCCTCGTCGGCAGGACGCGAGTCGATAACTTTGCTTTCTTCATAACCGCAATAGGGACACTTCATAACGGTCACCCTCCACTACATCTTGATTTTAATTCTACAATAGAAATTATAATCCATCCGTAATACAGAAGCAAGTTATAATTTTGTAATCAAAATTACAATATAGAAAAAAAGAGGGTCTGACCCTCTTTTTATCTCAAAACAGGCTGTAAGGCTCTGTCCAAAATGCCGTTCATCGCCGCGATGGCGATTCCGTAGTTGACCATAGGCACGCCCGCCGATTTCGCGATCCGCTGGCGGTTCTGCATCTCTTTCTCGTTGAGCATACAGCCGCCGCAGTGGATAATGACTTTGTAGGAGCTGAGGTCGTCGGGAAAAGTGCCGCCTTGGGTAAAGTCGCAGAGGAGGTCGGCGTTCGTATAGTCTTTGAGCCATTTCGGAAGCTTCACCGTACCGATGTCGCCGCACTGGCGGTGATGGGTACAGCCCTCCGATATCAGGACTCTGTCGCCGTTTTGCAGGGATTTTAAGGCGTTCGCGCCGCAGATCAGCCCGTCAAGGTTGCCCTTGTAGCGCGCGAACAGGATGGAAAACGAGGTCATGGGAATATCTTCGGGGGTATCGGCGGCGACCTTTTTGAACGCCTGCGAATCCGTGATGACAAGTGCGGGCTTGTCGGAAAGCTTCGCAAGCGTTGCTTTCAGCTCCGTGTCCTGACAGCACAGGACGGTGCAGTGATGGTCTAAGAGCTCGCGGAGTACCTGCTGCTGGGGCAGGATGATACGTCCCTTGGGGGCGGATTCGTCGATCGGGATGACGAGGATGACCGCGTCGCCTTCCTTCACCAAATCGGCGACGATCGGCTTTTCGTGATTGTCAGCTTTTATCAGGCGCGCCAAACGTTCTTTCAGCTCTCCTATCCCCTCTCCCGTCAGCGCGGAAACGGCGATCTCATGCGGCTGTAAAGGCGGTGTATTCGTCGTCAGATCACTCTTGTTATACACGACGATATATGGCAGCCTGCGGTTTTGCAGCTCCTTTAACAGGGCTTCATCCGCCTCGGTCAGCCCGACCGTACCGTCAACAACAAGGACGGCGATATCGGTCTTGCGGAGGACTTCTCCGGTACGCGCGACGCGCATCTCGCCGAGTGCTCCCTCATCGTCAAAGCCCGGGGTATCGATGATGACAACGGGTCCCAGCGGTAACAGCTCCATCGCCTTTTGCACCGGGTCGGTGGTGGTGCCGAGAGTATCGGAAACGATAGAGAGCTTTTGGTTGGTGACAGCGTTCACAACGCTGGATTTGCCCGCGTTGCGGCGTCCGAAAAAAGCAATATGCGGACGCAGGGCAGATACTGTAGTGTTAAGCGACATGGTACACCTCAAAAGTCAGACAGGGGCAGCGGATATGCCGTCGCCCCTGCGGTAATATCGGGTTATTAAAAACGGAAATCGCGGCGGTTGGAGCTTTTGATATCCTCGATATTCTGAGCCGCAATCGCGCGCACCTTATCCTTCGGAATACGTTTGAGTTCTCTTTCGATCATGTCAAAGCCGATCTTCTTTGTCCCGTCGGAAGCGTAGTCGACAAGGTACTCGGCAAGGGTCATCAAGGCGTTCGGATGACAGCAGTTGAGGATCTGACCGGACTTGCACAGCGACATGAAACGGTCGCCTGTTCTGCCCTCGCGGTAGCACGCGGTACAGAAGGACGGGATATGACCGTTTTCTATCAGCCACGCGACAACCTCGTCAAGGGTACGCTGGTCGGAAACGTCAAACTGTTCGGTGTCGTGGGGGCGGAGCTTCTCGGTGTAACCGCCGACAGAGGTACGCGAGCCTCCCGATACCTGAGAGATACCCAGTCTCAACAGCTTGGAGCGGACAGCCTCGCTCTCGCGGGTGGAGATAATCATGCCCGTGTAAGGAACCGCGAGACGGATACAGGCGGTGATCTTCTCAAAGGTCTCGTCGTCGATCCCGCCGTCAAACTCGTCGGGGTCGATATCGTCGGCACGCTTGACGCGCGGCACGCTGATCGTGTGAGGGCCTACGCCGTGGACGGCTTCGAGGTGCTCGGCATGCATGAGAAGTCCCGCGAACTCGTACTTGTACATCTCCAGTCCGAACAGAACTCCTAAGCCCACGTCGTCGATACCGCCCTCCATGGCGCGATCCATCGCCTCGGTGTGGTAGTCATAATCATGCTTGGGGCCTGTGGGATGCAGGTGGAGGTAGCTCTCTTTATGATAGGTCTCCTGGAAGAGGATATAGGTGCCGATACCGGCGTCCTTGAGCTTGCGGTAATTCTCGACGGTGGTGGCGGCGATATTGACGTTCACGCGGCGGATGGCGCCGTTCTTGTGATGGATGCTGTAGATGGTGTCGATACACTCCAGGATGTATTCGATCGGGTTGTTCACAGGATCCTCGCCGCTCTCGATAGCAAGGCGCTTGTGACCCATATCCTGCAGGGCGATGACCTCCGCCTTGACCTCTTCCTGGGTTAGCTTTTTGCGCGGGATGGTCTTGTTCTTCATATGATACGGACAGTACAGACAGCCGTTGACGCAGTAGTTCGAAAGATACAGCGGCGCGAAGATGACGATACGGTTGCCGTAGAAGGCGAGCTTGATCTCCTCGGCGATCTCATAGACGCGGCGGGTGACCTCGGGATCGTCGCACGCGAGCAGTACCGACGCCTCGCGGTGGGTCAGACCGTTGCAGCGGCAGCCTGTCGCCGTGGGGATGGGACGGGCTTTCTCGAGAATCTCGTTTATCAGCTCCATATTATTTTTATTTTTCTCTGCGTACTCCAGGGTCGCGCGAATCTCTTCGTCGTTGATGAACTCCTCCGCGCGGAGGGATTTGGGGTTGTAGATAGCCATTTGTTATATCTCCTTACAATAATTACTCATTTTTTGAATTAGGAATGAGGAATGAGGAATTAGGAATGAATGGCGGACGCTGTCCGCACCTGATTGATAGACGGATCGGAAACGTTTGGATTCTGTCAATAGGAATCCAAAACACGAAGTGTTTCCCATAATTCCTAATTCCTCATTCCTCATTAAATACTCGCGTAAGCGGTTTTGACGGAAACGCCGTCGAGAGAACCGATCCGACCGCTCAAGGCGGCGATCTTATCCTGCGGCGCGTCGACCGCTACGCTGATGAGTCTGACGCCCCGCTCCTTGTACGGTACGCCCATGCGTCCGATGACATAATCCGAAAAGCCGGACAGAAGTTCGTTGAGCTCGGCGGTGGAGCTGTCGTTCTCAACGATAATGCTGATGACAGCTACTCTTGTATCCAAAATATCACCTCTTTTTGACATCAAAGAACTTTCGCAGGGCTTTTCGGGGTCCCCGGAGGAAGATTCGCAAAGACCGTTATTACCAAGAAATCGCGCTACGCGCGCATTTCGCATAGCCATCGCTCGTTGCTGCGCAGCAGCAAACTGAGCGGGCATTTCAATCTTTTTTACCTTATAGGGAACGAGCAGTTTCCTATAAGGTAAAAAAAGCCGCACCCACAGGCGCGGCAATACACTTTCACTTTACAAATGTATCTGCGACGCCTTTCAGTCAGGACGGCAGTCCTTTGTGTCAGGAATCTAACATCCAGTGTAACACACGAGCCGGAAGAAGTCAATGGTAATATTCATCGTTGACTTTTTTCGACAAGTTCAGTATAATCCGAATAGAGGTATGCTTATGAAAACGCTGGACAGACCCCGTATCTACAAATTTGATAACGTCAAGCTGCTTGTCATCGCGCTGGTCGTGGTGGGCAGCTTTGCGGAAACCTTCACCGACCAGAGCGATATGTTCCGCTCATGGTTTATTTTCGTGTACTCGTTTCACGCGCCGATGTACATTTTTCTCAACGGTCTGTTCCAGAAGCCCTTCCAAAAGGGTCAGCATCCGAATTTGCACAAAATCAGCTACTATCTGATCCTGGGCTTCGCTTTGAAGATCGCGATCTGCCTTTTGCGCCGATGGAACGGCGAGGACGTGGGACTGGATATGTTCGGCGGCGCGACCATCGACTGGTTCTTCTTCGTGATCGTGATGTATACGATCACCCTGTATCTGTTGAAAAACGTCCACCGCTATATCGTACTGCCCGTGACGGTGGTTCTCGGTATCGTCGCGGGGTTTTTACCGCTGGGCGACGAGTTCTACCTCATGCGCTACTTTGTATTTCTGCCGTTCTACGCGGCGGGCTACTACCTGACGCCGTCGAGGGTGCGGAAGTTCTCGCACCGACTCAACGTCAAGCTCGCGGGCGTGGCGTTTCTTGTGATCTACTTTGTGCTGTGTTTTCGCGAGAGGGACGCCATCTATCCCCTGCGCATGCTCTTCACGGGGCGCAACCCCTATGCGATCGTGCCCATCGAGGGATGCACCTTCTACCATCGCATGCTGTGCTACGGTATCTCGGCGATCATGATTATCTCGGTCTTGGCGATCATCCCCAACCGCAAGGTGCCTGTGCTCACACGGCTCGGGCGCAACACGCTGTCGGTACTGTTCTGGCACTATCCGCTGGTGCTGATCCTGTGGCATGTCGGGGCGTTTGACCTGCTGATGCCGCTGGGCGATCCGCTGTGGAAGATCACGGTGCTGACCGCCGCAGTATTGTTCGCGCTGATCCTGTCGTTCGGGGTATTCAGCTGGCCGCTGAAAAAGCTCGAGGAGCTTATCAAAAAGATTCCTCCCGTGCCGTGCGTCGTCATGGACAGCGTCATGCTGATCTCGGCGATCCTGGTCAACCTCTTCCCCGATTAGGCAGGTTTATACTAAGTAGCAATAAACTTCCCCGGTGCAAGCACTAAAGTGTCCGCCGGACACTTTACCCTCGCTATGCTCGGGCGGGGTATTTGACCCTTTTAATCGGTTGACGCATTTCAGATTGTCATTGCGAGGAGGAACATGGTTCCGACGTGGCAATCTCTACCTTTTCCTTTGCGCCCCTCGCAATGACTATTTTAAATAAAAAGCTCCGCTTGATGGCGGAGCTTCTTTTTGTTTCATCGTTTCATCGTTTCAGCATATCCCAAAGGACGACTTTGCCGCTTGACAGGGTCTTTTGCATGTCGATGATCCGCTGGTTCGTACTGCCGCGGAATTGGAGCATGAGCGACTTTTGTTCCTCGATGAACGGCCCGTCGACGAGGATGTCAACAAGGCTGAGCATTTCGTCGGTACAGTGGGTGTGCTTTCTGCCGCCCTCTACCAGATCGCGGTCATAGACAAAGCCCGTAAACGCCCAGACGGTCTTGTCGGGATAGCGTTCTTTGACCCGCCTGAGAAAAGGCAGCAGCGCGACCTGATTAGACGGCTCAAAGGGTTCGCCGCCGAGCAGGGTCAGACCATCGATGTAGTCGGGCGACAGGGAGCTGAGGATGGTGTTTTCAGTTTCTTCGGTGAACGGCTCGCCATAGGAAAAGTCCCATGTCTCAGGCTGAAAACAGCCCTTGCAGCGGTTGGTACAGCCCGACACAAACAGCGTCGTGCGCACCCCTTCCCCGTCGGCGATATCACAGTATTTGATGTTGCAGTAGTTCATGGAAAGCCTTCGGCTTTTGATTCCTATAAAGACAGCCGAAAACGTTTCAGCGCTTCTATAAATGGGTGTGGGCAAAGCCCACCATTAACTCCTAACTCCTAATTCCTAACTCCTAACTCTTATAAGTGTAAAACGCGGTCTCTGATCTCTTGGGTTCTGCCCTGGTTCCAGTACTGGGTGCCGATGTAGCCGCAGGTACGGCGGGCAACGTTCATCTTGTCCTGATCCCTGTTGCCGCAGTTCGGGCACTCCCAGACCAGCTTACCGTCCTCTTCGACGATCGCGATCTCGCCGTCGTAGCCGCAAACCTGACAGTAGTCGGATTTGGTGTTCAGCTCGGCGTACATGATGTTGTCATAGATGAACTTCATCACCGAGAGCACCGCCTTGATGTTGTTCTGCATATCGGGAACTTCCACATAGCTGATCGCGCCGCCGGGTGACAGCGCCTGGAACTTCGCCTCAAACTTGAGCTTGGAGAAGGCGTCGATCTTCTCGGTGACATGGACGTGGTAGGAGTTGGTGATATAGCCCTTGTCGGTGATGCCCTCGATCACGCCGAATCGCTTTTGCAGGCACTTGGCGAACTTATAGGTTGTGCTCTCCAGCGGCGTGCCGTAGAGCGAGAAGTCGATGCGGTGCTTCTCCTTCCAGCCCTTGCACGCGTCGTTGAGGCGCTGCATGACCTTCAGGGCGAACGGCTCGCCCTCGGGGTCGGTGTGGCTCTTGCCGGTCATATATTTGACGCACTCGTACAGTCCCGCATAACCCAGCGAGATGGTGCTGTAGCCGCCGTAGAGCAGCTTGTCGATGGTCTCGCCCTTCTGCAAACGCGCCAGCGCGCCGTACTGCCACAGGATGGGCGCGGCGTCGGAGAGAGTGCCCTTGAGACGGTTGTGACGGCACATCAGCGCGCGGTGGCAAAGCTCCATGCGCTCGTCAAAGATTTCCCAGAAACGCTCCATATCGCCGCCGGAGCTGAGCGCGATATCAGGCAGGTTCACGGTGACAACGCCCTGGTTGAAGCGGCCGTAATACTTCGGCTGTCCGTTCTCGTCCACATAAGGAGTCAAAAAGCTGCGGCAGCCCATGCAGGTATAGCAGTGACCCTCGCCGTTTTTGTCTACCTTTAATTCCAGCATTTTCTTCTCGGAGATATAGTCGGGCACCATGCGCTTGGCGGTACACTTCGCCGCAAGCTCCGTGAGGTACCAGTAGGGCGAATCCTCATGGATATTCTGCTCCTCGAGCACATAGATCAGCTTGGGGAACGCGGGGGTGATGTACACGCCCTTCTCGTTCTTGACGCCCTCGATACGCTGGTTGAGGGTCTCTTCGATAATCAAGGCGAGGTCTTTCTTTTCCTGTTCATTTCGCGCTTCACCCAGATACATAAAGACG
The DNA here is from genome assembly GCA_902763855.1 of uncultured Ruminococcus sp. Classification (GTDB taxonomy): domain Bacteria; phylum Bacillota; class Clostridia; order Oscillospirales; family Acutalibacteraceae; genus Ruminococcoides. Next base: position 1,176 of record CACWTM010000124.1, on the reverse strand, counting down.
GTGATAAACGGCGCCTGACCGTTGGTGGTCAAGAGGGTGACGACCTGATACTGGATGGTCTGCACGCCGCGGTTGACCTCTTCGCGGACTCTGCGCTCGACGATGCTCTCGACCTTCTCTTTGGTCGGGATCACGCCCAGCTCGTCAAATTCCTTGAGCACGAGCTTGGTGATCTTCTTGCGCGATACGTCCACGAAGGGCGCGAGGTGGGTCAGCGAGATCGACTGGCCGCCGTACTGGTTTGACGCGACCTGCGCGATGATCTGGGTGGCGATGTTACAGGCGGTAGAAAAGCTGTGGGGCTTTTCGATCATGGTGCCGCTGATAACGGTGCCGTTCTGGAGCATATCCTCGAGGTTGACGAGGTCGCAGTTGTGCATATGCTGAGCAAAGTAGTCGGCGTCGTGGAAGTGGATGATACCCTCCTCATGCGCCTTGACGATGTCCTCGGGCAGAAGGATACGCTTGGTGATATCCTTACTGACCTCGCCCGCCATGTAGTCGCGCTGGACAGAGTTGACGGTCGGGTTCTTGTTAGAGTTCTCCTGCTTGACCTCCTCATTATTGCACTCGATGAGGGTCAGGATTTGGTTATCGGTAGTGTTGGCGACACGCGCTAAGGAACGGGTGTAGCGATAGCGGATATAGAGCTTGGCGGTCTCATACGCGCCGAGCTTCATGATCTCGGTCTCGACCAGCTCCTGGATTTCTTCGACGGACAGCGCGCGGGAAACACACGCGCCCGTATCGGCGATGGTTTTGGCGATGCCCTCGATCTGGGCGTCCGTGAGCAGTCTGCCGTTGACGTTGGCAAGGTCAGCCTTCTTGACGGCGTCGACGATCTTCTGCGGATTAAAGGTCTCTTCCGAGCCGTTGCGTTTGATGATCTTCATAGATTACTCCTTTGGTAGGTTTCTGTTACAAATACTACAATTTGGTGCTGTTCTCTAGTATAACAACAATATCTTGTGGTGTCAAGCGAATTACGCCTGTATTTTGATTACATTTTCGTCACCATTCACACACACAGCGTGTTTACTCCGACAGCACCCGCTTTTCAGTCAATCAAGATAAATCAACTTCCCCGGTGCAAGCACTAAAGTGTCCGCCGGACACTTTACCCTCGCTATGCTCGGGCGGGGTATTAGCCTAAAAGGATAAATCCTTCCCTACGGG
>CACWTM010000123.1 GCA_902763855.1 uncultured Ruminococcus sp. | reverse complement strand
TTTGGACAACACCTCAAGTATGCCTGCGTCCTCCGCCTTGCTCTGCGAAATTTCTCGCTAACAAATTTGTTAAAGCGTTTAATGGATACTTAGTATAAGAGGTTTCACAAGTTCGGGTTGGTTCGATCGCGCGATTGATAGGACCATGATACAGCTCCCGGATTATATGGCAGGCGTTTCTTTCGAATGACAGACTGAAACAACATATTGACTATTATTCAGAATCAATTAGAATAGTAGTATACGGAGGAGATAGCATGAACGACTTATTCGGTAACCTCAATCAAACACAAACAGGAGCTGTCACGTCGACAGAAGGAATGATCCGCGTGATCGCCGGTGCAGGCTCGGGCAAAACGAGAGCTTTGACCCATCGTTTTGCCTTTCTCGTCAACGAGGTCGGTATCCTGCCGGGCAACATCCTTTGCGTGACCTTCACCAATAAATCGGCTGATGAGATGCGTCGGCGTATCCATCTGCTGACAGGTGATAACGACACGGGTTACATCTGCACCTTCCACAGCTTTTGTGTCAGTATTCTGCAGGAGGACAGCTTTGCCGTGCAGTATCCAAAGAGCTTTCTCGTCCTCGATAACGCCGACATCGACGATATGTTCCGTGTGATCTATGCTGAGCGCGGGCTGACCCTGCGCGATATGACTTTCCGCGACGCGCGCGATATGATCGAGATACAAAAGCTGTTCAGGCATCCCGACTACTACCTCGATATGATCGAGATGTCGCTTGACACGCTCCACGACAAGTATATGCAGGCGACCGACACGAAAGAGATCATCTTCTACGGTTACTTGTATCAGGAGAAAAAGTGTTTCGGGCTGGACTATAACGACCTGATTAAGTTTGTATTGTATATCTTTTCTCAAAACGAAGAGATCAAACTCAAATGGCAGAAGCGGCTTGAGTACATCATGATCGACGAGTTCCAGGACATCGACTTTCTGCAGTACGAGTTGATGAAGAAGCTTTGCGGCTATCACAAAAATCTCTTCATCGTCGGCGATCCCGATCAGACGATCTACACCTGGCGCGGCGCGGACGTCAAGTATTTGCTCGATTTTGACAAGAACTTTCCAAACGTCAAGACCATCTTGATGACCGAGAACTACCGATCTACGCCGCAGATCATCGCAGCGGTCAATTCGTTGATCGACAAGAACCGCTTTCGCGTAAAGAAAGATCTGATTCCCATGCTTCCCGATGGCGACAGTGTGCTGTGCTATCATGCCGATACCTCCGAGGATGAAGCAAAGTGGATCGCGTCACAGATCCTCGCTCTGAATGATAACAGTACACCGTTCCGTGATGTGACCGTCCTCTACCGCGCCCACTACATCACGCGGACGATCGAAGATGTCTTACGCAAAGCAAAAATCCCCTACACCATCTACAGCGGCGCACAGTTCTATGAGCGTACGGAGATCAAGAACGCCCTGTCATATCTGAGGATGGTCGCCTATAAGGACGATCTGTCTTTCAGAAGAATCGCGAACGTGCCCAAGCGCAATCTCGGCGAGAGGCGCATGAAGTTCCTCGAAGAATTTGCCGCTGAGCATAACTGCTCGCTGTATGAAGCCCTGCGATTTACAGCGGAGGACGACATCTTCAAGCGTACCAAGGCACAGCAATTCATCCGCCTGATCGAGCGCTTTTCGGACAGCTATGCCGACCGTCCGATCTCAGAGCTGCTTGCGGATATCCTCGACAAGAGCGGATATGAAGAAGCGCTCCGCACCGAGGGCAGTCAGGAACGGCTTGATAACCTAGCGGAGCTGAAGCAGAGCGTGTATGATTATGAAAGAAACTGCGGTGAGGAGAGCGCTCTCGAACACTACCTTACCCACATCGCGCTGTATACGAACAACGACACCGAGGTCAAGGGCGATAAGGTCAAGCTCATGACCGTTCATGCCGCTAAGGGTCTGGAGTTCCCGCATGTCTTTCTCTGCGCGATGAACGAAGGCATCTTCCCGTCAAAGAAAACCAATACATTGGAGCGAATGGAGGAGGAGCGCAGGCTCGCCTTTGTCGCGATGACCAGAGCCGAGAAACGCCTCTACCTCAGCGAGGCGGAGGGCCGCAACCTGGATGGCTCGCCGAAGTTCCCTTCGCGCTTTATCCTCGATATCAACCGCGAACTGCTTGAATATGCCAACGAACCGAACGATTCGCTGATACAGGACGCAAAAGGCTACATCGAAGCGACCGTGAAATATATGCCTGAGAATCTCGACAGTCTTATCCTGCCGATCGGACAGCGCGTGCGCCACTCTGTATTCGGTGAAGGAACGGTTGTGGACGTCGATACCGAAAAGGGCGCTCACTTGATAAAGTTCGATATCATTGACACACCCCGCATGATCTCGTTCAAAGTGAAATTGGAATTGATACCGTGAAAGTAACACCGCTCAAAAAGCGATGAAGAACAGAGAAAAAGTAAATAAAGGAGGCTGCACCTGTTATGAGACAAATTTCACTTGCAAGAATCTGAATCGTTAATTGTGAGGAGAAAAATACTGTTTTTTGGAAACGGTTTATATTAGTTGCTTTTGCGCTCCGACAGTTTTGAGCTTGTGTAACTTGTCCAAAACTGCGGTATGAGTTTTGGCCGCTTTGCTGAATAAATAGGTTTTGTTTATCCTTGTAAAATCACCGGATATAAGGTATAATACCCGTATGAATCCGGTTATTACATAGAATTATATGCCCGCCCAGTTTGTCGCGGCAATGTTTGCAAATATCCGATGGCCGAGTTTGTGATGAAGGATCCTGTGCAGAAACGTAAACTCGTTCAACTATTTACCTTGGCGGAAAAGCAGAGTACCCAAACTACATCGGAGGACTTAAAATGACCGATAATCATCTGAAAGCAGAAACGCAAAAACCTCACGACGATACGAATTGGAGCTGCTGAAGGCGCTGGCGATCATCAGTATGATCTTATGCCATCCGGTGATCCGGCTCGGTATCCACAATCCGGGATACGAAAAAGAGTTTCTATACTTCCTCGGCCAGAATATCTTTGGAGATTATCTCGGCGTCGCACATGCGTTCATGTTCGCAATGGGATTTGGCATGATTTTTATGCAAAAAAATGCGCCGAGGTGTGAAGATCTATCTGCTCGGATATGTGCTGAACTTCTTGCGTTACGGTATGTATAACTTAGTTGAAAGCGTCATCACCGGCGAGTTCAGGTCTGACATATTGCAGGCGCTGTTTGGAATGGATATCTTGCAATTTGCAGGACTTGCACTGCTCTTTACCGGAGTCTTGAAAAAGCTGAAGCTTCGGGAGATCCACATGCTGGCGATCGGCGGAGGCCTTTCGGTGATCAGTGCGTTCATTCCGAATATCGATACAGGGATCTACGCGGCAAACTGGTTCATCGGTCATTTCGTTTCTACGCCCTCGGACGCCTGTGGCTTTCCCTTTTTTAACTGGTATATTTTTGTGACAGCAGGAATGTTTTTCGCCTCGATCCTCCGCAGAACAAATGACCCGGATCGTATTTACAAGCGGCTGCTGATTGTCTCCTGCTGCGTCATGGTCGTGTATATCACATTGACCTTCTGCTTCGGCATGTTTTTCCTCTGCCGGGACCGTAATTATTACGCAGCGAGCCTGCCGGAGGCGATCGGACTTCTGTCCATCGACCTGAGTTTACTCTCGGCGTTCTATTTTCTGCTCAAACGCGTTCCTGCCTCAAAGTTCCGCGTGTTTCTGGATATGAGCCGCAACATCACGCCGATCTACTTCATTCACTGGTGCATCCTCGGTTTTGTGGATTCGATCTTCTGTTATCTGTTCGATATCTCTTTCTCTTGGCCGGTCATCTATCTGATCGGAGTTGTCTTGATCGTTCTGTCAAGTTGGATCGCAAAACTCTGGGCAGGGAGAAAACGTTCAGTAAAAGTGAAGTAGACAGTAATAAAAATGCTGGTTGCAGTGTGCAGTCAGCACTTTTGGATTATACCGTGATTTCTGTTATCATTACGATGATGAATCAAATCGGAACATATTAGAAAGGAAGATAACGATGGATAACGTACAAGAATTAAGAGAAATTGTCAATCCGGTATTCAATACCGCGAAATCCTGCATACAGTTACATGCTGCCACAGGTGATGAAGATTCCAGACAGCTTCTCGGCGCTTTGGGATTCGGAGGATTCGCCGATCAAAAGGACAACAAGCGGGTTCCTGCGGAGCTGGCAGAGAAGGTGAAGCGGCTGTTTCCCGTATACACCGTCTTGACTGATTCCCGCTTTCAGATCGTCAACAATCTTATCAAGTCTTTCTCAGACAGGATCGTGGTAGACCTCCCCTGTGGGTATACCGCGCGCGGCATCAAGATGTCGCGTCAGGGAAGGGTTTACTATGGCTTTGACCTCCCGGCTGTCACAGACGACATCGGTCCCGCTACCGCCAAGATCATCGGTGATGATAATAATATTCATTACGCTGCGGTGGACGCTACCAACTATGACTCTATGGCAGCTCCGCTGGAGGGTGAAAAGAAAGAGCTTCTGATTACTACTGAGGGGCTTTTGATGTACTTTACACAGCAGGAGCTGGAAGAGGTTTTCTCCAATATCCGCCATATTCTTCAGAAGCACGGCGGCAGTTGGATCATTGTGGATCGTACTTACTATACGCACGATTCCGCGGTCGCTTCCGCTGTTCTGGACAACGATCCGAGTCTGGTAGCGCTGTACACCGCTATTACGAAAAAAGCCGCCGGTACTACGGCTGACGTCAAGTTCAATGATAACATTATCTTTCAAGGAACCGATGAGGAGATCAAGACCTTCATCGAAAAAATGGGTTTTGAAGTCAAAGAGATCGGTATGGGCGACTATCTTCCCGATCGTTTCGGTATTCTCGCTCCGATGAGCGCTGAGGACACAAGGGTTCGGGATGTGTTCCGCGGTATGAATTTCTGGGAGCTGACCGTAAAGAAAAACAGCGAACAGAATACCGCTCAGGATATTCCTTTTCGCGTTGAGTCCGAGTTTGCGGACGGTAAGTTTACAGCTTGGATAGAAGGTCGCGTGGATACCATCACCGCTCCTGAGCTGTTGGAGCAATATCAAAAAGCAGACGGAGTGAAAGCAATAGAGCTTCATGTAGAGAAGATGTCGTATATTTCGTCTGCGGGACTTAGGGTGCTTCTTATCATGTATAAGGCTCTGGATGATAAGGAACAGTTTAAGCTGGTGGGAATGACCGACAGCGTGAAGGAGATCATGGAAGTAACGGGATTTAATCAGATTTTACTCTAAATCTTTACTGTCATAGGGGTTGGGTCAATATGCGGTCATCAATAGATCGCCGAATCCTTTCACTCCTCTATTGATAGTCTGATCGGAGTGAAGGGGGGTGAACCCCCGACGTCCTGCTCCCAAACTCATGTTTTAGCGTCCTGTTCGTTCCGTTACGCGCCATCTGGTGTTTTTTCAGTGCTTTTCGGTGCTCTTGTACCCACTGTTTCCGTGTGGTTTTCGTCTGTTTGTGGTCGCTGTTGTGGTCAAAAAAGTCCTCTCCCGAAAAGGTGCCTTTCAGCGCCTGCGTTTTTTCGGATACGATTTAATTAGTCGGTACCGTTCTTTTCCCCTGTTTTGAATGGGGTTCAAGAGGCCGCTGGTTCGACTCCAGTCACTCGGACCATATTATGACGTCACACTGATAACGGTGCGGCGTGAGAAAAGCCTCCGATTTCTCGGGGGTTTTTCTTTATTTCTGCACCAGTTTTTACTTCTTTGATAGGCTCTTTCAACTTACAGAGCCACTCATTTTTTGTCACGAGTAGGTGGCATTTTGTTTTTGCACCAGTTTTTCAAAATTACAATAACGTGGAGAAATTAAAAATTGGTGCAAATAAGCATAAGTCGCACGGCTTCAAAAACACTCTACTATATCAGTTATACGTGTTGTTCTAACTGTATGAAATAAAATCGCTCAAAGGTCGGTCCGATGCTGTTCTCCAATATGTTTTTCCGTTACATGCCCCACCGCGAATAAAGTTTGCGGCTCCGGATGGCGTATTAAATGTAATGTCTCGAATAACGACCATTCCGTCTTCGCTCAACGAATCAGCGTGCTCTTTTCTAGATTTTCGGATGCTACTTTCGTTTGATGTGATTTTAGGATCTAATAGCGCAATTGACTACCCTGGGAAAGAAACCAGCGCCAATCCCATTGAATATCTGAAACATTTGGCAAACACATCTAATACTATTCTTAAATAAAAGGCTTTAATAATTTTGAAAAGTATGGTATAATGTATATGGTGATAAAACAATGACAAGGAAGTATACATTTACAGAAAAA
>CACWTM010000122.1 GCA_902763855.1 uncultured Ruminococcus sp. | reverse complement strand
GAGGACGCAGGCATACTGGCGTATGTCAAGGACGACAACACCGCTATGCGGAATTTAACGCAATAAATGTTAAAGTGTTTTAATGATACTTAGTATAATTATCACAAGTCCAGTCCCCAACTCAGCATTTCGGGAAAGTAAAGCGCCCAGAACGCTTCGCTGTGGACGGCGTCGCTGTCGGTTTTGGTAACCATCTTGTCAGTCGGATAACCATGGCTTTCCATCCTGCCTTCCATCGCGACGGCGTCGGGATAGATCGCCTGTTCCAGCGGATCGTTTTTGCTGTTCCCGCAGAAGAAGTAGACGCGCGGCATGTTGCCGGAGAAATCCTTTTGGCTGAGATAGCTGTCCCATACGCTCGTATCATAGAGGAGGAACGCCGGGGACAGCGCGCCGATATAGCGGAACTTGTCGGTGTTTTCCATGCCGATGTAGAACGCTTCGATACCGCCGGAGGATGAACCGGCGATCCCGCGGATGGAGTTCGTGTTGTAGTTCTTTTCGACATAGGGGATGACGGCGTCGGTGACAAAGTCGGAGAACGCCTTGCCGCCTCCGTTTTGGAAGGTGCTCATATCTTCGCCCGGGACGGTCGCTACCGTACCGAGGTTCGGCGTCAGCTCATGGTTGCGCCGCGCTTCGGTATCGCCGCAGGCAATACCGACAATGATAACCCCGTCGCCGCCGTTTTGCATCAGCGAGAGGACGGTTTCGTCACATTCCCATTCGTAGCCCGAGAGGGTGGTTTCCTGACCGAAAAGATTCTGACCGTCGCACATGTACAGGACAGAGTACTTCTTGCTTTTGTCGGCGGGATCATAGCCCTCGGGCGTCCAGATATAGATTTTCTTACGATAATTGCCGTCGGGGTAGGTCATATTGACGGTGTCTATTTTGCCTTCACCGTCCTGACCGTAGGGGTAGACGCCCGCGATCAGTTTTCCGTAGCTTTCGCCGATGATAGAGTAGCCGGAGCCGGCTTTCGTCAGCGGAATGGCGGTCGTCTTGACGGTGCCGTTGTTGAAGATGACGCGGTCATACCGACTGACGTCTACGGTCATGCTGTAGACCCTCTCATTAAAGTCGTTTGCGACAAAGCTTGTCATCGTCGTGCCCGGCCATGCTTTCAGCGAAGCTCCGGTATCGCTGTTGTAGAGGTAGGCGTTGACCTTTGACCAGCTTTTGTTGTTGAAAAAACGGATCGTAATGTTATTTGTCACTTTGGTCACCTCGTCTTTCGGTTCTGTGTAAGCCCGTGCAGGGGCTTCGGTCGGTTGCGTCTTTTCGACGGGGAAGAGGTCGATGACGGTCACTTCGCCGTCGTTGTCAACGTCTCCCGGAAGATACACGATAGGGTGACTGTCGATATCCGAACCGTTATGCAAGCGGAGGCCGCAATCAGCATTGTCGGCAGGAGAGCCAAATGCAGTTTTTTCATAATGTCACCCGCTCTGAAAATAATAAAAAGGATACTTTGATTATAAGGCATCTGTGAACAGTTTTTCAATAGTTTGTAAAATAATTGACCCTGTATTGACAAAGAAATACTCATTTTGCTATAATAGCAATATAAATAGTTTTATAATAGGAAAAGTATGGATAATTTCATAGAGGCAGGAGGGATATCCGTGGCGAAAAAAGAGAAGGAGCTTGCACCCGATTCTCAGGCAAAGACAGCGGATGATACAACAGAATCCGCGTCGAGTGATCCGGAAAAATCGGAAGAAGCATCCGAAGCCACACAGCCGGAGTTGACCACAGAGAAAGAAGCAGAATCGAACGAAGATCAGTTGAACTCCGATACACAGGGAACCGATGACGACGCGTCCGAAGTCACCTTTGTCTCAATGTCTGAGCTCAAAGCGGAGGCAGAGGAGCCGAGGGAAGAGTCAAAGCCGCCCGTGTTTCGCGTAGAAACCGCGTTTGAACCTGTCGACGTCAGCGAGCCGCGAACCCCGCGCAAGGAGTCTGAGATTCGCGAGGAAGAGGCTGCTCTTCGCCGAGAGAATTGGATCAAAAACCACTTGACGCTGGTTCTCGCGGCGATCGGTGTTGTTGTTGTCGCGCTGATGGTTGTTCTCGTCGTGCTTTACTACCGCGGTACAAACCCGGTCAAACGTTTTTCATCAGCGGTCACCAAGGACTTCGGTACATCGTTTTCTTTTGATGTGAAGATGATACAAAACGAAAAGCCTGTTATGAGCTATCAGGGTTCTATCGCGTCTAACCGCAGCGCACACACGATCAACGCGCTCTATACAGCGGATTATGTTGATTACAAGTACAGCGGCGCGGTGATGACCGAAGGCAGAAAGTCAATGCGCGGCAGCTTTTATCAGGACAAATGGACGGCGTATGACTGCACCGAGAGGGTACAGGATTTCTTCGAGTTTGACCGCAATTTCAGCACCGGAGGCTTCAACGGCGGCGCGTTTCTCCGCTTTACCGGGCTGACCTCAAATTACGAGTCGCGTGAGTTCGAGCGTTTTGTCAGCTCTTTGATGAACCGTATGATGACCGACAGTCCTGTCGCGACGATCACGTCCTCAAAGGACGGAGAGGGAATACATTACGCGTATCAGATTAATCTGGACGAGCTTTTAGCCATGGTAAAGAAAGACGGCGCTTCCGTCTTTTACCGTTCGACAGATTATGATAATTTCTTGAAAATGTACGAAGAAAACAAGAATGTGCTGGAAGCTGCCAAATGTGAGTTCAGCTACACCATTGATACCGCCGGATATCTGACTGCGCTTGATCTGACGGTCAACGTCGGCGAAGACGCGTACGGCATGCGCTGCCGGATGAGTGATTTCGGAAACGCGGAGGTCGAGATTCCGGACGGTTTTGTCAAAACCGCAGCGCTGGAATCCGAGAAGAAATAAAAAATTACTGAAAATCTGCGTCGGGGCTTCGGGGTGAACTGTATTCAGCGGCGCATGATTCTGAAACACGGTCTGATGAATACTTCCCGACCCCCCAGCTGTTTTATAGCTGATATTTTGTATAAAACGCGGATCAAGAGGTGATCCTATGAGAAAAAACAAAGTCGAGTATGCCGTGGTTTGTTCCACCGGCAAGGTCAGGCGGAATAATGAGGATAACTTCTACTGCGGAGGACATTTCCGTGAGGATGTCAACGCGGTCGGTGACGTAGCCTACAGCGGCAGGGTCGAGGCCGATGCAAACGAGCTTTTTGCCGTGTTTGACGGCATGGGCGGCGAGGCGTGCGGCGAGGTCGCTTCCTATACCGCGGCCGCACAGTCGGCGCTGTTTGTCTGCGGAAGGGATGCGTATGCCGACTATCTCGGCGAGCTTTGCGAGCTGCTTAACAGCAAGATCCGTGAAGAGACCGAGAACCGCTCGCTGGTGCTGATGGGCACAACAGCGGCGATGCTGCAGGTATTTTGCGAGGACGTATTTGTTCTCAACGCCGGTGACAGCCGTATCTACAAGCTCTCCGATCACGAGCTCAGACAGATCTCTCAGGAGCATGTGGCGCACGGTTACGGCGGCAACGCGATTACAAAATTTCTCGGTATGCCGGAGGGCTACGACGTCGATCCGTATCTTGCCAAGGGAAAGTTCAGGGTAGGGGATGTGTTCCTGCTCTGTTCCGACGGTGTTACCGATATGCTGACGGATGACGAGATCTGCCGGATCATCGACGACAAAATGGACGTTGATGTGCTGGCTCGCGCGCTGGTTGATGCGTCGCTCGACAAGGGCGGCGTAGACAATACGACCGCGATGCTGCTGCGCTTTACCAGATAAGCAGAAATCAAATACTCCTGTAAAGTAGGGAAGATGTATGGAATATAAAAACAACAAAACGGCTAACCGCAGGAGATACAAATCCCGCTATCACAGCCCGCATAATTACAAGACCAAGCGTACCGGTTCTTCAAACCGCGCGCCGATTCTCATCGGTGTAGCGACTTTCGTTATCCTGGCGTCGCTGGTTCTGGTGTTCACCTTCGGGGACAGTATCTACACCTTCCTCGATAACACCTTCCACCCCTCGGCTCTGCCGATCGCCCAGTCCGAGACGATGGGCGTTGTGCTGGAAACCGAGGCGCAGGCAGAGGCGCCCACCGCGGTCGAGGCTCTGCCGACCGACGCGCCTGTGGAGCAGGGTGAAGATTTCAATCGCCTTCTCACCGCCGCGGGACTCAGTTCTCCAAACGCGGACGGATCGCAGATGATCTTTGTCGAAAGCTCCGGTACCTCCGCAAAGGTGTATTTTTATGAAAAAGGCGCCGACGGCGTCTGGACGCGTCAGTTTGATGTGGTCGACGGCTTTGTCGGCGCCGGCGGCGCGGCGGATACGGTCGGGCCGGCTGACGAGGTCACTCCCAAAGGCACCTATCATATCGAGTTTGCCTTTGGTACCAACAGCAACCCGGGCACCGCTCTTGAGTACACCGCGGTGGATATGAACACCCAGTGGGTCACCGATCCCGCCTCGGTTAACTACAACCGCATGGTGTGGGCAGGAGGCGTAGTTGCGGATTATGTGTCATGTCAGCAGCTTTACGAGTACACCAAGTCCTACCCCTACGCGGTGGTCTTTGACTACAACCGCAATCCGGTGGACAGCTCGATGGGATGCGCAAAGTTCCTTCATGTAGCAAGCCAGCCGACCTACGGCGGCGTCGGTATTTCGGAGCCGGCTTTGCAGACAGTTTTGCAGTGGCTCAACCCGAGCGCCAATCCCACGATCTCTATCTTCTAATAATGATAAATCCCTTCCGTTTCGGAAGGGATTTTTTTATGCGCGTTTTTGCTTCAGGATATCCGACGGCAGCTGGGCGATGATGATGGCGATCAGCATGACGCCGCAGCCGATCCACTCGTTGACCTTTGGGATCGCTCCCATGAAGATCACGCCGCCGATCACGGCGAAAACGCTTTCCATGCTCATGAGGATAGAGGCGAGGGTCGGGTTGGAGGCATACTTTTGTCCGATGATCTGCAGCGTATAGCCTACGCCGCTCGAGAGCAGCGCAAGGTACAGCAGCGGCTGCCATGCCGCGAGAATCGTGCCGGCGTCGGGCTTTTCGAAGATCAGCATGAGGATTGCCGAAAGAATGCCCGTCACCAAGAACTGGATCGAGCTGAGCTTGACCCCGTCGACCGAGCCGATAAAGTGATCGACGCAAAGAATTTGTATCGCGAACGCCATACCGCAGATCAGCACGACGATATCGCCGGTGTAAAGCGCGCCGATGCCCTCGTACAGGCAAAGAAAGTAGAGTCCGACGGTCGCGAGAATAACCGCGATCGCGACAAAAAGTCCGGGCTTTTTGCCGAGGAACAGTCCGAAGATCGGGACAAAAATGATATACAGCGCCGTGAGAAAACCGCTGTGGGCGGATGCGGGCGCTCCCTCGGGATAGAGGGCGATGCCGAACTGCTGGAGATTGGTAGAGATGCACAGCATCACACCGCAGATGACGCCTGCTTTGATGAGCCTTTTGCGATCGGCGAGGGTGCTTTCCCGCAGCCTTTTGCCCCGGATACGCCGCGTAACCGCCGCGACGGGTAACAGCGTGAGAGCCGCGATCAGCGACCTTACCGCGTTGACGGTAAAGGGCGGTACGCTGTCGGCGAGCTTCTCCTGCTGCCGTCAGGAGCAAAACGGATGACAGAAGAGGTTTTTGTTTCATATTTCCTCCGAAAAAAGATGAGCTTTATCCCGATTATCATACAGGAATCCGATAATCCTGTCAAGAAACGCAGGGGGAGCGAAGTGGTTTTTCGTGAATTTGCATAAAAATCCCGAAATAAACCTTTTAATTCGAATACAGCAACAAAGTAAAGCGCAAAAGTAGTATGATACCCAAGGTAAACTTTTAAGTCGGTACAGAGATGCCGACAAGGTTCGATACAATCTATCCCTGCTTGTACTGTGCCTTGTCCGCGTCGGACAGGGCGTTTTTTACCTTATAGGAAACTGCTCGTTCCCTATAAGGTAAAAAGGATTGAAATGCCCGCTCAGTTTGCTGCTGCGCAGCAACGAGCGATGGCGATGCG
>CACWTM010000121.1 GCA_902763855.1 uncultured Ruminococcus sp. | reverse complement strand
GGGCGCATTTCAGATTGTCATTGCGAGGAGGAACATGGTTCCGACGTGGCAATCTCTACCTTTTCCTTTGCGCCCCTCGCAATGACTATTTTAAATAAATGATAAAGGTTTTAATTAAGGATTAGTATAAGCGATTATTACGTTAGCTCCCATTATTTTTACCCTTCATATCAGAGAACCTCTGCGCCGATAAAGCGCAGAGGTTCTTTGTATGTTATTTGATGGTATAGCCCTTGGAAGCCAGATATTTGCTGATCTGCTCATCGTCGTAATATTCGAGATCATCCGCGCCGGCAAGGTACTCGTTGTGATGTCTGACCTCATGTACCAAAATCCTTTTGAGGATTTCGCGGTACTCGTCGAGCGTTTTGTTGCGGTAGACGCGCACGATACTGCCGTAATAGATCTTGATCGACTTGCCGAGGTTATCGCGCACATACACGCCCAGTATGTACAGATCGTGATTTTGGGCATACCAATGATAGCGATAGCCGTCCTCGAGGACAATGCCGCCGTTGAGCTCGCGGTAAAGCTCGGTGGGAAGCGAATCGGCGATCTCATCGAGGATCGCGCCGCATTCTTCGTATGTCATGGCTCAGTCCAAAAAGTCCTTGAGCTTCTTTGAGCGGGACGGGTGGCGGAGCTTACGCAGCGCTTTTGCCTCGATCTGACGGATACGCTCACGGGTAACGTTAAACTCCTTGCCGACCTCTTCGAGGGTACGGCTTCTGCCGTCCTCCAGACCGAAGCGCAGGCGGAGCACCTTTTCTTCACGGGGGGTCAGCGTGTCGAGCACCTCCATGAGCTGTTCGCGGAGCATCGTGTGAGAAGCCGCGTCAGCCGGAGCGGGAGCGTCGTCGTCGGGGATGAAGTCGCCCAGATGGCTGTCTTCCTCCTCGCCGATCGGAGTCTCAAGAGAAACAGGCTCCTGTGCCACGCGCATGATCTCGCGCACCTTATCGACCGGCATGTTCAGCTCCTCAGCGATCTCGTCGGCAGAGGGTTCTCTGCCGTTTTGGTGCAACAGCTGAGAAGAAACCTTCTTGACCTTGTTGATGGTCTCGACCATGTGAACGGGGATTCGGATGGTACGCGCCTGATCCGCGATCGCGCGGGTGATCGCCTGGCGGATCCACCATGTCGCGTAGGTCGAGAACTTGAAGCCCTTGGTATAGTCAAACTTTTCGACAGCCTTTATCAGACCGAGATTGCCCTCCTGGATCAGATCAAGGAAGTGCATGCCGCGACCGAGATAACGCTTCGCGATGCTGACGACCAGTCGCAGGTTGGCTTCCGAAAGACGCTTTTTTGCGCTGACGTCGCCCTCGGAGATCCTGATCGCCAACTCCACCTCTTCTTCGGGAGAAAGCAGCGGTACGCGGCCGATCTCTTTGAGATAGACCTTGACGGGATCGTCGATCGAGATATTGTCGGCGCTGTCAACGGTGCCTGAATCCGAGGTGCCGTCCTCGTCCTTGACAGATTCGGTAATATTGAGGTTATCGAGGTTAAGATCCTCCTCGAGGTCGGTCTCAACGATCTCGATACCCGCCGACTCTAAAGCGTCATACAGCTTTTCGAGCTGTTCGGGGTCGATATCCATCTCTCCGATCGCGTCGAGGATATCCTGGTTTGAAATATTTCCCTTAACTTTGGCAAGGTCGGTAAGTTCTTTCAGAAGGCTCTTCTTTTCATTTGCTGCCATAGCGCATCCATCCTTTCCATAATACCTTGTTGTTACTGATGATCGTTCTTCATGCGACTGAAAAAGTCAGCGAACTCGTCGGAAGAACTGTTTTTTATCTCACTCTCGGAGGGCTTCGCCTTTTCCTTGAGGATAATGCCGATATATTCGTCGAGCGCCTGCGGCGTATTCGCGAAGTTTTCTCTGGCGTTGACGATATAGAAGATTCTGGAGCTTTCCTTGGAGGAAAAGTCAGCCGAGACGGTCGTCATCGGATCCAGATTGTTGAGAATTTTGTCCGAAAAATAAGCGTAAAGCTTGCGGTTGAAGATGGTGGAGAAATCGTCGGGAGAGACTCTTTCGTGAATGTAGGTCAGCTTGTCCGGATTTCTCACGAGGTAAGTAATCAGGTTTTCCTCGGCGTTTGTCACGCGCGGATGGTCGGCGCGCTGGGGATTGACGCTGTCGTCACGTCCCGACAATCTGCGCTGCATCTGAGAGAATTGCTGTTTTCTGCGGCCTTTCTCCTTGCGCTTGACGCCGATCCTGACCTGTTCAAGGATCGAATCCCGCGAGACGCCGGTTTCGTCGCTCAGCCTTGAGGCGTACAGCTCGCGCTCCATCGGATTGTCCAGCTCACACAGGAGCTTGACGCCCTCGTTGAGGTAATCCAGCTTTCCCTGTGAAGCGTTCATATCAAATCTTAACTTGAGCTTTTGCAGGCGATAATCCATATCGTTGCCGCTGTTGTCCAGAACGTTTTGAAACGCCGCGTGACCCTTGTCGCCGTGGCGGCGGATAAACTCGTCGGGATCCTTGCCGTCGGGGATACTGATGACCCTGACCGGCAGTCCCACGCCGCGCAAGATGTTGATCGCGCGGGCAGTCGCCTTCTGACCGGCTTCATCGGCGTCATAGCAGAGGATAACCTCTTTGCAGTAGCGTTTCATCAGCGAAGCCTGATCGGCGGTCAGCGCCGTTCCGAGGGTGGCGACGGCGTTGGTGAATCCCGCCTGATTCAGCGAGATCACGTCCATGTAGCCTTCGCACAGGATCAGCGAATCGGACTTGCTGTTCTTGGCGTTGTTCAGCGAGAAGAGGTTGTAGCTTTTGTTGAATACAAGCGTATCGGAGGTGTTCAGGTACTTCGGCTTTTGATCGGACATGATACGGCCTCCGAAGGCGATCACGTTGCCGCGCACGTCGATAATCGGGAACATCACGCGGTTGTAAAATCTGTCGAGTACAGAATTTCCCGAGCGGGATTTGAACACCAGATTGGCGGCAATCATCTCGGCTTCGGTAAATCCGCGCGACCTTAGGTGATTGCCCAGCGAAAACCGTTCATCCGGCGCAAAGCCCAGTCCGAAACGGCGGATAGTGCTGTCGGCAAGCCCGCGGTTTCGCAGATAGCGCAGCCCCTCTGCCCCCTCTTTGGAGACCAGCTTGCTGTAGAAAAAACGCGCCGCTTCGCGGTTGGCTTCATAAATGCGGGTGCGCAGCTTGCTCATGGAGTCGTCATAGTCATCCTCAGGCATGGTCATACCGGCACGTTCGGCAAGGAACTTCACCGCCTCCATGTAGTCGAGGTTCTCGATCTTCATGACAAAGGTGATGATGTCGCCGCCCGTACCGCAGCCGAAGCAATAAAACGAACCATTCTCCGTATAGATATTGAAGGAAGGCGTTTTTTCGCCGTGGAACGGACAGAGTCCGACTAGGTTTCTGCCGCGGCGTTTGAGCTGCATATACGACCCTGCCAGCTCGCCGAGGTCGTTGCGATATTTGATTTCACTGATAAATTCATCCGATAAACGAGGCATAATTACTCCAAATCCATAAACATAATTCACAAAGAGGCTTTTTGTGCCAAAAAACGAAAGTCACATTTATTATTTACGCAAAAAACGGCAAATACCCTTTTTAATTCTTCAATTTATCAAAAAATTCTTTCTTTACCTCTTCAGCCGCGTACTTTCCCGAGGATTCTTCGCTGAGCGCCTTATTGAACGCGGTCAGCTGATCTTCGGGCAGATGAAAGGCGATCGACACGTCGTCGGTAAAATCCGAGTCGTCAATCGTGCCGCCGTGCCTTGCGACCAGCGCGGGAATCTTGCCGTACATCGTATAGGAACAGCGCAGAGCGCACACGGAGCACATCTCCATCTCCCGCTCCCCGGAAGCGTCGATCGCAAGCTTAGCCGCGGCGGAATAGGCGCGCACCAAGCCGCCCGCGCCGAGCAGAACACCGCCGAAATAGCGGGTCACCACCACAACACAGTCGGTGATATCGCGCTTGCGGATCGCGTCCAGCACGGGGATACCCGCCGTGCCCTGCGGCTCGTTGTCGTCGCTGTAGCGGGACACGCCCTCATCCTTGACGACATAAGCGTAGACGTTGTGCCGCGCGTCCCAGCGCTTACTTTTGATTTCATTGATAAAGGCAATCGCCTCGTCCTGCGTGCTCACAGGCTTGCAGTAGCCGATAAAGCGCGAGCGTTTCTCGACCAGCTCGTCACAGGCGAACTGCCGTACAGTTTTATAAGTTTCCATCACACATCACACAATTAATAAGGCGGTACCGATGTACCGCCTTAAGCTCATGAACGTTATTTCTCCATACCGAAGCGCTTCTTGAAACGGTCAACACGGCCGCCTGTATCAACAAGCTTCTGTTTACCGGTAAAGAACGGGTGGCATTTGGAGCAAATTTCAACACGGATATCCTTCTTAGTCGAACCGGTCTCGATCACATTACCGCAAGCACAGGTAATGGTAGTCTGAGCATAGTTAGGATGGATCTTTTCCTGCATTTCATTCACCTCTTTCACATATAGCCGTGGTATAACAAAGTAATTATACACTAACAATCCGCAAAATGCAAGACTTTTTTTATCTTTTTTTGGAGCGAATCACACGAAAAGTCGCTACTTTGCCGCCATATAGGCAATAAACTCGTCAAAATTCATATCGAGAGCCCGCATGTTATAGGCATATTCCCTGCCGACATAGCGAAACAGATGGGACGAATACGCGATCCCGCCGGCGTTCTCCTTCTCCGGATAGCGGAGGATAAAGCCGTAGTCGACACAGTGGCGGGTCAGCCACGCGTACGCGGGGGTGTCGGCAAACTTGCCGTCGGTTTTGACGGTGAGCCATACGACAAGCCCCGTCTGCTGTTCGCTCTCGCCTTGGGGCGGCGTTTCCTTTTTGACAGAAGCTTCCGCCATGACAAGGCTGACGTCGGACTTTTTGCGGTATTCCTGCACCGCGCTCTCGTAACGCTCCTTCTGGTCGCCGTAGGAGATATATCCCTCGACAACCATCAGATCAAAGCCTTTGTCCTTTGCGGCTGCGACCATCTTTTCCAGGTCAGCTGCGGCGTCGGGTGAAATCTCGATCCCGCAGCTCTCTGTCACCTCGGGAGCAAAATCCTCTTTGAGCGGAGAAACGGAGTTGACTGCGCGCAGCAGCATGGGATTCTCATGCAGCGCGGCGTCATCCTGATACTCCGACGGCGCGACGGGCGTCAGCTCGCTGACATGATTCTGATAAAACTTGAAGCCGAAGAAGATACCCACCGCGAGGATCGCGAGCATGACCAGCGGAAGGATGAACAACAGCGCGCGCTGGTTTTGCGCCGCGTTTTCCTCTCGCTGCTTCTGCTCTTCAAAAGCGCCGCGGTTAACTTTTTTCGGTTTGAGGTTTCTCAGTTTTCTGCTCAACGCTTACCTGCCCCTGTTATTTGATCTCTTTGGTGTCGATCTCTTCCTTCATCTTCGCCAAGAAGTCCTCGAGCGTCATAGAGCCGAGATCGCCCTCTTTACGGTGGCGGACGGAAACGGTATTGTTCTCAATATCCTTGTCGCCGATGATAACCATATACGGGATCTTCTGTACCTGTGCTTCACGAATCTTGTAGCCGATCTTCTCGCTTCTGTCGTCAACCTCGGTGCGCATGCCCATGTCGTCCAGCGCTTTCTTAATCTCATACAGACGGTCAAGATGACGGTCGGCGATCGGGAGCAGCTTGACCTGAACCGGAGCCAGCCACAACGGGAACGCGCCGGCGTACTTCTCGATCAACAGCG
>CACWTM010000120.1 GCA_902763855.1 uncultured Ruminococcus sp. | reverse complement strand
AATAACCGCCCGACCTATCCGACACAATGGCCAAGTGTCGGATAGGAACGGCAAAATTTTTTGCACTTCTATTGCTTCTTTATCACACATAAGCAAATGTGCCGGAGATCAAACCGATCACGCAAGCCGTTATGAATTGCAGCAGCGACTGTGTGAACCTGCTGCGTGATATCTCCGTGTGCTGAAAGCCTAACGTTCTGAGAACGCACAGCTCGCGTTTGTTGTCCTGGAGATTGGTGATAGCTGTATTGAGGACGATGATGAATCCGATCAGAACTCCGAAAGCGATCAGGATCCACGCAGCGAGATCATAGGTTGCATAGAGCTGATGGTTGATGTTGTAGAGAGCTTCGGTGAACACGGTATACAGATAGTCGTCGTGCTCCGTCAGGAAGGCAAGCAGCAGCACTCAAAGAACATCCTGCGTATAATGATTTATTACATAAGCCCGATTTTCTGATTATAAAAGCTATAAAGATAACATCAGATCAATAATTATAATATCCTGCTTACCAATAAGTTTAAGAATAGCAATACCCTCTGTTTTACGCTGTTCGTATAATTAAGAATCAATACATTTTCGTCTTGACTGGGGTGCCGGCTCGTTTTTACTTTTGAGCCGGCACCTTTTTGCTTTGGCACATAAAAAACGCCTGCTCACACAGTGTGAACAGGCGAATACTTAAATACTATGCTGATAATCAGAAATCATTGAACATAAAATCAGCCCAATAATACTGACTCATATACTCATTGGCGTAAGCGTTGACCGCGCCCGCGTCAAGCTCGGCAAAGCGGTAATAATCGCAGTCAAGCACGTCGGGATTGACCGACAGCGCGTTGTAGCTTTTGTGAACAGCCTTTTGCGCTCCGACCTTTTTAAGACTTTTCATCATAGCAGAGATCAGCGTTTGCACATAGCTCTGCTGATTATTATCATACGGTTCGTCCTCAAACAGCGCCGCAGCGATCTCTCGGGTGCTGCAGGAGCTGCCGTGGCGGTGTACCAGATACGCAAAGATTTCCTTCGATCTGCTGCGTTCAAAATGAACAGGCGTGCCATCGGGCAAAAACACGTCAAAGTTGCCGAAGCACTGTACCTTTAGCAGCGCGTCGTTCTTCGGGATGATCGGGAACCGCAGTTCCTCAAGCTCACGCGCGACCTCTTCCTTGGTGACGGGCTTCATAATATAGCCGCTCGCGCGCATATCCATCGCGTCCGCCTTGTACTCCGAAAAGCCCGTGACGAAAATGATATTCATCTTGGGATTGCTCTGCTTGAGCCTTTTTGCCACCTCGACGCCGTTCATGCCGCGCATATGGATATCCAGGAAAGCGACGTCACAGCCGTTCTGTTCCGCTTCTTCCAACAAATCATCCTGATCGTCGAACGCCAGAACATCCGCGTCGGGTTTGACCTGTTTGACGCACATTTCCAGCATCTGTAATGCCAGCTGTTCATCGTCAAGACACAGTATCTTCATTCTTTTGATCCTCCTTCGGGAGTCTGACTGTCGCGACAGTGCCCTCCCCTATCGTACTCTCTATGTTCACTTCGCCGCCGCACATCTCTTTGAGTCGTCTTCGGGTATTCTCCATACCGACATGGGAGCGTCCGTCCTCCTTCTGCGGCGCGTTGACGTCAAATCCGACGCCGTCATCCGACACGATCACCTCATAGGCCTTTTCCGTTTCACGGGTCGCGATGGTGACCGTACCTCCCTTTTTCTTCATACCGACGCCGTGCTTGACGGCGTTTTCCACCAGCGGCTGGATGCTCAGCTGCGGCAGGACGAAATCCGTCGTCTGAATATCATAGGCGACATTCAGCTTTTTTCCGAAACGGAGCTTTTCGATATACAAATACTTCTTTAGATGCTCCAGCTCCTGATCGAACGGGATCGGATTGGTTCGTTTGAGCGAATCCATATTGCCGCGCAGATACTTGGCAAACGTCACCGTCGCCTCCTGCGCGGTATCGGGATCGATCTTGCACATCATTGCGATAGAGGTCAGGGCGTTGTACATAAAGTGCGGTTGGATCTGTGACACCATCACGCTGACCTTTGCCTCATACAATTCCTTTTGCATCTGCTGATAACGGATGGACGCAAGATACTGCTTTCTCAGATCGCGCACCAGATGTACCATCTGATAGATCATGGTGATCGCGAGTCCGAAATGATAGAAGTGGACGTCCGCAAAATGCGCATAGTGATTGATGACGTCAAGCAGGATGGAGATCGTGAGCGGCGTCCATGACGCAAGGATGATGACAGCCTCTTTGTTGTTCCGTATCTCCGTAAAGAGAAGTATCGTCAAGGTCACAATGCCTGCCGCCGTACACAGATAGACGTTCGGCGAGGTCGCGTACAGATCGCGCACGCGGGTAAATTGCAGGATGATCGCCCCGATCACCACCGTGATATACAGCGCGGTGACCACATTCGCGATCGCGCGCGTGACGCGTCCGGTCAGATTTGCTTTCAGATAGATCATGATCGTGATGATCAGGCAGTAATCAAGCACGGTCTCAATGATCATGCAGGCAGCGGGGTCGGCGATCCACAGATTGAGGTACGGAACCATCCGCTGTCCGATCATAAACATCCCCCAGAAAAAGCACAGCGCACCGAAGGCAAAGTATTTGCTGTTGATCTTTCCGAGGATGAAACCCGCTACGGGAAACAGGAACATACCGAAGAAGCAAACCAGCAAAAACGCCAGCAAAGGCGGCATGATCTCAAAGAAGAATTTGAGATAGGAGCCGTTCGCCTCACTGTAGAGAACATGGAAGCACTCGGAAAAGCTCTGCTGCGCAAAGGGATACGGATTCTCCACCTCAAAGATATAATCTTTTTCGCCGAGCATCCCGTCGGCATTCAGCGTAGTGGTGAATATGGTGCTCGTCCAGTAACCCGGCGTATCGGGAAAGCTGAGATCCTGCAGTGGCCCGATCGTATAATTCTGATCAAAAACATCCTTTTGCAGCATCGGGTCATTCGGATCCTCCGCGTTTTCCAGATACAGTTGTCTGAGCGTTTCCTTGTTGCGATAGGTCAGTTCAAAGACCGTATCGCCCTGCGTGGTTTTCATCGTGTACCAAACGTTTTGAGAGGAAACCGTCATATTAGCGTAAAGCAACGTAGAAGCTTCATTCATCTTTCCTTTGAACACGATTTTATGAAAGGTCTCGTTGATCGGTTTGTCGGCGTCGATCGGTTTCCACGCGCCGCCGTCAACGGAGTATTCACCCTCCATGAAGATCGACTGGTTTCTTGTCGTGTCGACCTTGAAAAAGTAGTGTGCGCCGTATACGACCAATCCGATAAACAGCAAGACCACGATGCCGATGCTGACAAAAGACCATCTTCTGCTGCCGAGTACCTTTACCATACCTTCACCTCCCGATCCATTCACATATAACGAAATGATGCTTGCTGAGTCATATACTGTTATTATAAAAAACAATTCCCGTAAAGTCAATGCAGCGATGGTGATCACGATCAAAATACGACACGAACCACCGCAGGGCGATCCCCGTGTCAGAAGAACAGGGGGATCGTTTTTGGTTTATCAATCAATAGGAGCATCGAATTGTGTTCGTTATATTGTGTTCGTTATATTGTTTTTAGTTGTTATTACTTGTATACGACGGACACACCGTTGGCGTTGTTGTTGTATTTCATTGCGTTGCTGGTGTTGCCCCATTCCTTAGCGAGCTTGTCGCCCAGACCGTGACCGTACTGAACGAGTATGTTGCTTACGCGGTTGTTGGCGAAGTTATCGGTGAACTTACAGTTCTTGATGACGTTGCGGTCGTCGATGTGGAATAAACGGATCGCGCCGCCTACGTGGTCAGCCTTGTTGCCTTCAAAGGTGCAGTTGGTGATGCTGTTTTTGAAGTAGGAGCGGTCATATGACATTCCGGGTCCGATGAAGATCGCGCCTGCCTGGTCGTTAGTGGAATTGTTCTTGAAGGTCACGCCGTCCGCGGTCAGGTTGTCGCAAGCGATCGCGCCGCCGGCACCCTTCTTTAAATCTTCAGGTGTACGAACATATCTGTCTTCGATCGTTTTGTTGCTTACGTTGCCTTCAAAGAGACCGCCTGTCACCTTCAGCTTGCTGCCGGTAACGTTAACACCGTTTGCTGCGATCGCGCCGCCGATGCCGTTATTAGCCTTGTTGTTCTTGAAGGTGCAATCCTTGATCACAGCTTCGTTGGTCGTATCGGTATAGATCGCGCCGCCGCTGTAGGTGCTGTCGTTGTTTTCGAAAGTGCAGTTTGTCAAAGTGATCTGTGAATCGTACGGAAGTACGCGCAGACCGGATTCCTGCTTTGCGTTCTTGACGGTGCAGTTGGTCATCTCGAGCTTCATATCCTTGGCGTTATGGACTCCGATGGAGTGTACGCCCATATAGATGCCTGCCCATGCGGTATCGGTGACTGTCAGCTTGTCAGCCTTGATGTGTACTTTTGTTCTGCCGTCTGCTCTGAGTGCGTTTTCGCCGCCCTTGATGGTGCCGTTATTGATGATGAGGGTGCTGTTGCTCTCAAATCCGAAGGTCGAAAGGTTGGAGCAAGCGGTGTTGTCGATCGTGTATCCGCCGAGATCGACAGTGATCGTGCGGCCGTCCTTCACGTGGAAGTTTCCGCCGGGTGTAAAGCCGTATTTGTCTTTGTCAAGACCGTCTACGTTGAAGCTCTTGTCCTTTGTGGACTTGATGTCGTCGCGCAGCTCGATCGTAAAGTTCTTGTTGGTAGAGCTTGCCTGCGCCCATGCCTCTGCAAATGAGCGGAAGCCCTTTTCCTGAATGCCGTCAACGGGCTCTGCGAGGGTAACGACTGCCTGTACCATCTTGCCGTCTTTGTTGTTGGCGTCGATCACCTTTTTGTATGCGTCGTTGAACTTGCCCATTGCGGTGGAAAGGTCGGTTTCAAAGTTCTGGTAATACGCATAGGGCTTTTCGCCTTCAGCGGGCTTATAGATACCCTTCTGGACCTCGTACTCCCTTACCTTGTAAGCCATGTTGTTGAGGACGAGCATGGTGAGGTAGTCTACCTCAGCCTCAAAGTGGATGCTGCTGATCTCGCCGTTGATGTCCTTTTTCACGATCTTGAGGAAGTCTGTGGAGTCCTTCCAGTTATGAGTCTCTTTGTAGCCTTCTATCACCTTTTTGTAAAGGTAATCGGTTGTTGTCTCATATGCGCTCTTCTTATCGGTGCTGTGACGCTCGCCGAGTACATATTCCTTCATCTTGTTGAAGTTCTTTTCCAGGCTCGCGATGTTGCAGGAGCTCTCTGTGAGGATCGCCTTGTATGCGCCGTATGTCTTGTCGTCGATCACGCCTTCGCCCGATCGGGTGATGTTATCGCTGTGGCGTTTGATCATGGTCAGGGCATTGCTGTAGTCGTCACGAATGCTGTCTGCTTCTAAGCGGAAATCCTTGGTATCGATGTTGCTGTTGATCACCTTTAAGCTGTTCATTTCTTCTTTGTGGTTTGCATTAACGGTATCTCTGAGCTTTCCGATTTCCTCGATCGCGTCCTTGACGGTCGGCTGTTTCTCTTCTTTGCCGTCGAATACCCAATCGAGCAGATAGCCTGTTCCCATCTTCAGCAGCGAACCGGCGATGCTGTTTGATACGAATTTGTCGATGGTCTGCGTGATCGCGAAGCTCGAAAGATCCTTGGCGATACCCGTGACACCGGGTGCTCCTGCCGCCGATGCGGTGGTGACGCTTGCGGTGCCTACCGAGAATACGGCGATCATTGAAAGCATACCCGCGATGATTCTGGTTTTCATTTTCTTGTTTTTCATTTTTCTTCCTCCTTTATTGTCATTATTGTTTGTATTGGTTTGGTTGATGATTGCGAGTTTGTTATTGTTATTCTTAGTCATGATAATTGCTCCTTTTCTATAAGATATTGAGATTGATGTGGTCGAGGGGGTTTGCCTTTGTTTTTTGTTTTTCATTTTGTTTTCCCTTGACTGTGACTAAAGTATAGCAGGCGCACTACAACAGAATAACAACAAAAACTATGACAATTTCAAATTTTTTAAAATTTTTTTCAAATTTGTTTAAAATCTTTATTACGATAAATAACAGGTTACGTGTATGATCAACGGGTTTGACAAGGCGCTCAATCTATTCAGCAAAGAACCGGACATCCCTTTCGGGCTGCCTGGTCTTTTTCCTTTCGCTGTTCGTGTCAAATCGACTCAGAACCGCTTTAGTTATGCTGTTTTTGATTACGACCTGTCATCAGGTTCCCCAGTACTCGCCGCCGCGCTC
>CACWTM010000119.1 GCA_902763855.1 uncultured Ruminococcus sp. | reverse complement strand
CCGCTGATCACCATGGGCTGCCGCATGATGCGGGTGTGCCAGTTGGGCACCTGCCCCTTTGGCGTGGCGACGCAGAATCCCGAGCTGAGGAAACGATTCATGGGCAAGCCCGAGTACGTCGTCAACTTCATGCGCTTTATCGCACAGGAACTGCGCGAGTATATGGCGCGGCTGGGCGTGCATACCATTGACGAGCTGATCGGACGAAAGGATCTTTTGAAAAAGCGGGACAATCTTTCACCGCGTGAACAGCAGATTGATGTGTCCGCTATTCTCGATCACAGCTTTGATAATGCACCGATCCGCTACAACGAGAAAGACCCCTATGACTTCAAGCTCTCTGATACATTGGACGAAAAGGTGATCATTAAGCAGTTCAAAAAAGCACTGCGCGAGGGCAAGTCAGCTCAGATCGAGATCGACGTTCGCAACACCGACCGCTCCCTCGGTACGGCATTTGGCTCTCGTATGTAACGGCTCGGGTGGTCAGAGCTTCGGCGCATTTATCCCGGGGGGCTTGACGATAGAGCTCAAAGGCGACAGCAACGACTATTTCGGCAAGGGCTTATCGGGCGGCAAGCTGATCGTATACCCCGACAAGAAAAGCCGATTCAAGGCGGAGGAAAACATCATCATCGGCAACGTCGCTCTCTACGGCGCGACAAGCGGCAAGGCATTTATCAACGGTATCGCGGGCGAGCGCTTTTGCGTCCGCAATTCGGGCGCGACAGCCGTTGTTGAGGGCGTCGGCGAGCACGGCTGTGAGTATATGACAGGCGGCAAGGTCGTTATCCTCGGCAGTACCGGCAAGAATTTTGCCGCCGGTATGTCGGGCGGCGTCGCTTATGTACTGGATGAACACCATCACCTTTATAAAAGGCTGAATAAAGAGCTGGTAGAGTGCACAGAGCTAAGTGAGCAGAAGGATATCGACGAATTAAAAGCGTTGATCACGGAGCATGTGGAAGCGACAGGCTCCGAAAAGGGCAAGCGAATTCTCAGTGACTTTGACGCGTATCTGCCGAAGTTCAAAAAAATCATCCCTCACGATTACAGGATCATTACCGAAGCGATCGAGGCAGGCAAGCAGAACGGTCTTGACGAGGACAGCGCCAAGATCGAAGCCTTCTATCAGCTGATCCGATCGAGATAAGGAGGAGTGCAGTATGGGAAATCCCAACGGATTTATGGAATATAAACGACAGGATAATCCTGCATATACCGTCGAAGAACGTATCAAACACTATAACGAGTTCCACACTCCGATCAGTGAAGCGGAGCGTAAGCATCAGGGCGAGCGTTGCATGCACTGCGGCGTACCGTTCTGTCAGGCAGGCTTGCCGATCAGCGGCATGGTATCGGGCTGTCCGCTGAATAACCTGATCCCCGAGTGGAACAACCTCGTCAGTCTCGGCGCGTGGAAGCAGGCATACAATCGTCTGAAAATGACCAACAGCTTCCCCGAGTTCACCTCGCGCGTGTGTCCTGCTCTGTGTGAAAAGGCGTGTACCTGCGGCGCTAACGGCGACCCTGTCACCGTCCGCGCCAATGAATATGATATCATTGAAACGGCATATCAAGAGGGCTGGGCGGAACCAATGCCGCCGAAGCAACGAACAGGAAAGAAGATTGCCGTCGTCGGCTCGGGTCCCTCGGGACTTGCCGCCGCCGACCAGCTCAACCGACGCGGACATTCTGTCACGGTTTATGAGCGGAGCGACCGCGTCGGCGGACTGCTGATGTACGGCATCCCGAATATGAAGCTCGAAAAGCACATCATCGAGCGCAAGATCAGCGTGATGGAAGCGGAAGGCGTGACATTCAAAACCAACGTCAACGTCGGCGTCGATGTATCTGCCGAAGAACTGCTCTCTGAGTATGACCGTGTGATCCTCGCGTGCGGCGCTTCTCACCCGCGTGATATCGCGGTCGAAGGACGAGAAGCGGACGGCGTATATTTTGCGGTTGATTTCCTGCAATCGACTACCAAGGCGCTGCTCGATAACGGCTTGCAGGAAGGTACATTTATCTCCGCAAAGGACAAGAATGTCCTGATCGTCGGGGGCGGCGATACCGGCAACGACTGCGTCGGCACCTGCGTTCGTCACGGCGCGAAAAGCGTCATCCAGCTCGAGATGATGCCCAAGCTCCCCGACACCCGAACCGAGAACAATCCGTGGCCGGAATGGCCGCGCGTCTGCAAGACTGATTACGGTCAGGAGGAAGCCGCCGCGGTTTACGGAAGCGATCCGAGGGTATATCAGACGACCGTGAAAAAGCTGATCAGCGATGAGAGCGGAAAGCTGAAACAGGCGGTGCTCGTGAAGCTGAACGCCGAGAAGGACGAAGCGACCGGACGGCTGAAAATGGTGCCGATCGATGGAAGCGAAACCACAGTCGACGTCGATCTGCTGTTGATCGCGGCAGGCTTCTTGGGCAGTGAGAGCTATGTTACCGAGGCGTTCGGCGTAGCAGTCGACAGTAGGACGAATGTGCAGACAGAAACAGGCAGTCATCAAACCTCTGTTGACAGGGTGTTCACGGCAGGTGATATGCACCGCGGTCAATCGTTGGTGGTATGGGCGATCCGCGAGGGCAGAGACTGCGCTCGCGAGGTGGACGAAAGCCTGATGGGATATACAAATCTATAGAGAAGGTGTAATAATGACGAAATATATATTCGTGACAGGAGGCGTTGTGTCGGGACTGGGCAAGGGCATCACCGCCGCCTCTCTCGGCAGACTGCTGAAAGCGCGCGGTTTGAAGGTCGCCGCCCAAAAGCTCGATCCTTATATCAACGTTGACCCCGGCACCATGAGCCCATACCAGCACGGTGAGGTGTATGTGACTGAGGACGGAGCCGAGACCGACCTCGATCTCGGGCACTATGAGCGCTTTATTGACGAAAATCTGAACAAATACAGTAACCTCACCACAGGCAAGGTCTACTCGAATGTGCTCAACAAGGAGCGCCGCGGCGAATATCTCGGCAAGACGGTACAGGTGATCCCCCATATCACGGACGAGATCAAGCGCTTCATCTACAGCGTCGGCAAAAAGACCGACGCGGACGTCGTCATCACCGAGATCGGCGGTACGATCGGCGATATTGAGAGCCAACCCTTCATCGAGGCGATCCGCCAGGTAGGTCATGAGGTCGGCGAGGATAACCGCTTGTACATCCATGTGACTCTCGTGCCGTATCTCAAAGCCTCGGGTGAGCATAAAAGCAAGCCTACCCAACACTCCGTCAAGGAATTACAGGGCTTCGGCGTGTCGCCCAATATCATCATTCTGCGTACCGACGAGCCGATCACCGACAAAGGAATCTTTGACAAGATCGCGGGCTTCTGCAACGTATGGCCTGACTGCGTGATAGAGAATCTCACCCTGCCCGTACTGTATGAAGCGCCCTTGATGCTCGAGAAGGCGCACCTCTCCGATATCGTATGCCGCGAGCTGAATCTGAAATCCCACAAGCCCGATCTGAGCGACTGGGAGCACATGGTCGATCGTATCAAGACGCGTGAAAGAACAGTCAAGATCGGTCTGGTGGGCAAGTATGTGGAGCTGCACGACGCTTATCTCAGCGTAGCCGAAGCGCTCCGTCACGCGGGCTACTATCAGGGCGCGTCGGTTGAGATCAAGTGGATCGATTCAGAGAGCATAAACGCGGAGAATGTCGATGATGTTCTCGGCGAGACCGACGGCATCATTGTCCCCGGCGGCTTCGGTCAGCGCGGGATCGAGGGCATGATCATCGCCGCGCAGTACGCAAGAGAGCATGAAATGCCGTACTTCGGCATTTGTCTGGGTATGCAGATCGCGGTCATCGAATACGCAAGAAATGTCGCGGGCATCAAAAAAGCGAACTCCGGAGAGTTCGCTCAGAATGTTCCCAAGGTGATCGACTTTATGCCCGGACAGAACGATGAGATCGACAAGGGCGGCACCCTGCGCCTCGGCGCGTATCCGTGCATCGTGCAGGAAAACACGACCATGTACAGTGCATACAATGCTCGAGAGATCAGCGAGCGCCACCGCCATCGCTACGAGTTCAACAACGAGTATCGTGACGCACTGCAAAACGCCGGACTGGTACTGTCGGGTTTATCTCCCGACGGCAGACTGGTCGAAACGGTCGAGCTCAGCGACAGACCGTTCTATGTCGGCGTACAGTATCACCCAGAGTTCAAATCACGCCCCAACAAGCCGCATCCGCTGTTCTCAGCCTTTATCAAAGCGGCATTGGGCTAAAATCATACGCGTACTTCGGTACGGCGGCCGTTAACTCTCCGGCCGTATTCCGTTCAGCCTGACAGCAAAAGCATGAGTCCGACTTTGTGCCTTGTCACAAAGTCCCTTCCGAGTTGCTTTTGTTGTCAGGCTTTTTATCCCTATCAAAAACTGCTTGTTTCCTATAAGGGTATATAGATTTACATACCTTCCATGTTTGTCAGAGTGCTTCAACGGGAGATGAAATGTGAAATGGGCGCAACGCGATTAAGAATACATTTGACAAATTCTTCCTTTAGCGCTAATATCAAGACAGTGAAAGTATGGAGGTGAAAACGAATGAAAGGCGTCATCTATGCCCGATATTCTTCCGATAATCAAAGGGAAGAGAGCATCGAAGGGCAGCTCCGTGAATGCAATGCGTTTGCCGAGAAGAACGGTATCCAAATCATTGATAATTATATCGACAGAGCGCTCTCGGCAAAGACAGACAACCGTCCTGCTTTTCAGAAAATGATCACCGATAGTGCTAAAGAGCAGTTCGACGTTATCATCGTCTGGAAGCTCGACCGCTTTGCTCGCAATCGCTATGATTCGGCACATTACAAGGCGATCCTGAAAAGGAATAACGTCCGCGTCATATCCGCTACCGAGGTGATCTCCCAAGGACCGGAAGGCATTATTCTTGAATCCTTATTGGAAGGTATGGCGGAATACTATTCGGCAGAACTGGCTGAGAAAATCGTCCGAGGGATGACAGAAAACGCCTACAAGTGCAAGTTCAACGGAGGAGCAATTCCTTTTGGTTACTATATTGATGATGAACGGCATTTTCAGATAAACGATGCAGAAGCCGCTGTTGTACGCGAAGCATTTAAACTCTATAACGGTGGTATGACATTACAGCAGGTGGCAGATCAGCTTAACAGCAAGGGCATCCGAACCCATCGAGGCACCGCGTTCAGAGTAGCATCTGTCTCAAAAATGATTTCTAACAGAAGATACATGGGTGAATACAAGTTCCGCGAGATAGTGATAGATGACGGTATACCCGCTATCGTTACGAAGGAAGAGTTTGAAGCAGCAAATCATCGTTTAGCGGGGAATAAGAGGTCACCCGCTAAATTCAAAGCAAAGGATGAAGATGAATACATTCTGACCACTAAGCTATATTGCGGAAAATGTATGTCGTTCATGGTTGGCGAGAGCGGTACCAGCCGCAGGAATATCACATATCGGTATTATAAATGCTTCTCAGCAAAGCGCAAACGAGGTTGTGATAAAAAGGCAGTAAGGAAAGACGCTATCGAAGACCTTGTTATCGATCAGATTCAAAAGCTCATATGGGATGATGAGTTGATAGATGAGATCGCTGAGACTGTGATTAAAGTTCAAAACGAAGGTGGCAGTGAAATCCCTATATTGACAAAACAGCTCTCCGACACAGAAAAGAGTATCGCCAACGTCATGAAAGCGATTGAGATGGGCGTCGTTACTGAAACGACCAAAGATCGACTGTTGGAGCTGGAGAGTCAAAAGAAGGAACTTGAATTCCAATTAGCTGCTGAGAAGATAAAACGCCCGACACTCACAAAAGAGCAAGTCGTCTTCTGGTTGCATTGCTTCAGAGATCTCGACACAAAAAACCCAAAGCACAGAAAACGCCTGATCGACAGTTTTGTAAACGCAGTGATTCTTTATGATGACAGAATTGAGTTTTACTTCAACTTCAAAGAGGGCGCCAAAACGCTCAAAAAAGAGGATCTGGAAAAAGGTTCGGATTTATTCGCTTTAACTCCACCAAAGCGAAAATCCTGTCACATAAGTGGCAGGATTTTTTGCTTTGTATTTTTCATTCTTAAGTTTTCAGTCTTAAATTTTCAGTTACGCTCCGACAGGATTTTCTAAATGAATACTGAAAACTTAAAACTGAAAAATGAATAATGATTGCGCTGACAGAAGTTTAGAGATATTTCACCCAGTTATTCCGGACAGCTACACCCAGTTATTCCGGACAGTTGCACCCAGTTATTCCGGACAGCGGCTGGTGCTGTTTACAAAATGTGTCGGGAATACTACAATGAAAATGAACCTTTCGGGCGGTTCGATTGTATATAGAGTGAAAGGTGATTCGCGAGGGGGTGAGGGAATGGCCGATTTTGAGGGGTACGTCGCGCAGTATTCGCGCGAGCTGACGCGGCTGTGCATGAAGCTGTGCGGCAACGCGGACGACGCGGAGGATCTGTTTCAGGACACATGGACGCG
>CACWTM010000118.1 GCA_902763855.1 uncultured Ruminococcus sp. | reverse complement strand
AGGCGGTGTCGCGGTGGGAGAACGGCTCGCGATATCCCGACCTGTTGACCGCCAAAGCGCTTGCCAAATCACTTGACACAACGCTCGACGACCTGCTCACGGACGACGATATGCGCACCTATCCCGAGGTCAACCCCGTTATCGAATATCCGCTGACGAAAAGGGTACAGACGGCGATTTTCGCGGCGGCAGTCGTAACTAATCTGATCGAGGTGATATGGTATATCGGATTTATCCTGACGGCAAATGATCGAGCCTTCATGACAGAGTGGGAAAAGGTTGCGCAGTTGGCAGGCGCGATATCTGCCGCACTGATCACAGGGGTTTTGATATACGGCTTAATGAAATCCATCAAAGATAGAATCACACCGAATATCGCGGCACGGATCGCAGTGATGATCGTCGGCGTGGATATGCTCAATGCACTGGTGGTCCAATACTGCAACTACCGAAATCTGACATATACCATAACAGCGGAAGTAATAGCGGCAAGGATCACATTTTCGATCCTTTATCAGCTGATCGACGCAGCGTTCATCGTGTCTGTTCTGCTATTCTTTTGCGGCAAAAAACCGCACAGTCCGATACCGGTTTATATATGGGCAGGCTTGGTGATCGTCGGAAATCTTTACGCATACCTTTCGACATTTATCGGAACTATCGGCACGCCGCAGATCACCAAGTATATGATGACTTCTTCCCTGCGAATTTTTGCGCAGCTTCTGATCCCGATCCTGTTCATCTACATGACGGCGGTGCTGTATCGAAAGAGAAAGCTGGCGAAAGGCTGATACTAAGTAGCAATAAAAAGCTTTAAAAAGATATTAGCGGAGGGCGCAGGCAGGCTGGCGCCTGTCAAGACTGACAACGCAGTTATGCGGAATTCTCCGCAATAGATATTAAAGTGTTTTATTGCTACTTAGTATCATAGTCTCCCCCGTAAAAAGGAGCACGACGCGATTGGCGCCGTGCTCTTTTGCGTTATCGGATTTTTCTGAGCTTTATTAGAAGGTCGAGGTACAACAATACAGGCATAGCAATGATCAGCCAGTCGGCGAAAAAAGTAAACGTCGTGTTCGCTGAAATCATTCTCAAAATCTGAGAATCCCGCATAAAACATAGAAAAAAGCGCCGTGACAGCGCTCTTTTCCTATGATCAGAAAGTAATATCTAATTCTACGGGACAGTGATCCGAGCCGAAGATTTCGGTATGGATCTTCGCGTCCTCGACCTTATCCATGATACGGTCGGACACGATGAAGTAGTCGATACGCCAACCCGCGTTTTTCTGGCGGGCGGAGAAGCGGTAGCTCCACCAGGAGTACACGCCCTCAGTATCGGGATTGAGGGTGCGCCATGTGTCGGTAAAGCCCGAGCTGAGTACCGTGGTCATCTTCTCGCGCTCTTCGTCGGTGAAGCCGGCGTTTTTGCGGTTGGTCTTAGGGTTCTTGAGGTCAATCTCTGTGTGGGCGACGTTGAGGTCGCCGCAGTAGATGACGGGCTTTTTCTTGTCGAGCGACTTTATGTAGGCGAGGAAATCATCCTCCCACGTCATGCGGTAGTCGAGGCGTTTGAGCTCGTTCTGGCTGTTGGGGGTATAGACGGTAACGAGGTAAAAGTCTTCGAACTCCAGCGTGATGACCCTGCCCTCGCGGTCGTGTTCTTCGATACCGATGCCGTAGCTGACATTCTTCGGCGGGTGTTTGGTAAAGATTGCCGTGCCGGAGTAGCCCTTCTTCTCGGCATAGTTCCAGAAGCTTTGATAACCGTCGAAGCTCAGGTTGATCTGACCCTCTTGCAGCTTTGTTTCCTGTATGCAGAAGAAATCCGCGTCGAGCTCGCGAAATATATCTTCAAAGCCTTTTGTGACCACGGCGCGCAGACCGTTGACGTTCCATGAGACGAATTTCATAGGTGACCCTCCGGATTTTAGTTAGGAGTGAGGAGTGAGGAGTGAGGAGTTAAGGGCGGACGCCGTCCGCACCTGATTTTTAAAACGCTGCTTTCCCACAACTCCTACCTCTTGATCGCTTCCACGATCCTTTCAAAGTGCATACTGTGGCTGGCTTTGACCAGAGCTGTGCCGGTCTGCAAAAGGTCGTTGATCTTCTTGATACAGTCGTCGACCGATTCAAAGTATACCGCGCCCTCGCCGTAGCCCTCGGCGGTGGCTTTGCTGAGCGGGCCTACCGCGATCAAGCTGTCGACGCCGACCGATTTGGCGTAAGCGCCGACCTCTTTGTGCAGCGCGAGCTCGTCTTTGCCCAGCTCCTTCATATCGCCTAAGACGGCGGTTTTTCTGCCGTCGAGCTTACTCAGGGTGTCCAGTCCCGCCTTGGTGGATGTGGGGTTGGCGTTGTAGCAGTCGTCGATAACGGTCAACCGGTCGGTCTTGACGATCCTTCCGCGTGAGCCGACGTTTTCAAAGCTTTCGATACCGCGTTTGATCTGATCGGCGGTCAGCCCCAGCTGTACGCCCACCGCCATCGCGCACAGGGCGTTGAGGACGTTGTGGCGACCCATGGTCGGGATCGTGACTTCGATGCGGAGATCTTCAGCAGGATCATCCATGCGCGCATGGTGGATCAAGGTGCAGTCGATGCCGAACAGCCCCTTTTCCACGATGCTTTCGGCGCGAAATTCGTCTTTGCCTGTGCCGTAGAAGATCGGTTTGATCCCGTTGTACTCGGTCACGGTGCTGAGCTTGTCATCGTCATGACACAGGATGATGGTCGCGTTGTCGTTGAGGTTTGTGAACATCTCGGTTTTCGCCTTCAAAACACCGTCGCGGTCGCCGAGGTTCTCCAGATGACAGCAGCCGATGTTGGTGATGACCGAGATATCGGGGCGCACCATCTTAGACAGGCGTGTCATCTCGCCGAAGCCTGAGATACCCATCTCGATGACGGCGACTTCGTGGCTTTCTTCCAGCCCGAACAGGGTCAGCGGAACGCCCAGCTCGTTGTTGAAGTTGCCGGCGGTTTTATGCACCTTGTATTTTTGCGCGAGTACCGCGCTGATGAATTCTTTGGTTGAGGTCTTGCCGACCGAGCCGGTGATGCCGATGAACGGGATCGAGAACAGCGAGCGATAGTATTCGGCGACGCCCTTGAGCGCGACGAGGGTGGAGTCGACCAGAATATAGGGCGTGTCGACCGTCGGCGCTTCTTCACACAGCACGCACACAGCGCCCTGCTCTACGGTCATGGGGATGAAGCGGTGACCGTCCGCGCGCGCGCCTTTGATGGCGGCAAACAGCGCGCCGGCTTTTGCCTGACGGCTGTCGGTGACGATGGATGTGATCTTGATATCGGGATCGCCGTGTAAGGCGCCGTTGCACGCCGCCGCGACCTCTTGTAAGGTGATAGGTTTCATGATTTCCTCCGGACTGGGTTCAGTTAGGAATGAGGAGTGAGGAGTGAGGAGTTTCGGGAAACGCTGACGCGTTTTGATTTGTAGTTACGTTTGTTTACAACCTATCAATGGGTGAGGGCGGAGCCCTCCATCAACTCCTAACTCCTAACTCATAACTCCTCACTATTTCAAAAGCGAAAGCTCCACGATCTTCTCGCACAGGTCGGCAAATTCGATACCGTCGGCGGCGGCCTCCTGCGGCAGCAGCGAGATCGGGGTCATGCCGGGCAGGGTGTTGGCTTCCAGACAGTAAAGCCGGTTGTGACCGTCCAGCAAAAAGTCGATTCTGCCGTAGACCTTCAGGCGCAGCATCTCGAAGGCATGCTCTGCCTCACGCTGCATTTTCGCGGCGATATAGGGGTCAAGCTGAGCGGGGCAGACCTCCTCGGTCGCGCCCTCCTGATACTTGTTCTTATAGTCATACCATCCGCTCTTGGGGATGATCTCGATGACGGGCAGCGCCTTGCCGCCGAGGATGCCGACGGAAAACTCGCGTCCCTTGATGTATTCTTCGACCAGCACGTCGTCGTCATAGCGGAACGCCGCGCCTACCGCCGCGACAAAGGACTCTCTGTCCGCGACGATCTGGACGCCGACGGATGAGCCTGCAGAGCAGGGCTTGACGACGCAGGGGAAAGAATCCCAGCTGTCAAGGTACCCTTCGCCCATGAACTCGCGCTTATACAGGCGGCTGATGGGAGTGGGGACGTTAGAGTTGAGAAAAATTCCTTTTGTGATACCCTTATGCATGGCGATTGCCGCGCCCAGGTGATCGGAGCCGGTGTAGCGGATACCGTGCAGCTGCAGCGCCGCCTGTACCGAGCCGTCCTCGCCCTCGCCGCCGTGCAGGCCTAAAAAGGTGATATCCGCCGCGCGGCAGATGTCCAGCACATGGTCGCCGAAGTAGTCGGCAGACTGATTTTTGCGGCTCTTTTTGACCGCTTCGATGTCGGGTTCTTCGCGGTCGATGACCGCGTCGCCGGCAAAGTCATAATTATTTTCAAAGAGGCTGTCGATGTCACAGACCTCTTCTTCATATCCCATATATACGTCCAGCAGAACAACCTGATGACCTTTTGAGCGCAGGGCTTCGGCGATCTTGGAGCCGGATAAGATGGATACATCGCGTTCGGACGAAAGTCCGCCAGCTAAAACAACGATTCTCATATAGATTACCTCCATAAAATAATTAGGAGTTAGGAATTAGGAATTAGGAATTGTAGGCGGACGCTGTCCGCACCTGATTTATAGATGAAAATGATACGCTTTTTGATATATCATATAGGAATCAAAAACCGAAGGCTTTCCCTTAATACCTCATTCCTCATTCCTCAGAACATAAAGCTATCGTAGCCCCAATTCTCGGTTTCTTCAAATTTGACATAGACCCTGTCGCCGTCGACGTCCATGATCTCTTTGGCGATGTCGCACAGCCGCGATGTGAGCTTTTCGTAGCTCGCTTTCGGGGCGGAGTGGAGCAGGCTGACGTCGAAGAAGGCTGTCTCGGCGCTGTTATCGCCGCCGAAGTACAGCCGACAGCCGTCCTGAATCTGTACCATCAGGTAGCGTTCGGACTTGCCAAGCTCGGTGATCGCCTCACCGAGAGCGGTCTTTAGGGCGGTCTCCTTTTCGGGAGAAACGGTGTTTGAGAATTTTGCGTTGATAAAAGGCATGGTGAAAACTCCTTTGCACAAATTTTGTCTTATACATTATAACCCCAAATGATTCATTAGGCAAGTTACAACGTGGGTTTGAGCTAAATATTATTGTAATTTTTTTGTTAATATTATTGATATATCGTCAAAGTGATGGTATAATCAAACTGATGAATATTATTTTCATACATATTCCATATAAGGAGAGGATATTATGGCATTAGTAAACGCAAAAGAAATGCTCACTAAGGCAAAGGCCGGTCACTACGCTGTCGGTCAGTTCAACATCAACAATCTCGAGTGGACAAAGGCGATCCTGCTGACCGCAGAGGAGCTCAAATCCCCGGTTATCCTCGGCGTATCCGAGGGCGCAGGCAAGTATATGTGCGGCTACAAGACCGTTGTCGGTATGGTTACCGCGATGATCGAAGAGCTCGGCATCACCGTTCCGGTTGCGCTTCATCTCGACCACGGCTCCTATGAAGGCGCTAAGAAGTGTATCGAGGCGGGCTTCTCGTCCATCATGTTTGACGGCTCTCACTATCCGATCGAAGAGAACCTTGCAAAGACCAAAGAGCTCGTAGGCATCTGCAACGATCTCGGTTTGTCCATCGAGGCGGAGGTAGGCTCCATCGGCGGCGAAGAAGACGGCGTTGTCGGTATGGGCGAGTGCGCCGATCCCGAAGAGTGCAAGATGATCGCCGACCTCGGCGTTACCATGCTGGCGGCAGGTATCGGCAACATCCACGGCGTATACCCCGAGAACTGGCCGGGTCTGAGCTTTGAGACCCTCGACAAGATTCAGGAAAAGACCGGCGAAATGCCGCTCGTGCTCCACGGCGGTACCGGTATCCCGGATGACATGATTAAGAAAGCGATCTCTCTGGGCGTATCCAAGATCAACGTCAACACCGAGTGCCAGCTCGTGTTTGCCGAGGCGACCCGCAAGTACATCGAAGAGGGTAAGGATAAGCAGGGCAAGGGCTTTGACCCGAGAAAGCTGCTCGCTCCCGGTACCGAGGCGATCAAGGCGAAGGTCAAAGAGAAGATGGAAATCTTCGGTTCTGTCGGCAAGGCATAAAGCATAATTACGATTCATCGAATGAACCCCGTTTCCGTACGCAGAAACGGGGTTTTTGCATGAAATCCTTGCGTTT
The DNA here is from genome assembly GCA_902763855.1 of uncultured Ruminococcus sp. GTDB lineage: Bacteria > Bacillota > Clostridia > Oscillospirales > Acutalibacteraceae > Ruminococcoides. Next base: position 701 of record CACWTM010000118.1, on the reverse strand, counting down.
TAGCTGAGCTTGTGCTAAAATGAATCTCTATCAATTGACGGGAGCGTGATGATTTGAAAAAAGCGATCTCACTTTTCTTAGCGCTGATCCTGCTGTTCGGCGCCTTTTCCGTGATCCCCGCCGTATCCGCGGCTCAAACGGACGGCGAGCTGCACATCGACCGCGCCTATCTCTCGGTCGGACAGGCTCTGTCTGTCAGCTGTCCCGAGGGCGTTACCCTGCGCTATTTTGTCGGCGAGGACGAGGTGGACGCCGCGGGCTTTGTCTTAAAACCGGAGTATGATGAAAACTGGATCACCGTCAGAGCCTATGACGGCGAAGAGCTGAAGGCAGAGGACAAGGTCTGGTTCAGCAAGCTCCCCGTGCTGTACATCAACACCGACGACGGCGAGCCGATCACCTCGAAGGAAGAGTACAAAACAGGCGGCATGTTCATCCAGAATAACACCGAGACCTCCGCCCCCATGTACGACGGCGTCGTCAAGATCAAGGGCAGGGGCAACTCGACCTGGAACTGGGACAAGAAGCCCTACCGTATCAAGCTCGACAAGAAAACCGATCTCTTCGGCATGGGCAAGAACAAGAACTGGGTGCTGCTCTCGAACTACCTCGACGAGAGCTTCATGCGCAACGACACCGCGTTCCGTATCTCCGACGAGCTGGGACTGGTGACCATGCACAGCGTGTGGACAGACCTCGTG
>CACWTM010000117.1 GCA_902763855.1 uncultured Ruminococcus sp. | reverse complement strand
ATGAAGGCTTTCAAAGAGGTTTTGCGTAGCAACCGCACGGCAATCCTCGTGTTCGCCGCGATGACTGTGGGGAACGCAGTGGTTTTCGGACTGTACGGCATTCTGACTGAGCCGCTGATCTACGCCGCAGCGCTGTCATTCTTTCTACTGACGGCAGTATTGATCATTGATTTTGTGCGAGAGAAGCAGCGCAGCTCAGAACGCGACAGGACGTTCACAGCGATCCTCTCCGAATGGCGGTCGCTGCCGGAAGCGAACTCTCTGGCCGAAGAGGATTATCAGAAAATGATCACAGCTCTCGGCGCGCAGATGGAGCGGCTGAGCGCGGAGGCCGACGCAGAGCGGCAGGACATGCTGGACTACTTCACCGTCTGGGTGCATGAGATCAAAACGCCCATCGCCGTGATGCGTCTGAAGCTCTCCGACGACACGCCGGAGCATCATGCCCTCGCCATCGAGCTGCAGCGCATCGAGCGGTATGTGGATATGGTGCTGCAATACATCCGTATTGGCAGCGAGACGAACGATCTGGTAATACAGGAGTGCTCCCTCGATGAGCTGATCCGCGAGTCAGTGCGGAAGCTTGCGCCGCAGTTTGTCGAAAAACGGCTCCGGCTCGTGTTTGTGCCGACGGAAGCGTCGGTCGTAACGGACGCAAAGTGGTTTGCCTGCATTCTGGATCAGCTTCTGTCCAACGCCGTGAAGTATACGCCGGAGGGTGCTGTCATGATCGGAATGCAGGATGGGCGGCTGATGATCTCCGACACCGGTATCGGCATCGCCATTGCGGCCCTCAATAAGGGTTACCGGGTCATCTTTGCCGTACCGGAAAAGTTCATCGGAACATCCAAACTAAGCCACGGCTTGATAACCTCGAGCTGTGATTGATATTTAACTTTTTCAGCGATATTCGCGTCGATCTTTTTCTGACACGCGATGATATCGTATGCTACACGAAGGATATCCTGAGTTTCATCAACCAGTTCATCATAGCGCGAACGCGAAATCTGTTCGCGTCCCTTAAATGAGCTGAGCAGCCCCTTCTTTCGCGGTACATAGCGAGAAAGAATCCCGGAAGCTTCAGAGGCGTTAGAAGCCATACGCTGGTACTGTGCCTGAAACGCCGAGGTATCGTCTTTGTAAAAGACGCTGTCCTCCAGATCCATATTCTCGATCTCAACAACGCCCCGCCGCTGGAGGGTCTCCAAAATATCCTTGCAGTATTTGAGCAGCGCATAAATATAGATACGCTGCATTTTGAGCATAGCCATGATGCTCCTCCTTACTGCTTTTCTAACAATATATTAGTTTAATGTTTCCAAAATCAGTTTATTGATGACATTTTGCTTGAGCTTCATCGTCTTTTCAGTCAAAGCCGCAGCGTTGGATTCTGCCTTTGCTTTGCGGTCTTTAACGATCTCAGCCGCTCTGAGCTTTGCTTCTTCGGTCGCCTTTTGATCAAACGCGTCCGCCTTCTGCATAGCCTGTTCGATCATCTCGCTCGCGTGTTTCTCCGCCTGAGCGACAATCTGTTGGGCTTTCAGCTCGGCGGCGTCCTGCTTTTCGTTAGCTTTCAGCTCGGCTTCTCTTACCCTATCTATTGTGGAAACAGCCATATCTTCACCACCATATTGTGTTATCCTTAATATAATAACCGCAAACTCAAAAATAGTCAAATGTTTTTTCCCGACATCTGTACAAATATGATGATTTGCCATAAAAATTGAGCCAAATTCAACATTTTTATTCTGATTCGGAATTATTTATACATAAAATCAGCTCGTACACAAAGATCACACCCGATAGCAGAGATTCTTACAATAACATCCATAGCCGCTTTGACAGTTATCGCACAGACGCTGTGGCATAATAAAACACGATAAGGAGTGGCGGCATGGTAATCTATGTAGATGTTCTGCTGTTTGTCAACACGGTGATAAATTACGCGATCTTGATGACAACGGAAAAGCTTTTAAAACGAGACTGCCGCCTGTATCGCATGATTGCGGGTGCGTTTTCGGGAGCACTCTTCTCTCTGCTGATCTTCGTAAACACAGACAGCCGATTACTGCTGTTCCTATTAAAGATCATATCATCATCCGCCATCACGATCATTACCTTTGGATGGAAAAGCAAAGCCGAATATATAAAGGCATTTATAAGTGATATCGTTGTTGCTGTCGTCTACAGCGGTTTTCTGATCCTGTTTTATGAAATTGCGCGACCGCCTAATATGGTGATTGTCAACGATGTGCCGTATTTTCAAATCAATCCTTTGATACTGCTTTTTGTCACGGCTGTGATTTATATCATCCTGTTACTGCTGTATAAATTATTCTCAGAAAGAATAAAAAGCACAGTGGTAACGATCGGCTTTACCATCGCTGATAATTCATACTCTTGTATCGGAATAATTGACACCGGCTGTAATCTGACGGAACCCTTCTCTTCATCTCCGGTTATCATCACCGATCGTTCGGTCTATCAAGCGGATCCAAAGCTCCCCATCCGTATTATTCCCTATACCACCGTCGGCGGAGGTTCGTTTTTATACGCCGTCAAAGCGGACAGCGTCACAATCAATCATAAAACGATCCATAAGACTGTCTATATCGCGTCATCCGAAATCCATAACGAGAACTATCAGGCAATAATTAACTCAGAAATCATCAGGTGAAACTATGCAATTACTAAGAAACCTTTTATTCAAAATCCGTTTTCTGTTTCTCTCGAACAGCGTCTACTATATCAATTCATCCGCCGCTCTTCCCCCGCCCTTGACAAAAGCAGAAGAGGCTGTTATCCTCAGACAGATCAAGGATGGAGACGAAAAAGCCAGAGAGCCGCTGATTGTACATAATCTTCGGCTGGTGGTCTACATCGCGAAGAAATTTGAGAACAGCAACGTCAACATCGAAGATCTGATTTCAATCGGCACAATCGGACTCATCAAAGCGGTCAACACCTTCTCTCCCGATCGCAACATTAAACTGGCGACCTACGCGTCGCGCTGTATTGAAAACGAGATCCTCATGTTCCTCAGAAAAGCTTCTCAAAACAAATACGAAATCTCTATCGAAGAGCCTCTTTCTACCGACTGGGACGGCAACGAACTGCTGCTCAGCGATATCCTCGGCTCCGAAAACGATACCGTCAGCGCGGATATTGAACAGGAGGCGGAGATCAACCAGCTGCTTGAAGCCGTCAACAGACTCAACACGCGTGAGGCGATGATTATGGAACTGCGTTTCGGGCTCAACGGCAACAAAGAGCATACTCAAAAAGAAGTCGCCGATCTACTCGGTATTTCCCAGTCATACATATCCCGACTGGAAAAACGCATCATCGGAAAGCTGAAACAAGAATTGGAAAAAGTAATATAAGATACAAGAAGCCTTCCTGTACGGAAGGCTTCTTTACATGTAAAGCAGGCTATATACCCGCTTTTATGATTATATTAGCTCAGCCGGCGGCGTTTTCATCGACATTCTTATCGCCGTCCGCGTTCTCGCGTTCACCGATGTTTCCGTCTCCGTCTTCAACCTCGCCGTTTTCCACCATATTATCCCACTCGGTAGCCATCATATTACCGTCTTCCGTAGCGACACCGTCGGTGTTGTCTTCGGTAGGTTCAGACGCCTTTAAGGTTTCGCGATTGTCATCCAGCAAGCCTTGATTGTCGTTGCTGTATTTTGTCGCGTCCTTCGTCATGTCAGACACAGCTTCGGAAGCGGTCTGTTTCACCTTGTCAACAGCTTCTCCCGCACACGCGCTCAGGCAGACGCATATGGCCGTTACAACTGCGATCAACGCAAGAAATCTTTTCATCAAACATTCTCCTATCTTATATACAAGATTAACGCCGCATACAGCGACGGTAATAGTGTTTGCGGACAGAAGTAAAATATACAAAGAAAACGCAGGAGAAATGAAACTCCTGCGCATTCAGTTAAAAATCAGTTAAAGAAACGACCTTTTCGGAAAGCTTATTTCCGTTATTGTCATATTTTGACATAAGAACAGTATCATCATCCGAATAGTGGAGCAGTACCGTGCCGCCGTCGGAAAGCTTCTTGCAAACAAACTTGATCTCGCCGTCAGCCGTCATGCGGACGCCTGTTCCTTCGGGTTTGTTATTCAGCCAGTGACCCATGTGCATCGAACCGTCTTTCGCGCTGATACCGACGCCGATTCCGTGGCGGACGTTCTCAGACCAGTCGCCGCTGTAGCACAGCGTACCGTCTTTATAAAAATAGGCGCCTTTACCGGAACGCTTGTCGCCGCGATACATACCTTCATACGCGGTCAACCCGAGATCAGTCACCGTACGTCCGTAACCGGAACGGTTGCCTTCAGCGTCCAATTCACCGTAGTAACTGTAAACAGCGCCATCAGCCATAATCGACTTATCCGGCTGTGCTGCTGACTTTTCGGGCTCAGGCTCTGTAACGGGCTCTTCAACGATCTCCGGTTCAGTGGTTTCTTCGGCAGTTTCCGCCTCTTTGGCGGATTCATCCTCTGCTATCTCTTTGCCGAAGGTTTTTGCCTTTGAAATATCAAGCGCAGCTGAAAGATTGCGCTTGATATTGAAATCCTTCGGGTTGATTTTATCGTACAAAGGCGTTTCTTCGCCGACGAAGCTTTCTTCCTGAACTTGATTGAGCTTCGTTCGTACTTCATCAACAAAAGAACGAAAATGAGCGGTTTGGGCGTCAGACATAAACCAGATGATTCCGTCATTTGTAGAAGCTACCGCCGTATAATCATCATACGATTCATTGAGTTGTTCCACGACCCGCTCGTCAAAAACATCCGGCATCGCAGACAGCACCACAGGATCGCTGAGCTTTACATCCGTATACAAAAGGCATAAACCGCCCTGTACTTTACGCGGTTCCAGACTGCAACAGACAGCACCGTTTTCGTCCATGTATTCAGCCTTCAGCAGCGTATGAAGCTTGCTGAACAAAAGACGCTTAAAAAGCTTGTCATCATTATAAAAGCAAAGATAATACCGTCCTTCCCCCGCGGGGGTAACCTCCTGAACCGGCTTGCCGTTAATCGGCTTAACCGTCCAGCGTAACAGCTTATCTTTTTCGATGCTGTAATCGTACAGGATCGACTGCCCCTCGCTGTCGTAGGTGAGCCTGTCACGGATCTTGTCAAAGGTTGCGAAATAACTTTTGCGTACAGCAGAAAGAATATCGCTGTTTAAATCGGTATCGTCTCTGTCAGCGACACAAAAGTTGTAAAAATACTGAATCCCCATATTCCATCGTCCAAATCATCCGGTCTCCCGAAATCAGATGGAAACCTCCATCGCTACCTTGTACAGTCTGTCGTCAAATACACGGGGCATATCAAGCGCTTCGGTAATATCGTAATCGACAATCTTGCCGTTCTGGAAAGCAATGACGCGGTTGCCGATACCTTTTGCGAGCAAATGAACCGCCGCAACGCCCATATCGGTCGCCATCAGTCTGTCACGCAAGGTCGGCGAACCGCCGCGCTGTACATGACCGAGGATGGTCGCGCGGGTCTCGATACCGGTACGGTGCTGGATATAGTGAGAGATATCCTGAACGCCGCCGACGCCCTCTGCTACAATAATAATAAAATGCTTTTTGCCGGTATCCTTCTGCTCGTAGATACGCGCGATTACGTCTCTCTCAAGATCATACTCGATCTCGGGAACGATGATTGCGGTAGCGCCTACGGCGATGCCGGTATGCAGCGCAATATCACCGCAATGACGGCCCATAACCTCAACAACCGAGCAGCGGTCATGGCTCTGGGCGGTATCGCGGATCTTGTCGATCATCTCAACCGCCGTGTTCATCGCGGTATCAAAACCGATCGTATAATCGGAACAAGCAATATCGTTATCAATTGTACCGGGCAGCGCTACGGTAGGAATACCCGCGTTAGAAAGCGCTCTTGCGCCTCTGAACGAACCATCGCCGCCGATAACAACCAGACCTTCGATGTCAAGAGAACGACAAAACTCAGCCGCTTTGAGCTGATATTCCTCCTGCATAAACTTCTTGCTGCGCGCGGTATACAAAATCGTACCGCCGCGGCTGAGAATATCAGAAACCGAACGGAGATCCATTTCTTTGACATCGCCGTTCAAAAGACCGTTGTAGCCCTTATAAACGCCGTAAACCTTGAATCCGTTATAAATACCGGCTCTGACAACAGCTCTGACAGCCGCGTTCATGCCCGGCGCGTCGCCGCCGCTTGTTAATACTGCTAATG
>CACWTM010000116.1 GCA_902763855.1 uncultured Ruminococcus sp. | reverse complement strand
CGACCGACAGCTGATCATCAATACAAAGAAAGCGCGCGGCGCGGAATTGCTGGAAGGTCTGGTTAAGCTTTCTCACTTCTTAGGGATCGAAGCGCTCTGTGAAGGCGTTGAAACACAGGAACAGATGCAGAAAGCGATGGGAGCAGACTGTGATTATATCCAGGGATTTCTGCTTTCCAGAACCAATCCCGCCGATGAAGCTTCTGTTGACAGAAACCTTACCTTTACTTCAGAAAAGGTTAGAGTTGTACGAAAAGACTTTGGTACGGCAGCGGCGCCTGTCGCGGTGGCTGAAAACAAGTCAGAGATGCCGAAGACGGCTTCTGAACCCGATAAAACAGATCATGGCAGGCGGCGCTGTTTACAGCTACTATGGCGATCTGGACGCTGCAGGCAACCGCAGCGGATACGGCCGTACCGTTACCGATCTCGGCAAGACCGCGTACGAGGGTATGTACCGCGACGATAAACGCAGCGGCAAAGGTACATACTACTATAAAGACGGTATGCTCTGCTACAGCGGCGACTGGTCCGAGAACCTTCGTGACGGCGTCGGCGTCGGCGTCAGCGCAAAAGACGGCTCTATGCACATCGGTCAGTGGTCAAAGAACCGACCCGAGGGTACCGGCGTGCGCATGACGGCTGACGGTGAGATACAGTTTATCCGCAAGGCGCTTCCCGACGGCGGCAGTATCCTGATGCGCTGTAACAGCGCAGGAGACCTTGACGTTGTCAGATGCGATAAAACGGCAACAAGCTCGCAGAGACGACCTATCCTCTTTCAGAGATCAAAAGGTGATTTGACAAACATGATAAAGGACTATCGCATGATAGAGTGCGATAGTCCTTTTTTGCAAGAACGGATAATACATTTTCGGTTGATGGATAAAGGTTGTTTTGTACTATTGCCGTGCGGCTTTGATTCGTTCTTTTTCTGTATAGAGCATTTGGTCTGCTTTGGTCAGATGTGCGAAGAAATCGGAAATATCCTTAGGATGCGCTTTGAGACTGCCGAAGCTGCAGTTGAGACCTTTTTCTACGTTGGTGATCTCGATACCGGCGAACCGTTCGTTAATCTTTCTGAGCTTTTCATGGAAAGCGTCAAGATTGTCGCTGTGTTCGATGATGAAAAACTCGTCGCCGCCGTAGCGATATACACACTCCTGCGGGAAGAAGTCGAGCAGGATATCGGCGAACGCTTTCAGAACGTCGTCGCCGGTGCGGTGACCGTAGGTATCGTTGATGATCTTGAAGCGGTTGACGTCGCCCATCGCAAGACATACATCTTTGCCGATGTAGCCGGGAACATTCTGATTGAGCGCGTAGCGATTTTGCAGCCGCGTGAGACTGTCGTGGTTAGCGATGATCTCGAGCGCGGAGTTGAGCAGATTCGCTTTGTTCTTCTCTGAAATGTAGTTGACGGTCATCCGATAATTGATGACAGCGCCCGCTATCGACAGAACCGCGAGCATCGCGTAGTTATAGGGATTAATTCCGCCCTCATGATAACCGAAGTTCAGGATCAGATAATGAATCAGGTAAGAAGAGGTGATGATCGTGGTGGTGAAAACGGGATGGAGCTTGACCAGCAGTACCGCCAGCAACTCTACCGTGTAGAAGGTGAGCAGCTGCTGTTGATTGATATAGTTGTACACCGATACATAGATGCCCCAAGAAATCATCAGAATCACAAAGCATCCGATGAACGCTTGTACAGCGCCGTGATGTTCCTTTGTGGTATCGGGTCTTTTCAGCAGTCCTCTTGAGATCAAAAAACCTGACAGACAGAGGATCACGCTGAGTCCGACTCTCGTAACGGCGCCGACAGCCTCGCTGTCCGAGAAATCGGCGTGATGCATTATGATATATACGATCAGGGATATCATCTGAATGATACCTACAACCAAGGAAAAGTTGCGTATCATTTTGATGTTCAGCGAATCAATTTTAAGTTTTGTTTCTTTATCCGTTTTTGGGAAAAACCAAGCGGTAAAGAATGCAGTGATTTTATTCATGTGTCACCCTTTCTCGGGTTGTAGCAATTCTACTTTTATAAGCAGACAGACCGGATCTTGTTCAAACTTATATTGCGATTGTACTTTTGATTTCTCAAAAAATCAATGGTAAATTTACACAAATCTTAGTATATTTTCAGCAAAGAAGAGATATTTTATGGCTCCATATTGAGGTTTGCGACATATCTTACCTCTTCTTCGGCGTCTAAAAACGCCTTCGCGACATGCGGATCAAAGTGTGAACCCGCGTCCTTTCGGATGATATCGAGCGCCTTTTCGATCGTGAAAGGTTCCTTGTAGCTGCGGCGTGACACCAGCGCGTCGAAGACGTCCGCAACCGCCATCACGCGTGCCGACAGCGGAATTTCTTCACCCTTGAGACCTGTAGGATAGCCTTTGCCGTTCCACTTCTCGTGATGATAGAGCGCTAGGTTTTTGGCTTCGTTCAGATACTCTGAGTCCTCGTCTACGATCGCGATCGCTTTGTCGATGATCTTGCCGCCTTCGGTTGTGTGGCTCTGCATGATACGGAACTCTTCGCCGGTCAGCCTGCCGGGTTTGTTGAGGATGACGTCGGAAACGGTGATCTTGCCGACGTCATGCAGCGGCGCCGAGTTGACGACTTCTGCGATATATTCTTCGCTGAGCTGATCGGCATAGATTTCCTCCCTCTGCATCTGACGAAGGATGATCTCGGTATAGGCGGCTGTTTTGAAAACGTGATCGCCGGTGCATTGATCGCGGCTTTCGACCATGTCCGCAAGCACGAGGATCAATCCGTTTTGCAGCTTTGTCAGCTGTTCGCTCTTACTTTGGATTTCCTCGATATACCGAACGGTATTGTGAGCCGCTTTTTTGTATTCTTCATATAAGGTTTCGATTTCATCGCCTGTGCGGATGTTCAGCGCTTCGAGCATTGAAATCCACCGCTCCCTGCCCTCGGGCGTATCGTAGGAGGAGTGGCGCGAGATGTGCGCAAGCGAGTTGATCGGCTTGACGATGTGATACTCCGCGATCCACACCGCGTAAGTGCGGATAACGATAAGAAAACCGATGAACAGCGAGATGATCTTTGCCAGGAAGGAAAATTCGTCGGAGCGCAGACGCTTCATCTCCATGTCTACTCCGACATAGCACCTCACCTTGCCGGAGCTGTCGGCAACCGGTTGGTAGACCGACAACAGCCATCCGTATTGATCGCTTGTGATATCTGTCGGAATCTCTTCTCCCGCGATGAATTTGTCAGCGTATTTTTGGATTGAACTATCGTAGGGGATGACGGCGCCGGGCTCATCTGCTTTGATGTCGGCGGTATCAATATCAAATATGACATGAGTGCCGTCCTGTTCGACGCGATAGACGTATATGTATTTGATCTCCGGGGACACGCTGATGACCGTGCTGAGCAGTTCTTCGGTATCGCTGTAGCCGCGTGCTTCATACCCTTTTTCCAGAAATTCGTCAACGCGGTCGGCATCAAGCTTTTCCGCGATGAACCCGGCGGCGTAGCGGCCGTTTTCTTCGAACTCGGCGACTGTGGAGTTGTGGTACTGTAATATGCTGATGCCGATAGCGCAGGAGGTGACTACCGTGATTGACACCGCGATAACAAGGGTCGTTTTCATACGAAGCGAAACCCGCTTGCGGTTATGCAGATCAGCCCTGTCAAAGGGTGTGATGTAGTACCAGCTTGCAGAGTGGGTGAAGTAGATCAGCTTCATCGGCAGCAGCTTGTAAATAATCAGCGCGATTACCGTAATCAAAGCTTTGTCAACAAAGTCGATGAGGAAGTTTGACAGCAAATTGGACGCGAAGTATCCCATAGGAATAACGTTGTTGATGTTCTGTGCCATATCAACCGCAAAGCCTTCACCGAAGCTCAGCCCGTTTATCAGCCAAGTCAGCAGTCCGCCGACAATACCGCCCAAAGCGGCGAATGTCAGGACAGCGAGCAGGATGTAGCGAATCTTCAAACGCTGCAGCTTTTCGGCAAATGTGACCGCCGCTACCGCGATCAGCACGCTGATGACGCAGTAGTACATCGTGTAGGAATCGGCAAAACCGAGGATGATGTTTGTCAGAAAGCCGACGGTGATACAGGGGATATACCCGCCTACCATCGCCGCCAGTACTGTTCCGATATTGTCGATGAACAGCGGAAGTCCGAAGAGGGCGTTGACCCTTGTACCCAGAATGTTCAGCATTATTGAAACGGCGATGATTCCAATCAGCGTGAAAGCACTTTTTCGCGAGAATTTCATTTTTTGCATGAAAAGATCCTTTTCCGTGCGATCATTCGGTGCACATATCTCTCAGCGTGTTTCTGAGTTCGAGAAGTTCTGCCAGCAGGTGAGTGTAATCCATATCGGTTCGCGCCCGCAGCAGCTCGGTGATCTCGGTACATTTTTCGTACATCGGGGTGAGGGAGAGGTTGCCGAGAACGCCCTTGAGGGCATGGGATGCTTCAAAGGCTTTGTCAAGATCGTTATCGTTGATTGCCTGTTGCAGGACGTCAAAATTGGTTTCAGCGGGGATCATATTGATCAGACGCAGGTAAAGCGATTCGTTGCCGTAGCAGCGCGTGAGACCTTCATCGGTGTCGGCGCCGAAAGCTTTCAGATTATCAATGGTTATCATGGTTTTCTCCTCCTTTATAGTTACACTCTTTTTCGATCAATTCTGTCATACGCTGAGGCGGAAGAGGCGGTGAGAAATAGTAGCCCTGCACAATATCACAGCCCATCTCTTTGAGCGCGTTGAGCTGGGGTTCTTCCTCTACGCCCTCGGCGACTACGGGAACCTCAAGATACTTTGCGATATCCATCACCAGTTCTACAAGCTTATGACTGGTTTCGTCGAGCAGCATATTGCGGATGAACTGCATATCGAGCTTGAGCACGTCGATGGGGATGGTTGTCAGCATGTTCAACGACGAGTAACCTGAGCCGAAGTCGTCCATCTCAATTTTAAAGCCTTTTCCTCGCAGATCGTTGACCACCTCGATCAGGCGGTCTGCGCCGTCAGAGTAGGCAGATTCGGTGATCTCCAGCACCAGATCATCGGAGCTCAGGGAAAATTCTTCCAGCAGACCCGAGAGCTTGTTTGTCAGCTCAGGGTCAAAGATATCGACGCGTGAGACGTTAACGGAGACGGGGAGAGTCACACCGTATTGATCCCGCCAGCGTTTGACCTGCGCCGCGGCTTCGCGCCAGACATAGCAGTCGACCGTGCGGATTAATCCGTTTTTCTCGAAGAGGGGGATAAACTCACCGGGGCTGATGAAGCCGAGCTCCGGATGAATCCAGCGAATCAGCGCTTCCGCGCTGGAGAGCCGCGGTCGATCGCCCTGTATGCGGTATTTCGGCTGGTAGTAGACGATCAGCTCGTGACGGTCGATCGCTTCCTGTAAATCGCCGATCAGCCGTTCGTGAAAGACGGTGCGTTTGTATAATTCGTTGTTGTAGCGCGCGGTAGAAGCTCCGAACTGTCCGCGGATGCGGTCGCATGCGGCTTTGGCGCGGCTGAAGCTGTTTTCCGGAGATATCCCGGAGTCATCACAGGAATAGATTCCCGCCCTCAACCGTATGTTGCGCGCTTTGGCGGATTCGTTGAGCTTGTTCTGTATTTCTGCGATCATCGCGTCATAGTCGTCGTTTCGTTCAAGAAAGATAAAGAAGGTGTCGCTGTCACTGCGGCAGGCAATCCCTTTTGCGGTAGTCAATATCTGTGCGATCAAATCGCCGATCTGTCTGAGAACCCTGTCGCCTTCTTCGCGTCCGAACAGCTCGTTTATCAGGTGAAAACGGTCGATGTTCAGCGCAAGCGCGTCCATCGGGGTGTTCAGACGCGGGAGGAGCCGATGCATGTACGCGAAGAAATAGCCGCGGGTATATAGTCCGGATACCCTGTCGCGTTCGGTGGAACGGATGATGCTCTTGTCCTCGCTCAGCTCGATGATTCTTTCGCACCTTGCCAAGATGACCTCGGGCATATCGTAGGGCTTTGTGATGAAGTCCGCCGCGCCCATGCGAATGCTTTGTACCTCGGCGGATTTTTCGGAGGTCATCACGATGATGGGAATGCGTCTAAGCGTTTCGTCGGCATGACAGCGTCTGATGACCTCAAAGCCGTCCATGACAGGCATCAGAAGATCAAGCAGTATAAGGGAAAAATCTGCCTCGGGGTCGTTGAGAGCGTCCATCGCTTCTTGACCGTTTGCCGCAAAAGCGATCTCATAGGTTTGTGAAAGCATCGCGCCCAGTATCTCGCGATTGATGATTTCGTCGTCGACAATCAGCACGCGGCGTTTCATGCCGCCTGCCGTGATAAACTGTTTCATATGCTGCTCCGTGGCGGTCGCGCGGTTATTCCGCGTTATTTATATTTAAAATAGTCATTGCGAGGGGCGCAAAGGAAAAGGTAGA
>CACWTM010000115.1 GCA_902763855.1 uncultured Ruminococcus sp. | reverse complement strand
CCCATCTCTTTACACGCGCGGATGTTATTGATTACCTGCTTGCCGGAGCCTGAGAACGCATCCTCGGTAATCTCCAAAACGAGCTGCGAGGGGTTAAACGTATACCTGCCGGTGATCTCGCGGAATCTGTCAACAAACGCGGGATCGGATAGAGTGATACGGGTCATATTACAGGAGATCCAGACGTTCTTCTTGACAGTGTCATGCCAGCTGCTGAGGCGCTCACAGCAACACTCGAGGATATACAGATCGAGTTGGTCGATCATCTCGGCGTCCTCCAACAGCTTGATATAATCCTTCGGATAGATGGTGCCGTCCTCGGGGCTCTCCCATCGTGACAGAGACTCTGCACCGCAGACCGCTTTGCCCTTACTGTCAAAAATATACTGCAGATAGAGCTTGAACTCTTTCTCATTGATCGCTTTCCAAAGCTTCTTTTGCAGACCGCGGACATAGTTCGCGCGGTTGAGGAGCTTCAGATCGGTAAAGGTGAAATCGACCTCGTTCTCAACCGAACGGAAGTAACCGTGGCGGGCGTTGAACAGCGCCTTTTCACAGGGGATATTCGGCGAATCCAGATGGAATACGCCGGCATGGAAACGGATATGATACTTCACCATGACGTCGCTGGAAAAGCCGTTGAGCTTTTCCATGACCTCGGCGATCTTCTGACGCGCCAGCTCATCGGTAGGCGCCTGATACGCCAGAGCAAAAACGCCGTCGGAAAGGCGCGCGCAGAAATCGGTCTCTCTCGCGGCGGAGGAAAGCTCCGCGGCAGCAAAGACCTGGATCTCCTCGGATGTAGAAGCGTCGGAATACTGCAGGATACGGTTGACGTCGGTCGCGATATAGGCGATATAGTACAGCACAGAAGAAGAGGGCGAGATGAAGGAGTTGTACCATCCCTCGAAGTGCTCCTCGTTGCCGATACCGGTCATCGGGTCGATCAGACTGTTCTCCTGCTGTGCCTTCTCCTTTTTCTTTCCGAAAACAAACAGGATGATCATCACGACCAGTCCCAGAACAGCGACAGCAGCGATGATGACAAGATACAACGGAAAAGGAGCATTCGCCGAACGGTCGGCAGACGACGCCGAATAGGAAAGGATATCGGAGGCGGTAAAAGCGCTGACGCCGTTTTTGACAGCTTCTTTGAGCTCGGGAGAAGCGATCTCGGTGAAACCGATACTGACCGTGATCTCTTCACCGTCTTGATTAATCGTAGTCAGATCAATCAGCTCATCTACGTCTTCAATGCTGCCCTTCTGATGGGCGGAAACGATCTCGACCTGCTCGTTCATAGCCAGACGCCACTGTTGATCCTGATCCCCCGCGCTGACATAGGTAAAATCGTAGCCGCTCTTTTCAGAGATACTGCGATACATCTCGGGGAGTATCCCGCGGTATTCTTTTGCTTGATCATCAAAATATTCGATCGGGAACATATCGGGATTTCCCGCGATATAGACGGTCGAACCGTTTGTCGGCTCGGCAGTGGTAACGACAGCAGCGCCTACCGCGATCACGGAAAGGACCGACAGTAAAAGCGCGAACAGTACGATAAAGCTTTTTTTCATCTTATCATTCCCTACTTCAAATCAATTTTTTGACGTTCGATCCTGCCCCATTGGAGCTTCTTCTTACGGTAGCCGATGAAGGCAGTAGCGCGTACCCAAGCCATGACGAAACGCAGCGCGGTAATCTCGATGGTACACAGGAGCAGCGCTTTGAGCACATCCTTGAACTTGACCTTCAGATCAATCGTCTGGGTTCTGGCGAAGAAAGCCGTCATCGACATGATCGAGCCGAACAGTGCATAGATCGCGAAGAACAGGAGCATGAACGGTACGTTGATCAGATCGACGATGAACGCGAGGATCATCGTCAGCACGCCGAAGATCTCGATAAACGGTGAGAGCAGCTCATAGATCAAAAAGTAAAAATATGAGATAAAGCTGACCATTCCGAACTTGGGGTTCGCGAGCATGACCTTATGCTTCCACATCGACTGGAACAAGCCGATATGCCAGCGTCGGCGCTGTTTGCACAGATCGCCGAAACGCTCCGGCACCTGCGACCAGCAGATCGCGTCGGTAGCGTAACGGATCAAATACGGAATATCATTGGATACGCAGTAGTCGTGCAGCTTGACGACCAGTTCCATATCCTCACCCATCGTCGTCGCGTCATAACCGCCGGCGGATATGACCGTTTCTTTCTTGAACAAACCGAATGCGCCCGAGATGATCAGCGAACCGTTGAACTTATCGAACAATATCCTTGACGCGAGGAAAGAACGGTCATACTCGAGAACCTGCATACAGGCGAGAAGGTTCGAGGGCAGACGATAGTTCTTGACACGTCCGCGCTCGATCTCGACGCTGTTGGAGGGACGAACCGCGCCGCCGACAGCGACGACGTTTTCGTTCTCCAAGACAGGCTTGATGATCTTGCTCAGCGAATCGTACTGCAAAACAGAATCCGCGTCGATACAGATAAAGTACGGATACTTGCAGGCGTTGATACCCATGTTCAGCGAATCCGCCTTACCGCCGTTTTTCTTGCGGATCAGCGTCAGCGGCACCTTACGCTCGCCGGTCTCATAAACATATTCTGCAGGTTGGCAATTGATCTTGCGCTGGATGGGACGGCGGATCGCCTGCATATCAAAGGCTTCGATCAGCTTCTTGGAGGTATTGTCCTTAGAGCCGTCGTCTACGATGATGATCTCATAGAGCGGATACTCCAGCGCTAAAAGAGAGCGGACGTTTTCGACGATCGTGACCTCTTCGTTATACGCGGGCACGATGATGCTGATCGGGATATAATGATCTTTCAGGATCGTATTCTTCAGTCGATCCTGCTGACGCTTTTTATACAGCGACGAAGAACCGGTGACGACCGCGATGAAAAGGAAGGTCGAATAGCCGACAAGATAGACAACAAAGAAAACCTCGACCCAGAAGAGAAATATCTTCACGCCCTCAAAGACGGTGTCATTGAAAAAGAACGTATTCATGCCGAGGCTTCCTCCCTTTCGTTGAGTTTTTTGCGGTCAAAGTGATAGCGCATGATCTCTGAGGCGTATCTGTCCTCTCCTTGAACGACGTCGATCAGATCCGCATATTCCATGCCTAACATATCCAGCGCCTGAGCCGCGTTGTAACGCACATACCAGTTACGGCTGCTGAGCTTCTTCTTGAGCATCTCAACCGTTCTCTCACCGGGATAAGTCTCCAGCGAAGAACAGGTGATTGCGGTATACTCCCAGTGCAGGCTGTTCTCGTTCTCTGCAAAATACATCAGCTTTTCGTAAGCAGGCTCATAGTAATAGCGGCCGAAATAACGTATCGCGCAGTAGTGAATCTCACTGTCGTATTTGTCGGAGAAAAGGCCGTACATCTCTTCCTTGAAATTTTCGGAGGTAAAGCGGATATAGTCAAGGATAGACAGCTGCATGTTCAGCGAAAAACGCGGCAGGTGTTCCCAGAGCACTCGATCGAGCTCTTCCTTGTCGCCCGAAAATGTCATCAGTCCGTCGGTGATCAGTTTTTTATGATGATAGTAACCGTTGGAATCAATAATCAACAGCGCTTCAAGGATATTCTTGCTGATACCGATCGAATAGATCGCGTTCAGCGCATTTTCACGGCTGTAGACAGACTGGTTGTGCAGCAGCTCGGCAAGCGCCGCGTGGATCTGCGGGTAGTCTTCGCCGTGAAACAGATGGTAGCGTGAGATCAAATACGGAAAGTAGGCTGCCTGGATCTCGTTTCTTCGATGATATTTCTGCATCAAGGTGATAAACAGATCATCCAGCTTGTGCAGATACGCCTGTACCCTCTCGGGCTCCTGTTGGGAGAGGATCTCCAGGGACTTGTCAAAAGCCATCAGTCCTTTGATATGCGACAGCTGTTTGAGCAGGTACTTGCGATGCTCTTCGGTGGGTTCCTCCAGATCGAGCTGTTCACGGACCATTCCGATAAAATAGTACCGCTTTTCCTCGATCTCTTTGTCGTTGTGCCGAAACAGGAAGATACAGGCGATATTAAAGCCGATCATCGCCACGCAGACGGCGAGATAGACGTAAATCAGAATTTCAACCTTCATTATTATCTCTCCAGAGCTTTTGCAGGACGTAGTAGGAGCTTTTCAGCCTTTCGTGATAGGTAACGGAATTTTCCCAGCCCTTCAGCGGGACGGACTTCAGCTCGGCGCGTTTGCCGCCGGAGCCGTCGGTGACGCCGACATACATCTTGTTGATCTCGATATACTCGATACCGTAATGCTCGTAGTAGTCGTCGTGGATCGTCATGCGCGAGGGATCGGAGAAGTTCAGCAGCTGCCACGGCAGCTTGATTTCAACGACGCCGTCACCCTCCATAAAGTCCGCCAACGAATTGAAGTCGGGCGAAGATGGGTTGGCGTTGCCGTAGGTCAGCTTTCCGGTCTCGAAAACCTCAGCCGGCGCTTGCAGATTGTTATAGATCAGCGGCGTTGCCGTCTGCAGGATCATGTCGATATCGGTGAAGCGCGGTGAATCCTTCGCCGGGATATTTTTCTTGAGATAGGCGTTAAACTCATAGACGTTCTCAGAATAGTTGCTTCGAAGCACCTCGTAGCGCTCCTGTACTCTGACACGGCTGTTTTCCTTGCCCTCCAGCTGTATGACGAAATCAGCCGCCCGGTCGAACAGCATATCCTTCTCCTCATAATAGCTGCTGCCGCTCTTCGGGGTAGTATCTATGGGAATATAGATCTTGTCGCTGTCGATGGAAAGGCCGTCTTTTCTGACCAGAAAATAGATGAATTTTTCATCATACTTCATCGAGAGCTGCAGGTCGTTGTACTCCGCGACAAGGTCGTCTTTTGTCCACTCCTCATCGCTGCCGTCGACATAGCAGACAGATTCCTCTTTGCCGGGGTCAAAAGACAGCAGGCCGAAATATTGCTCGTTGGTCTGATAATCCGACCAGTAAGGGTCGCGCTTGAGGTTGACGGCATACATCGTGTTCCATGTACGTTTGAACCACTCGTCCTGCCACGCGAAAACGCAGCATCCGGAACATCCCGCCGCCTTGATGTCCTCATAGCAGTCCACGATCGCTTGACCTTGTTCCTTCTCGGACATATTACCTTGGTTTCTGCCGAGGTTCATCTCACGCTGCGCCATACCGCGTCCGGTTGAAACGCCGAACTCGGAGATCACGACAGGCATGGTATGGTAACGCGTCAGCATGGTCAGGTACGCGCGGTAGGTGTTGAGAACGCCGTCGGTATAATACGGTGAAAGATCGTCAAACCCAAGCTCGCTCCAGTCCGAAATATATGCCAGATAGTCGGGATAGTAAGGATAGACATGGTAGGAAACGAACTGACCGGAAAGAAAGCTTTCGGTCGTGTTGATGTGCTCGACGTCCACCTCGGCGCATTTCATGAAGAAGCGCTCGATATCCTCGGGATAGCGGAACGGATCGGTCGTAGGCCAGTTGGAAAAAGCGACCAGCTTCTGTGTTTTATAGCGGTTGGACTCGTACTCGACGACCTTATCCCCCACCTCAGCCAGCATCGCTTCAAAGGGGGGCGCTTCGGGCGAGGTGTAGAAATACTTGCCCTCATATTCGTTCGCACCCTTGATGTCCGCGTACTGCTCGTTGGTGTAAGCGACAGTGACGTCCTCCCACTCAACGCCGAGGATGTATCCGATGACCCACTGCGAGATATCGTTCATATAAACGCCGGATCCGGCGGATGCCATCCTGCCCAGCCCGATCTTCTTGTTGCCGTGGATAACGTCCAGCATCGTGCGGCAGTCGGAGAGAAAACGCTCCTTGAAGCCTTGGTGCAGAGCGTCACGGTGAGAGTTCTGGACATAGTCGTTGACCCATACGCCGTGTATCAGCCAAAGCGGATTTTCGTTATCTTTATTGTATTCGTAAAAAGCGTTGTAGAATACATCCTGCTGCACGGTATAGACACGGATGGTGTTGGCTCCCATCTCCTGGATATACCGAAACCATCGCTTGTAGGTCTCTTTGTCGATCGCGAAATCAGTCGACCACTCGCCCGGCTTACCGGAACCCATGTTGACGCCCTTGATCTCAAACGGCTCATAATCCTCGCCGTCGTACATCAAGATCTGATCGCCTTCGGTACGAACAAAGGTGGTCGGCACCTCGCCGGGAGTCAAGTTGATATACCATCCCAGTCGATAATACGCGGTATCAAAGCCTAAAGCAAGCAGCACGATGATACTGACGATAATAATAAATTTCTTCATAGCGTCTCCGTTTCAGAGTTGCTTTCATATGCTGTAATCATACTAATCCTTAATAAAAAGATTTAATCAGATATTAGGGATAAATTTTGCAGAGCACGGCGGGCGACGCAGGCAGGCTGGCGCCTGTCACTTCCGGGGTCCCTACAACGCCTCGCGTTGTGGGGAGAGGAGGAGTCACGGCACGAGGTCAAGGCATACCAACCGGATATGCCTACCGAGTACAGCGAACGACGACGACAACAAAGCTATGCGAAATTTAGCCCAATAAATGATAAA
>CACWTM010000114.1 GCA_902763855.1 uncultured Ruminococcus sp. | reverse complement strand
CTCGAGGTCAAAGCGTACCTACCGGATACGCTTACCGAGAACGGCGAGCAACGACGCAACGCAATAAATGTTAAAGTGTTTTAATGATACTTAGTATTAATGGATATATTGTGGGGTATTCCGCAGAGTTTCGCTGGGATTAGTATTACATGCTTTCGCCGATCGGATACTTTGTATCCATCGTGGCAAGCCAGCGCTGGATCTGGGTCGTGTCGGTGATGGTAATCTCGCCGTCGCCGTCAACATCGGAGGTAATCTCACAGAAGTAGCTGACATCCATGAATGCCATCACACGCTGGATCAGGGTCGTGTCGATGCTGGCGATCTCGCCGTCTCTGTCCGCGTCGCCCAGCAGCACCGGGCTCAAGCTGGAGATAACCGGGATATCGACGCTTTTGCCGCCGACAGAAGCGGTCACGGTCGCTTCACCCTCCTGATAGGAGAACAGGCCGTAGCCGGGATAATAGTCTGCGATATCCCCGTCGGTAGAGCTCCAGCTGACAGCGGGTTGGCTGTCAAGCAGAGAGGTTGCGGTGACCTCGGGATCGACCATCGTGCGCTGCGGGCGCAGGATGACGTAGCGGCGGGTTGTGCTGATATCTGCCATGGAGAAGAGGTTGACGGTGTAGTCGATCGGCGCTTCCGTACCGTTTTTGGTGACGCCGCTGATTGTGATATGGATTGTATCTTCGGCGCTGAAATTGTCGACCTTAAAGATGATGCACTTTGCCATACCGTAGCCGTCGTTGTTGACATAGAAGCCGCGCTCGGGATTCTCTTTGTTAACCGTCCAGCTTTTTTGCAGGGTTTCGGAGGTGACGGTAACGCTGACCTTGTCATCGGAAGGTCTGTCGTAGCCGCTGCCCAGCGTGACCGAGAAGACCGAACCGGAGAACATTTCGAGAGGAGTGTTGGGGGCAGGCCATGCGATATAGTCGCCCGTAAAGCTGCCCTTACGGCTGCGGTCAAAGGAGTACATCGCGTAGTAGCGCTGTGCCTCGCCGAAGCCCGTGTACTGCATGGAGGGGTTGAGGATCCAGCGTCTGTGTCCGACCATCGGGATATTGCTCGCGCTCGAATCATCCATCCAGCCCTTCACGATCGCGTATTTAAGGTTCTTCTGATTCCACGCGATGTTGGCACGTCCCGAGCCGCTGTAGCCCAGCTGATACAGCTCGTCGCTCATATCCGCGGGCTTTTCGGGATAGTGGGACAGGGTGCCGTTGGCGGCGTTGACCAGCGCGGACGCCTGCGCCAGCTCACCGAAGCTGTCGTCGATCTGCACGTCGGAGGGAAGTCCCGCGATATAGCGGTAGAAGTTCAGCACGTCAAGCGCCTGCTGCTGCGACTGCTCGCTCATCTTGCCGGGGGCGTAGTCGGGGCCGTTGGTGTTATACGGTTCGCTGAATGTTTCAGCCGTGCTGAAGTCGATCCCCAGCTCTTTCGCTTTCGCAAAGATTTCGGCCTTTGTCGGGTAATTGATTCCATAGCTGTTTTCTGCCGCTGTGGCAGAAATCGCGAGGGTCGCGAGAAGTACCGCTGCCAGGATGACGGATAGTAGTTTTTTCATCATGATTTCTCCTTTAACGAGTCTTTGCGCATACCCGATCGGATCGGGAGATAAGAGAACCACTGTATGCACACAGATATCTTATCATATATTACGGTCAAATTCAATCGGTAATATAAAATAACCGCGCTTTTCGGCGCGGTTACATTGTTATGGCGGGATTATTCGGCAAGCCCCGCAGCGGTATAGCCCGCGTCGGCGACAACTGCCTTGATCTTTTCAAAGTCGAGCGGTTGAGCGGAGGTGATCTCCACCTTATTCGCTTCATGAGAAGCGGTGACGCTTTCGACGTCAAAGTTCTTTTCGATCGCTTCTTTGACGTGTTTTTCGCACATGGGGCACATCATGCCCTCTACGTTGACAACTGTTTTCATGGTTTTAGCTCCTTTATCATTTGTATTATCTGCGGCAGGCGGTAGTTCCACCGTCGCTTTCTGACTTTTTCTTCTCTTATGTGGGTCAAAGAGGTTCAGCCTTAAGGCGTTGCTGACAACGCAAAAGCTGGAGAGGCTCATGGCAGCCGCGCCGAACATGGGGTTGAGCGAGATACCGAAGATCGGGATCCACAGCCCCGCCGCCAGCGGGATGCCGATGACGTTATAGATGAACGCCCAAAAAAGATTTTGGCGGATGTTGCGCAGGGTTTGACGCGACAGGCGGATCGCCGCCGCAAGGTCTTTCAGTCGTGAGCCAACCAAGACAACGTCCGCTGAGTCGATCGCGATATCCGAACCGGAGCCGATCGCGATACCCGTGTCAGCGGCGGTCAGAGCGGGCGCGTCGTTGATGCCGTCGCCCACCATCGCGGTTTTGCCGTATGCTTTCAGTTTGGTGACAAGGTCACTCTTGCCCGAGGGCAGTACGCCGGCATACACACGATCAATCCCGACCGAGCCGCCGATGGCGTTGGCGGTGTGCTCATTGTCGCCGGTAATCATGACAACCCTGACGCCGATCTCGCCCAGCTCTTCGACCGCTTCTCTGCTGTCGTCTTTGACGGCGTCCGCCGCGGCGATCATGCCGAGAAGCGTGCCGCCTTTTGCGAAGAGCATAGGCGTTTTGCCGCTATCGGCAAGCGTGCCTGCCAACGCGTTGGTTTTTCTTTTGATATCCTCATTGAGACTGATTTTTGATTGAACGAACCGCAGGGAGCCTGCGTATATCTGCTCGCCGTCGATCGTGGCGCTCAGCCCGTGACCGGACAAGGTGCGGAAGCCTTCGCAGTCAAGAGGGGAAAGGCAGCGCGATTCCGCGTAGGCGGTGATCGCCAGAGCCAGCGGGTGGGCGCTGAGCTTTTCGATGCTGTACGCGGTTTGCAGCAGCTCCTGTTCCGTGACTCCCTCGGCAGGGATGAGGTCGGTGACCTCCGGTTCTCCCTTGGTGACCGTGCCTGTCTTGTCAAGGGCGATGATCTGTGTTTTACCGGCAGTCTCCAGCGCCTCGGCGTTTTTGAAGAGGATTCCCGCTTTTGCTCCGACGCCGTTGCCCACCATGATGGACACGGGGGTCGCCAGTCCCAAAGCGCACGGGCAGCTGATGACCAGTACCGAGATGCCGCGCTCCAGGGCATAAGCGAAATCAGCGCCTGTCAGCAGCCATATAATAAGCGTGACCAGCGCAATACCGATGACGACCGGGACAAAGACGCCCGAGACCCTGTCGGCGATCCGCGCGATCGGCGCTTTGGTGGACGAGGCTTCGTAGACCGTGCGGATAATCTGACTGAGGGCGGTATCCTCGCCGACGCGCGTCGCGCGGCATTTCAGATAGCCGCTTTGGTTGATGGTCGCGGAGTAAACGCTCGCGTCAACCTCTTTTTCGACAGGGATACTCTCGCCGGTCAGCATGCTTTCGTCAATGCTGCTTTCCCCCTCGACGACGACGCCGTCGACCGGTACGCTCATGCCCGGCCTCAGGATGAAGACATCGCCGATCTGTACCTCTTCGATCGGCACCTCATGCTCCTTGCCGCCGCGCTCGATCACGGCGGTTTTAGGCGACAAATCCATCAGCCCTCTGAGGGCGTCGGTTGTTTTGCCCTTGCTGCGGGCTTCCAGGATCTTGCCCAGCGTAATCAGCACCAGGATCATTGCCGCGGATTCAAAGTACAATCCGTGGAGCAGCTCCATCTGCCTGTCCCCTTCGGTGACTGTCATCATGAACAGCTCGTACACGCTCCAGATGAACGATGCCGCCGAACCGAGGGATACCAGCGTGTCCATGTTCGGCGCGAGGTGGATGATTCCCTTGAAGCCGCTGATGAAAAACCGCTTGTTGATGACCATGATCGCGGCGCTCAGGATCAGCTGTTCCAGCGCGATCGCGATATGGTTGTGTTCAAAGAAGGGCGGCAGAGGAAAATGCCACATCACGTGTCCCATCGAGAAGTACATCAGCAGGAGCAACAGGATGAGGGAGATCACAAACCGCTGTAAAAGCGGCTTGACCTCGTTTGGCTTTTCGATTTTGATTTTGCTGTTATGTTGTGTTGCGGCATCCTGCGCCTTGGCGGTATATCCTGCCCTTTCAACGGCTTGGATAATCTCGTCGGCGCGCGCGCTGCCTTCGACAACCATCGAGTTTGTCAGCAGGCTGACGTTGCACGAGGTCACGCCCTCTACGCCGCCGACAGCCTTTTCGACCCTCGCCGAGCATGCCGCGCAGCTCATGCCGCCTACGTCATAGCGTTCCATAGATTCACCTTATTTCATCAGTTTGCCGATGATGTCCATCAGCTCGTCGATATCCGCCTCGTCGTTTTTGATATCCCTGACCACACAGCCTTCCATATGGCGGCGCAAAAGTTCTTTGTTGAACGCCGAGAAGGCGGATTTTGCCGCGGCGCTCTGAGTGAGGATGTCAACGCAGTAGGCGTCGTTCTCCACCATCTGGCGGATCCCGCGAATCTGTCCCTCGATGCGCGACAGGCGGTTCATCAGCTTCTTCTTTTCTTCCTCCGTCCGCTTGGTCTGTTTCTCGGACATACAGTGCTCACACGGCATGCTTTTCACCTCTTGTATACCCCTTGGGGGTATTTGTTGGCTTGATTATATACCCCTGTGGGGTATTTGTCAAGCCTTTTTGTTTTTCTTTGTGCTTCTACTTGACTTTTTGCGGAAAATATAGGATAATTTATGAAGTAATATTATATTGGGGACAGATGGTTTTATACGGATTTCCGATCAAAGGAAAACTTTCATCGGTTTTCGGTATCGCCATATCCCTGCAGGAGGTATACTATGTCTATTGATTTAACTAAGTACGGCATCCATGATGTCAAGGAGATCATCTACAACCCGTCCTACGAGCAGCTCTTTAAGGATGAGATGGATCCCGAGCTGACCGGCTTTGACAAGGGTCAGCTCACCGAGCTGGATACCGTCAACGTTATGACCGGTATCTACACCGGCCGTTCGCCTAAAGATAAGTTCATCGTTATGGATGACACTTCCAGAGACACTGTTTGGTGGACAACTCCCGAATATCCCAACGACAACCATCCCGCTACCGTTGAGGCGTGGGACGAGTGTAAGAAGCTTGCGCTTGACGAGCTGTCCGGCAAGAAGCTCTATGTCGTAGACTGTTTCTGCGGCGCTAACAAGGATACCCGCATGGCGATCCGCTTTATCATGGAGGTTGCTTGGCAGGCTCACTTTGTCAAGAATATGTTCATCCAGCCCACCGAGGAAGAGCTCAAGAGCTTTGAGCCTGATTTCATCAGCTACAACGCTTCCAAGGCAAAGGTTGAGAACTACAAGGAACTCGGTCTTAACTCCGAGACCGCGGCGATCTTCAACGTCACCTCCCGTGAGCAGGTCATCCTGAACACCTGGTACGGCGGCGAGATGAAGAAGGGTATGTTCTCCATGATGAACTACTATCTGCCGCTGCAGGGTATCGCTTCCATGCACTGTTCCGCAAACACCGATATGGAAGGCAAGAATACCGCTATCTTCTTCGGTTTGTCCGGCACCGGCAAGACTACTCTGTCTACCGACCCCAAGCGTCTTTTGATCGGCGACGACGAGCACGGCTGGGACGACAACGGCGTCTTCAACTTTGAGGGCGGCTGCTATGCAAAGGTCATCGGTTTGGATAAAGAATCCGAGCCTGACATCTATAACGCGATCCGCCGCGACGCGCTGTTAGAGAATGTTACCGTTGACGAGAACGGCAAGATTGACTTTGACGACAAGAGCGTTACCGAGAATACCCGTGTATCCTATCCGATCGAGCACATCGAGAAGATCGCGAAGAAGGTCAACGGCATTTCCTCCGGCCCCGCGGCTGAGAACGTCATCTTCCTGTCTGCTGACGCGTTCGGTGTACTGCCTCCCGTTTCTATCCTGACTCCCGAGCAGACCCAGTACTATTTCCTCTCCGGCTTTACCGCAAAGCTGGCGGGTACCGAGCGCGGTATCACCGAGCCGACCCCGACCTTCTCCGCTTGCTTCGGTCAGGCGTTCCTCGAGTTGCACCCCACCAAGTACGCCGAGGAGCTTGTCAAGAAGATGAACAAGAGCGGCGCAAAGGCATACCTGGTCAATACCGGCTGGAACGGTACCGGCAAGCGTATCACCATCAAGGACACCCGCGGTATCATTGACGCGATCCTCGGCGGCGATATCAAGAACGCCCCCACCAAGCAGATCCCTTACTTCAACTTTGAGGTTCCGACCGAACTGCCCGGCGTTGACACCGGCATCCTTGATCCCAGAGATACCTACGCTGATCCCAAGGAATGGGACGACAAGGCAAAGGATCTCGCCGAGAGATTCATCAAGAACTTCAAGAAGTACGAGACCAACGAAGCCGGCAAGGCGCTGGTCGAGGCAGGCCCGAAGCTCTAAACTAATGAGGAATTAGGAGTTGATTCCGACCTTCCTGTCATCAAATAACAAAAGAGGTACTGACGAAGAAGTCGGTACCTCTCTTTTTTATGTAGTTATCCGTCGCAGGAAATCATCCCTAATACTAAGTATCCATTAAACGCTTTAACAAATTTGTTAGCGAGAAATTTCGCAGAGCAAGGCGGAGGACGCAGGCATACTGGCGTATGTCAAGGAC
>CACWTM010000113.1 GCA_902763855.1 uncultured Ruminococcus sp. | reverse complement strand
TGCCGGCGCGGATGGAAAAACTACTTGAAGGATATAATGCAAAGCAGGATATAACGTTAAACGACATCGTCGCCTTTCACGCCGAGTTTGAAAAGATCCACCCGTTTCAGGACGGCAACGGTCGCGTTGGGCGGCTTGTCGCGTTGAAAGAGTGTCTGCGTTTTAACATCGTGCCCTTCATCATTGAAGACAGCAAAAAGGCGTTTTACTATCGCGGTCTGTCCGAGTGGGACAATGAAAAGGGCTGGCTAATTGACACTTGTCTTGATGGCCAAGATACGTTCAAAAAACTGCTTGCAATGTTTGATATAGAAACGAACTGAGAAAAAGCCAATAATAGAATATCAAGGTAGAGGCCAGTAAATTAGCCTACGAAAACAATCATTATATCCCATAGTTCATCTCAATGTATAAAAGTATTTGTATAATTAGTGGAACAGTTTTAAGTTAAGTGATAAAATAGTATTTTTTCCAAGCCTTTGAAATCGCAGAAATCTTCTTAGGTAAAAAATGAAAGGAGTGATAATTGAATGATTTCAGACAATCAATATGATTGGTATGAAGAAGATTTTGTGGCGTTTCTTTTGTCACTTGATCTTCCTGCATATAGAAAAGACATGCCCATTGATAAGGCGATCAAGGAAGAGCAAGAATCATTTATCAGTGCTTTCAATGCAATGGTAGAGAAAAAGAAATTTCGATTCTTTTCTGATGCTTTCTATTCGACTTTGCTCTCGATCCTTCCTCAAATCAATAACAGTTTTAGAGCATTATGCGAAGTTGTTGACTACTATAATAACAATAACGCCGAAATGGCAAAGGCTCAACAAAAATTTGACGAATTGTTGGAATCTCTTAAAGAACACTTGTTTATAAGAAATATTTATTGGCCATATTTTCCAACAAAGTTTTACAGAGTTAGAGTTTCTGAAAAAGAAAAGCTGAAAGAGCCAAAAGATCTGTTTCATATTCCTTACAACAAAAGACACTTGATTAGCAATGAGCGGTATAGTCTTGCTGGACACCCCTGTCTGTATCTTGCGTCCTATCTTCATATTGCGTGGCAAGAGTGCGGTTGCCCTCACAAATACTATTATTCTGAATTTCAGTTTCAGCCGAATGAAGCGAATGAATGGCAGTTTATCACCTTTCTATCCCCCGGGTATGTGGCAAATACATGGTTTGTAGCTATTAATCCTCCAGAGGATCAATATATTAACTTAGCAAAATCTTATTTACTTACATATCCTTTAATATTCGCCTGTTCTATTGTGAATCTAAATGGAAACAGCGCTTTCAAGCCTGAATTTGTAATACCTCAAATGCTCACTCAATGGGTTTATAGGCATTACGAAATAGCAAAAGGAATAAAGTATTTTTCATGCTATAACACAGATGACATTAGACATTTTAACGGATATAATGTTGTCTTGCCTGCGAAAAATATCGATTATCGCCGAGGATTGAGTAGGGATTTAATATCTAAGTTCAAAGTGTCAAAACCTCAATATCTTGAGAATAAACTTGGTGACAACGAAGCGGAAACTGTCAAAAAATACAAACAGGACTTAATTGCAACTCTTCATGATACATTCCGCGAATCGCATGACTGCTTGACAAGAATGTATGAGTTGACAGATTTGTTGGACAAATCCATCAGAAACACGGAAAGCACCGACATGAGGTTGATTATAAGTGCTATTAGAAATGTTAGTCTGTGTGGTGTGGCATTAATAAAAAACTATCCTAAGGATGATGTAATAGACGCAATTCGCTCTTCTGCAACTTTTGCAGAACGATTAGAAAATAAAGTTTTAGCTTTTTCCTCGATTTATGACAGATTTAAAACTGACATAATTGGGACGGCTGATGCTTTTGATCTTATGATAGATCGTATTACAACGCCATCAGTCGAAGAGTATTATTTCGTTTAAGAGTTCTTTTATAAATGGTACTCCATCAAAAAGAGAAGCATAGCAGATAAGAGTTATTTATCTGTAAGCTTTTTTGTGAACACGGATTATACAATCTAATACACAATGACTTCGTTAATTAACAATAAACTCCTCCTTTGCGATATCATTGTACCGCGAGGGAGGAGTTGTGTAATATATGCGATTTCTTGTTTTGATCCATGGAGGAAAAATGCGCGCAGGCGCCGTAAATACTTGATTTTGTTGTGGTTTGGTCAAATCCGTTATCTCCACTCGGACCATTGAGCAGTATTTGCAGGCGTGTGTACAGCCGACGTAAGGATTGACGGCGTAATCCGACACAGGCAGATTCGTCTTTGTCAAGACCTCCTTCACTTCGATATTCTTAATAACCATATTTTTGTCTCCTCAAATCCCGATTTGTCGGGATCATTTTACTATTATATTACGTATTATTCGGTCGCGTTTGAGTAACGGCACCGCCGAAAAGAACGTTTCTCATATTCTCCGGCATGGAAGAGAACATCATTTTAACCGTCGTCTCGGCGGAGGTGATGTTGTCGTTCAGCACCCATTCACGCGTCATGCCGACGGAACCCGTACAGTAAAACCGGATGCTGTAGGCAAGCTGCGTATCGAGCGTATCGACGCCCAGCTTTTCTTTTGCGAGATGAGTGTACCGGCTGACGAAATATTCGATCATATACCGCCACAGCGCGTTCTGCGACTGATCCTCATACGCGCGGCGGTAAAAGAGGATCTCCCGCTTCATCTTGTTGAGCCCGTCGGCGGCGGAGCGTACGGACAGAACGTCGGTGCCGGCGGCGTCGGACGTAAACATCCACGCCACAAGGTCGTATTTATCCTTGAAATGATAATAAAACGTCGGGCGCTCGATATCCGCCGCCTCGCATATCTCGGTCACGCGGATCTTTTCGATGGGCTTGCGCTTCATCAGCTCCCGCATTTTATCCGCGATCCAGTTTTTTGTGATCTCCGCCATACCGCGCCTCTTTTTACATAATTGCAATTCTGTAATAAATACTGACGATATTATACTTCTGTATATTGAAATAGTCAAGGCGAATGCGTAAAATAAGTGTGAAATCAAAACCGAAAAGGAGAACCTGATATGGATTTTCTTGAACTTGCCAAAAACAGATACTCGGAGCGCTTCTTCGATCCCCGTCCGGTGGAGCAGGAGAAGCTTGACAAAATACTGGAGGCCGGGCGGATCGTGCCCACCGCATGCAACTATCAGCCGCAGCGCTTCTACGTTATGCGCAGCCCCGAGGCGCTGGCGAAAGCGAGAAAGGTGACGCCCTTCCACTACAACGCGCCTCTGATGATCCTCGTGTGCTATGATCTTGATACCGTGTGGAAAGCATCCCACGACCGGATGTTCCGCAATTATAACTCCGGCGAGCAGGACGCAAGCATCGCCGCGACGACGATGATGTACGAGGCGGAGGAGCTTGGCGTTCACAGCGTATGGCTGCGCGGGTTCGACGCGTTGACGGTCTCACAGGTTTTTGAACTGCCCGAGAATATCGTTCCCGTCATGATGTTTGCCATGGGCTATCCGTCCGAAAAATCAAAGCCCAACGCCTGGCATTTCAAGCGCATGCCGATAGAAGACTTTGTGACGGAGCTGTAAGCGGGTGGCGGAAATGAAGAAGATCGTTGCGATCAACTGCAGCCCCCGTGTCAACATGAATACCGGCACCCTGGTGCGGGAAGCCGCGAAGGGCGCGGAAGCGGAAGGCGCAGAGGTGCGGGTGTTTGATATGTACCGCCTGGATAATATTCACGGATGTATGTCCTGCTTTGCCTGCAAGCTCGCACCCAATGAGGGAAAATGTGTGTTCAATGACGGGCTTGCACCGGTACTGGAAGCTATCCGCGAGGCTGACGGATTGGTGATCGGTACGCCCAACTATCTGGGCGACGCCTCCGCGGGCTTTCGTGCCGTCTACGAGCGCCTGATATTTCAGTCTCTCACTTATCGAAAAAGCCCTCATCGCTACGACGTCCGTAAGATCCCCGTCCTGTTTATCATGACCAGCAACGCGCCGAAGGAGTTCTACGCGCCGCTGGGATACTTGAGTACCGTGAAAGCGTATCAGAAGGCGCTTACGGACGCGGTGGGCAACACGAAGATCATGATCGCGGGAGATACGCTGCAGGTCAATGATTACAGCCGGTTCCGCTGGACGATGTTCGATCCTGCCGCAAAACAAAAGCGGCACGAAACCGTGTTTCCGAAGGAACAAAGAGAAGCGTTTGAGCTTGGCGCTCAAATGGTAAGAGAAGCCCGGTAAAGGAGAGATAACGATGCATTTTACCGGAACCGTATACAGAAACCCCTACTGGCCCACCTGGCCGCTTTTGGAGATCACGCAGGGCTGCACGCATAACAGGTGCAAATTCTGCACCATGTACCGTGACGTGCCGTTTCGGATGTCGCCGTTGGAATGGATCGAGGAAGACTTGAAGGAGCTTGCCGGGTGTGATCCGGACGCCCGGACGATCCAGCTCTTATCGGCAAATCCGCTGGCGCTGACGTATGAAAAACTTGAGCCGATCCTTGTGATGATCAACAAGTACCTGCCGAAGATCGAATATATCTACGCCTCCACCCGCGTGACGGATATCAGAAACAAGACCGTCGAAGAACTGAAGAAAATGAAGAAGCTCGGCGTGCGGGAGATATCCCTCGGCGTGGAGTCCGGCGACGACCCGACGCTCGACCGCATCAACAAGGGCTATCACGCCGCCGATATCCTCGAACAATGTCATAAACTTGAAGAAGCCGGTATCGACTACTGGATGACGTTCCTCAACGGCGTTGCCGGACGGGAACACAGCCGCGAACACGCGATCAACTCGGCGAAGATATTCAACCAATGCAAGCCGATGCTGGTGGGAACCGGCGGCCTGACACTCTTCCCGGGAACGCCCCTTCTTGAAGAAGCGGAGCGCGGAGAGTTCGATCCGCTTTCGGAAAAAGAAATGCTGGAGGAGCTGAAGCTCTTCGTGGAGAATCTTACCTGCGACTGCTCGTTTATCACCCATCACACGATCTCGGGCGTGAACCTGACGGGGCCGGACTTCCTTGCCCACAAGGAAAAGATCGTCGCCGCCCTTGACCGCGAGATCAAAAACGGCGACCTTGACCGCATGGCGGCGATCCGCCGGAGCAAGCGGACGCTGTAAGGAGGCAAAGCCGTGCGTTTTTCATAAGACGGCGATCCGCTGACGAAAAAAGTCAAGTATGATCCGGCAAATCATACTTGACTTTTTGCGTTTGTTTTTGATCCGTGAAGGAAGAATGCGCCCGGAGCGCCGTAAACGCTTGATTTATCGGGGCTCGGTCAAATCGGTATCTGCACCCGTACCTTATCCGGCGCGGAAGCTATTCGAGTTCTATTGTGATCACCGTATCGCCGCTGCCAAGCACAATGATCGAACGGCGGTCGTGGCTGTAGACTATGTCATCCGTCTCGGCGTTGTAGGTTATATACAGATAGTTCGTCTGAGCGGGATATTCTGCTGCAAGAGTGTCTATCTGCTTAACATGGGGCACGATGCCCACCTGCTTGCGACGGCGGCGCACAGTCAAGATGGCCTCGCTCATCTTCATCTCCTTGTCAAGCCCAAGCGCACGTGCTATCTGGAAATCGGAGAATCCCTGCATCTTGGCCCGACGCAGGAGGTCATTGTCCAGGATGTTGATGTTCTTACACTGCTTCAGCTCCTTATTTGTCGTATATATTGCATAGAGCCTCTGGAGGAACCATCTGTCTATCTTTGTAAGCTCGTGCACGCGGTCGATGGAATACCCGTTGGCAAAAGCCTCGTATATGACAAAGATACGCTTGTCTGTCGGGGCCTTCAACTTGGCTTCCACGTCATCCACGTGGAGATCCTTGTTGTCCACAAAGCCGTGCATGCCCTGCCCTATCATTCTGAGGCCTTTCTGTATGGCTTCCTCAAAGGTGCGGCCTATAGCCATCACTTCGCCGACTGACTTCATGCTGGAGCCGATCTCTCTGTCCACGCCTCTGAACTTGCTAAGGTCCCAACGGGGTATCTTGCAGACTACATAGTCCAGTGCCGGTTCAAAGAAAGCGCTCGTGGTCTTGGTGACAGAGTTCTTCAGCTCAAAGAGGCCATAGCCGAGACCAAGCTTGGCGGCTACAAAGGCCAGAGGATAACCGGTAGCCTTGGATGCCAGAGCCGAGGAACGGCTCAAGCGGGCGTTAACCTCTATCACGCGATAATCGTCAGAGTCCGGGTCAAAGGCGTACTGCACATTACACTCGCCGACAATGCCGATATGGCGTATGATGCGAATGCTCAGCGAGCGGAGCTTCTGGTAATCATGATTTGTCAGAGTCTGCGATGGAGCCACGACAATGCTCTCGCCCGTATGGATGCCGAGCGGGTCAAAGTTCTCCATGTTACAAACCGTGATGCAGTTATCATAACGGTCGCGCACCACCTCATATTCTATCTCCTTCCAGCCGCGCAGGCTCTTCTCTACCAGCACCTGCGGAGAGAAAGAGAATGCCTTCTCGGCCAGTTTGTTCAGCTCCTCTTCGTTGTCGCAGAAGCCAGAGCCAAGGCCGCCGAGAGCATAAGCGGCACGTATTATGACAGGATAGCCCAGATCTTTGGCTGCCTTGCGGGCTTGCTCGATATTCTCGCATGCCTCGCTGCTGATGGTCTTGACATCTATTTCCTTGAGCCTGTCTACAAACAGCT
>CACWTM010000112.1 GCA_902763855.1 uncultured Ruminococcus sp. | reverse complement strand
TACTCGCCGGGATTAGCGGAGTTCTCAGTGAACTGATAGCCGGAAGCAGCAGACCAGCTGTTCATGGTGCCTACAAGATAGTAACCGCTGTCGCCGGAGGGCTGAGGATCGGGATCATCACCGCCGCCGTTGCCGCCGTCGATGTAAATGTAGCCGCCGAATGCAGACCAATCAGCGCTGCCGTTCGGGTTGAAGTAGATGGTAACGGAGCCTGCGTGAGCCGCGTCAACAACATACTCATTGTCCATGCCGTCAGGATACCAAGTAGCAGCTTCGCCGTTTACGAAGTTCGCAACCTTGATGCCGTCGCCTGCGGACAGGGTGGTGCTGAGCATGTACTCGCCGGGGTTGCCGGGGTTCTCAGAGAACTGATAGCCGGAAGCAGCCTGCCAGCTGTTCATGGTGCCTACGAGGAAGAATCCGTTGCCGTCGGAGGGCTGGGGATCAGGTCCGGGACCGGGCTGAGAGCCTGCGTCGATGTACATATAGCCGCCGAAAGCAGACCATTCGCTGTTGCCGTCGGGCTTGAAGTAGATGGTAACAGAACCCGCGTGAGCAGCGTCAACGGTGTATTCGTTGTCCATGCCGTCCGGATACCAAGCGGTAGCCGCGCCGCCTGCGAAGCTCGCGACCTTGATCTTGTCGCCTTCAGACAGAGTGGTGCTGAGCATGTATTCGCCCGGGTTACCGGGATTCTCAGAGAACAGATAACCGGTCGTAGCAGTCCAGCTATTCATTTCTCCGACGAGATAGAAACCGTCTTCATCGGAAGGCTGAGGAGCAGTTGTCGGTGAAGGAGTAGTGGTCGGTGTAGGAGTAGTAGTCGGGATCACAACCGGAGTAGTCGGATTAACAGAAGGATTATAAGGCTTCTCTACGCCGATCTCATACTTCACAGTCATACCGGCAACATAGCGCAGGATGAAGGTAGCGTCGATAACGGAAACTACGCCGTCACCGTCAACATCAGCCGCTGTGAGCTCTTTTGCGGAGAGATCCTTTGTACCGATAACGTAGCGCTGAATCAGAGTAGCGTCGATAGAATCGACCTCGCCGTCGTCATCAACATCGCCGAGCTTGTAGGTCTCGGGCGGATCGGTAGGAGCAACATAGTTATTCTCATAGATAGCAGCCACGCCGGTGTTGCCGACCTGACCCTTGATGTAACCGCCGGAAACAGTGAACACATTGCCGGTGATAGCGTCAACGTAATCACCCGCAGCAAGCTTGTTAGCCTTCAGGTTAACGGTCTTGGAGGTAGTGCCGCCGAGGTTGACGATCATCGCACCCTGAGTACCTCTCTCGATCCAAGCGGTACCGCCGCTGTTGGAGCAATACTCGCTCTGGCCGATGAAGTAGTTGTGGAACTGGTTGATCGCCTTGGTGGTAGCGTTGGACCAAGAGGTCTTTCTCGCTTCACCGAGCTTGATGCCGCCAAGAGAACCGGTGCCGTTGTCATCGGGACGAGCAAGATAAACGGAGCTGATCTCCGCACGACCTGCGACAAGCGCCCAGATCTTACCGCGCTGAGTAGATGTCAAGCCGCTGGTAGCGCCGTCGATATAAGTATCATGGGACTCATCCCAGAGCATGACGTTCTCTTTGGTGAAGTTATCGTTCGGATAATAAGGGATCGGGTTGCCGCCGCCGGAGGTAGCAGCGTCCTTGATCTGCCAGTAATTCGCGGAGTCGGTTACGTCAAACAGCTTGGTGTACATGCTGTAGGGACGGTTAACGCCGCAGGTGTTGAGGATCTCACCGTAAGCGTAGATCTCTTTGTCAGTGTGAGCAGCCTGAACCTTCTTCAGGGTGTTGGTCCAGAAATCGGAACGCAGACCGGAGATATCATCGGGAGTCTCGATGTGCTTGGCAGCGTCAAAACGGAAACCGTCAGCGCCGGCTGCAACGAGCTCTTCAAGATAATCATAGATCACGCCCTGTACACGAGAGTCCTCGGTCTTCAAGTCGGGCAGACCGGAGGTGCAGTTACGGGTAAGATCATAGGTAGAATCGTACTGAGAAACGTTGCTCTCAAGATACTGCATCTTCTTCCAAGGAGTATGGAAAAGCTGGTTGTTATAGATCACGGGCTCATAGGTCTTTACCTTATCATTCACATGATTCATCGGGTTAGTATCGCTGTCGGAAGCGTCCTTCGTACCAACGTGGTTGATAACCGCGTCGACGATGACCTTCAGACCCAGCTGGTGAGCCTTTGTGCACATAGATACAAATTCGGACTTAGTACCGAGCGCGTTATCGGTGCTCTCATTGAGCTGGAAGCCGACAGGCTGGTAGAACATCCACCAACCGTTGGTATCGCCCGCGGTCACGCTGACGCCCTTGGTCGCCTGCTTGATCTCATTGGGGGGAGAAACCTGGATGGTAGTGAAGCCCTGCTCGGCTACGGCCTCGAGGTTCGCTTCGATATTAGCGAACGACCAGTTCCAAGCCTGCAGGATGGTACCGTAGTTGACAGTATCAGATAAGCCGTAGTGGTTCTCTGCGGTTATCTTCTCCTGCATATCCAAGTATGCAGAACCTGCCGCAGCAGGAGCTACGCTAACGTCTGCCGCTTCATCCGCAACGTCGACCTCGGCAGCGGTAGCTGCGGCGATGCTGAAGCAGGACATTACCATAACGACTGCTAACAGTACGCTGAGTAATCGTCTCATTTTCATATTATTCCTCCTAAAATTTCAGATATCACCTAAACGGATATCTTTTACTGAGTATTCCTAAATTCGTATAAATGTTGCAAACGCAGATCATTCATGTTATACTACTGTGCGGTGATAATCTATGAAAAAATGTGAGTACTGCGGCAAGGAAATCTCCTACCACGAGATGTACTGCTCGGATGAGTGCCATACCGAAACAAACAAATTCTATGATCTGCGCGATAAATTTCAAAAATTCTATTCCGTCATCAACGGTATCTTTGTCATCGCGATCGGCGTTTGTATCTTTTTATACTCGTTTTTGCGTGATATCGGCGCGATCGGCGGTGCGTGTTCTCTGTTGATACTGGGCGCGATGTACTTCTTTCTCCCCTTTCCGCCCGACGTCATGATCCACAAATATCAGTTAAAAAAATCCATCAAGATCACCAAGATCATTGCGGCCGTCATCTTCGCGCTGGGACTGCTGGTGTTAATATTTTACTTGACGGGCGTCATATGAATAATCAAAGCGTCGCGGTAAACACTAGGAGTACAGCTTTAGTGTAAGGAGGTTTACCGAATGCTGGATAAAATTGCGCTGACGCTTTTGATCGTCGGCGGTATCAACTGGGGCAGCGTGGGGCTGTTTCAGTTTGACCTGGTCGCGTTCCTGTTCGGAGGTCAGTCGGGTATCATCGCCCGCATCGTTTATGTGCTGGTCGCTCTGGCGGCGCTGTGGTGCATCTCGCTGTTGTTCAGAGATACAACAGAAGCAGGAGATCGCGACTACAGACCAAGTGAAACATAAAGAAGAAGCTGTCTTTCGGGCAGCTTTTACTTATTGATACGTTTTTTCGCAGCCTAATACTAAGTAGGAGGACGCAGGCATACTGGCGTATGTCAAGGACGACAACACCGCTATGCGGAATTTAACGCAATAAATGTTAAAGTGTTTTAATGATACTTAGTATAAAGCAGTCGAGAGCATCCCCGCCTGCTTGACGGTACAATCTACTGCGCTTAAAAAATCCTCCGTGCTGACTCTTCGAAAGAATCCGACCGTCGTCAGCGCATATTTCACTGCGCCCATATTGTCATAAACCGGTGCAGAGACCGATCGCAGTCCCACCTTATACTCACCGTCCTCGACAGCGTAGCCTTGGCTGTGAATCTTTTCAAGCTGAGATAACAGCGTGTCAATATCGGCGATCGTATGCGGCGTGTATCGCCGCGGCTCCTGTCTGCGATAGAGAGAGATCACCTTATTCTGCGGAAGAAAAGACAACAGCAATTTACCCTGTGAGGTACAATGAAGCGGCAGTCTGACGCCGATCTCCGGGATGATCTGCACACCCGACGAGCTGACAGCATAATCAAACGATACCGCGCTGAAGCCGTCAAGCAGTGTAATAACGGAGTTCGCGCCGGTCAAAGAACTCAGGCTCTCCAGATACGGACGTGCCAGAGCGCTGATATCAAAACCGCGCGAAACCGCCGAACCGTACTCAAACAGCCGCATACCGAGTGCATATGAACCGTCGGGGAGCTGACGAAGAACCCCTCTGTCACGCATCGTAGAAGCTAAAGCGTGAGTCGTGCTTTTCGGATATCCACACCGCAAGGACAATTCGCTGAGAGAAAGTCCTCTGCGCTCTTTGCAGAGTATATCGAGTATATCCATCGCTTTGTCAAGTGATTTTACTTTGCCTTTGTTATCCATTCAAACCCCATCCATTCTGTATTGCCGAACGATAATTCTATTATACCGAATGATCGGAATTGTGTCAACGGCTCAAGAATGATAAAATAAAACCACAATATAATGAAAAGGTGAAATCATTGAAAAAATTTGCTGCAATCTTACTCATCCTTCTTTGCCTGACAGGCATGATGACCGCCTGCGCTCAAACTTCAACCGCTACAGCAACGAAAGACGAAACATCCGCCGATAAAACCGAGATTATCATTTTTGCCGCCGCGTCCATGACCGAAACACTGGAACAGCTTGCCGTCAGCTACCAGTCATCCCATCCCGATATCAAGCTGACCTATAACTTTGATTCTTCGGGAACGCTTAAAACACAGATCGAAGAAGGCGCCGACTGTGATCTCTTTATCTCTGCGGCGCAAAAACAAATGAACGGCTTACAGGACGGCGGCTACATCAACACCGATACCCGTCTGGATCTGCTTGAAAACAAAGTCGCTCTCTGCGTTGCGGCAAACTCCAAATCCGGCATCAAGAGCTACAAAGACATGAGAGACCATCTTGAAAAAGGCGACATCCTGATGGCAATCGGCAACGAGGATGTGCCGGTCGGTCAGTATACGCAGAAGATCCTCGCCTATTATGATCTTGATGAAACGAAGCTTGCGAAAAGCGGCTTGCTGACCTACGGTTCCAACGTCAAGGAAGTCACTTCGCAGATCGCCGAAGGCACGGTAGACTGCGGTATTATCTATCAAACCGACGCCTTCTCTGCCAACCTCGCTGTTTCCGATACCGCAACCGAAGACATGTGCGGACAGGTTATCTACCCCGCCGCGGTACTGGCTGCGAGTCATCATACGGCTCAGGCAAAAGCTTTTTTGGAATACCTCCAAACAGCGCAGGCCTCCGAGGTCTTTGAAGCGGTCGGCTTCACTCCCCTATCCGTCAAGTAATGATTCTTTGAGGTACATATGGATCTATTCCCTCTTTTTAACTCCCTGCGGATCGCGTCAATCAGCGCGGTGATCGTGTTCTTCACAGGCATTTTCGCCGCCTACTATATCGCGAAAGCGCCGCGGATCATCAA
The DNA here is from genome assembly GCA_902763855.1 of uncultured Ruminococcus sp. Taxonomy (GTDB): domain Bacteria; phylum Bacillota; class Clostridia; order Oscillospirales; family Acutalibacteraceae; genus Ruminococcoides. The sequence continues at coordinate 8,476 of CACWTM010000112.1, read as the reverse complement.
AGGAATACTGGACGTGGTGTTCACTCTGCCGCTGGTCTTACCGCCCACGGTGGTGGGCTATCTTCTTCTGCTCATCTTCTCACCGAAGCGTACTGTCGGCGCATTTTTTCTCGAGAATTTCAACACGCGTCTTACCATGCAGTGGTGGTCGGCGATCTTTGCCGTCACGGTCGTGGTATTTCCCCTGATGTACCGCACAGCCCGCGGTGCGTTTGAACGCTTTGACGAGAACCTTGCCGATGCGGGCAGAACGTTGGGACTTTCCAACTCCTACATCTTTTGGCGCGTCCGTCTGCCCTACTGCAAGCAGGGCGTCATCGCAGGCGCCGTTCTGAGCTTTGCGCGCGCCTTGGGCGAGTACGGCGCGACCTCCATGATTGCGGGCTATACGCCGGGCAAAACGGCGACCGTCTCGACAGCCGTCTATCAGCTGTGGCGAACCGGCAACGACGCTCTCGCCCTCAAGTGGGTGCTGATTAATATCGCGATCTCCGCCGTTGTTCTGCTCTGTATCAACCTGATCGAAAAGCCCCAAAGGAGGTATCCGTAATGCTGTTTGTCGATATCGAAAAACAGCTCGAACGCTATACGCTGAAAATAAGGTTGGAATGTAACGATCGGTGTACGGCGTTATTCGGCGCTTCGGGAGCCGGCAAAAGCATGACTTTAAAATGTATCGCCGGGATTGCAAAGCCTGACAAAGGCGTGATACAATTAAACGGCAGAACGCTCTTTGACAGCGCGCGGCACATCAATCTTTCTCCGCAAAAGCGGCATATCGGCTATCTGTTCCAGGACTACGCCCTGTTTCCGAATATGTCGGTGCAAAAAAATATCGAAGCGGGCTTGCACGCCCTGCCAAGAAAAGAGCGCGCCGAAAAAGCAAAAGAGCTGATCCGTCAATTTCATCTGACGGGTTTAGAAAAGACGCGTCCCGGCAAGCTCTCCGGCGGCGAAAAACAGCGCGTCGCGCTCGCGCGGATCATCGCGTCCGCGCCGGAGGTCATCTTATTGGACGAACCGTTCTCATCCCTCGATACGCTGTTAAAGCTCGAGCTGATCCCCTCGGTCAAGGAAATCATCGAGACATTCTCCGGCGACGCGATCCTTGTCTCTCACGACATCGACGAGGTGCGTCAGCTTGCCGACACCCTCTGCCCCATCGCCGAAGGAGTTGTCGGCAATCCGACGCCGACTGAAAGCTATTACAAAATACTGAAAAAACAATACGGGAACCTGAAATGAGCCTAACCGATTTATACGGACGAAAAATCAAATATCTGCGCCTGTCCGTCACCGACCTGTGCAACCTGCGCTGTATCTACTGTATGCCCGAAAACGGCGTGTGCAAAAAATCCCACAGCGAAATCCTCAGCATCGAAGAGCTGACCGATATTGCCGAAGCGGCATATAACCTCGGGATCAAAAAGATACGCCTGACAGGCGGCGAACCGCTGGTGCGCAAGGGGATCCTCACCCTGTGCCGCAATATCCGTGATATCGCCGACGATATCGAGCTGAGCCTGACCACCAACGGCGCTATGCTGAGCGAGATGGCAAAGCCTCTGAAAGATTCGGGCGTTAACCGCTTGAACATCAGCATTGACAGCTTTCGTGCCGAAACCTACCGCGTAATTACAAGAGTCGGGAATCTCAGCAACGCGCTGAGCGGTACCGAAGCCGCGATCCAAGCGGGCTTTGACAACATCAAAATCAATACCGTCCTGATGAACGGATTCAACGACTGCGAAATTGACGACATGATCGCGTTCACAAAAGATAACGCCGTTCAGCTGCGTTTTATTGAACTGATGCCGTTGGGAGAGGCGAAAAAGCTCTGTCACAGCTGCTATCAATCCGTCAGTGAGATCGAGCAATATCTGCGCGAAAACGCGCAAATGACCGTCGACGGAGTCGCAAGGGTCTATCGTCTTCCCTCTCACAAAGGCAGTATCGGACTGATTAGCCCGATGTCGCACGGATTTTGTCCGACCTGCGACAAAATCCGCGTCACCTGTGACGGCAAACTGAAACCCTGCCTGCACTCAAAGGAAGAGATTGATCTCAGAAATCTCAGCGGAGATCAGCTCAAAGCCGCCATCGCCGCAGGGGTAACGCAAAAGCCCCTTCATCATCATCTCGCGTCCGGCGGCACCGATACGAGCCGCGGCATGAACGAAATCGGAGGATAAAATGGACTTTTCTCATATTAACGAACAAGGCCGCGCGCGCATGGTCGACGTAACCGAAAAGGAAGTAACCTGTCGTACCGCCGTCGCCGCGGGTACGGTCAAGGTGAATGAAGCCACCATGTCGCTTATCAAAAGCGGCGGTATCAAAAAAGGCGACGTCCTCTCTGTCGCACAGGTAGCCGGTATCATGGCGGCAAAAAAGACTTCCGACATCATCCCGATGTGTCATCCGCTCATGCTCAGCTCTGTCGACGTCCGCTTTACCCTCACCGAAACCGAGGTACGGATCGAAGCAGAGGTCAAATGCAAGGGCAGCACAGGGGTCGAGATGGAAGCCCTTAACGCTGTCACCGCAGCGGCACTGACCATCTATGACATGTGCAAAGCGGTTCAACGTGATATAGAGATCACCGATATCCGACTGCTATACAAATGCGGCGGCAAAAGCGGGGTGTTCAGAAGATGAAGGCAACGGTCAAGGCTGTATGTATCAGCGAAAAGAAAGGCACGAAAAAGCACCCTGTACCCTCTATCACCCTCGCAAAAGATCACGGAATCCTCGGCGACGCGCATGCGGTAGACGAAAACACGCCGACTGCCTACCGTCACAGACAGGTCAGCTTACTTGCGGAAGAAAGTGTTGATACAATGCGTTCCCTCGGTATGGTACTGAATCCCGGCGATTTTGCCGAAAACATCCTGACCGTCGGAATTGATCTCAAAAGCCTGCCTGTCGGCGCCATCTTAAAGATCGGCGAAGCAGAACTGAAGATCACCCAGATCGGCAAGGAGTGCCACAGCGACTGTGAAATCAGACGGCTGACAGGCAAATGCGTAATGCCGACCGAGGGCGTTTTTACCATCGTCACAAAGGGCGGAGTCATCCGGCCGAATGACTCGATACAAGTAGTGAGGTAACGCGATGAAGCTGATAAAAACCACCGACGCAGTCGGACACGTGCTGTGTCACGATATGACGCAGATCATCCCCGGCGAATACAAAGGCACGCGGTTTTGCAAGGGACATGTCGTCACAGAAGAAGATATCCCCATCCTGCTGAGCATGGGCAAAGAGAACCTTTACATCTTCGAAACGGACGAAAGCATGCTGCACGAAAACGACGCCGCCGAAATCCTCTGCAAAATCTGCAAGGGTGAGAACGTCGACCGAGGTGAAGTGAAGGAAGGAAAAATCGAGCTCACCGCCGCGATCGACGGACTGTTTACCGTCGACCGTGAAAAGCTGAACGCTGTTAATTCTATTGAAGAATTAATGATTGCGACCCGTAAGGGCGATACCGCCGTCAAAAAAGGTGATAAGCTAGCCGGAACCCGCGTCATCCCGCTGGTTATCGAGAAAGAGAAGCTCGACCGCGCGACAGCGATCACAGCCAGCGCGCCGATCCTGCACGTCCTGCCCTATACACTCCAAACCGCCGCGATCATCACCACCGGCAGCGAAGTCTTTCACGGCAGGATTGAGGACAAATTCACACCGGTGCTGGTTGAAAAGCTCAGAGCCTACGGCGTCACCGTCACCGAACACCTCACCGCAGACGACGGCGTCGACAATATCGCAAACGCCGTCAACTCTGTCAAAGGCAAGGCGGATATGATCCTCTGTACAGGCGGTATGAGCGTTGATCCCGACGACAACACCCCGGGCGCGATACGTCAAAGCGGCGCGAATATCGTCACCTACGGCGCGCCGGTACTGCCGGGCGCAATGTTCCTCTTAGGTTACTTTGATGACGGAACGCCGATCATGGGACTGCCCGGCTGCGTCATGTATGCCAAGGCGACAATCTTTGATTTAGTCCTGCCGCGGATTGCCGCCGGCATGAAGCTCGGCAAAGCGGATTTCGTCATGTACGGTGAGGGCGGTCTGTGCCTTGGCTGTGAAAAATGCACCTACCCCCACTGTCCGTTCGGTAAATAAGGAGAAAGCCATGTACACTGCCAGTATCATCACCGTCAGCGACCGCGCCGCGAACGGCGTCTATCAAGATCAAAGCGGCCCCGCTGTCACAGAGCTTCTGAAAACGCGGGAATTTGAAGTATGCGATACGCTGATAATTCCCGACGAGAAAAGTATCATTCAAAAAGCCCTGCTCACCTACTGTGACCAAGGCGTCCACCTGATTCTCACCACAGGCGGTACGGGATTTTCGGCGAGGGATATCACCCCCGAGGCAACCAAAGAGGTCATCGAGCGTGAAACACCCGGAATCGCTGAGTATATGCGGCTAAGGAGCATGGAGATCACCCCGAGAGGGATGTTATCCAGAGGTATCGCGGGGATCAGGGACAAGAGCCTGATCGTCAACCTCCCCGGCTCCCCGAAAGGCGCGGTCGAAAACCTCGGCTTTGTCCTTCCCTCTATCTCCCACGGTCTGGACATGCTCAACGGCAAACCCGAAAATTCCGACGAATCGCAACACTGAGCAATCAACCTTCTGCGGCAGATCGCGCAGCTGCCTTTCAACAGAAAGCATATTCAATACTTTTGCGGGATGACAGAATCATCCTGCATTTTTTTGCTTTAAGTAAAAACAGATTAATATTCCCCGCTCAGTTGCACGCTGCGCGCGCACGAGCGATGGGTATACGAAAGCGGACGCGCTTGGTGCGCGCGCTTTCTTGAACGGAAATGAAATGAGATGAGCAAGCGTCAGCGTTTTTCATTTTCATTATCATTTCCTTTTACTTTATCTTTTATTTTTTTCTTTCTCTTTTTCTTCGTGCTTTTTGTCACAATTGTGGTCAGTTGTGCAACAAAAAAAGCCGCCCTCTTTCGAGAGCGGCACGGTTGATCCGATTACAGCTTTTCTACGATCGCCTTGGTATCTCGCGCGATTGCGAGTTCCTCGTTGGTAGCGATAACAGCGACCGGGATCGAAGAATCGTCAGCAGAGATAAACGCGGTATCTCTGGTCTTGGCGTTGACTTCCTTATCAAGCTTTACGCCCGCAAAGCCGAGATACTCGATGACAGCTTCACGCAGGGCGGGCTGATTCTCACCCAGACCGGCGGTGAAAACGATACCGTCACAGCCGCCCATCGCGACCCAGTACTGACCGATGTACTTCGCAATCTGATAGTACAGCATCTGATGAACGAGAGCCGCACGGTGGTTGCCCTCTTCCTCTGCCTTAGTAACGTCGCGGTCGTCGGAAGAAACGCCGGAGATACCTAAGAGACCGGATTTCTTGTTCAGCAGGGTGTTCATCTCCTGAGGAGTGAAGCCCTCTTTCTCGGCGATAAAGGTGACAACAGAGGGATCGAGACAGCCGGAACGTGTGCCCATCAGGATGCCGTCAAGCGGAGTCAAGCCCATGGAGGTGTCGATAACCTTGCCGTTCTTCACAGCGGTGATGGAAGAACCGTTGCCGATATGGCAGGTGATAAGCTTTAAGTCCTTGATGTCCTTCTTCATCAAATCAGCCATCGCGCCGGAAACAAAGCGGTGGGAGGTGCCGTGAGCGCCGTAACGGCGGACAGCGTACTTCTCATAATACTCATAAGGAACCGCATACATATATGCTTTTTCGGGCATGGTGGAGTGGAAAGCGGTATCAAATACGACAACCATCGGGACGTCGTCGCCGAATACCTGCTTACAGCCGCGGATCGCCTGAACGTGACCGGGGTTGTGAAGCGGAGCAAGAGGAATCAAGCTCTCGATACCCTTGATGACCTCCTCGGTAACCAGCTCGGGATCGCTGAACAGAGCGCCGCCCTGGACGATACGATGACCGATCGCCGATACTTCGGACAGGTTTTTGATAACGCCGTATTCTTCAGACAGCAGCGCCTCGCTGACGGCATGGAACGCCTTTGCGTGATCGGGCATGGGAATCTCCTTGGTAAAGGAGCGGCCGTCGGCGGTTTTGTGGCCGATGAAAGAGCCTTCCTGACCGATACGCTCACAGTTACCCTTGGCGATCATCTGCTCGTTGTCCATGTCGATGAGCTGATATTTCAGGCTGGAGCTGCCTGCGTTGATAACAAGAATTTTCATAAAAGACATCCTCCTATTGAAAATGTTCAAATTTTGACATATACTATGATAGTACATTTTTAACGGATTTTCAAGCGTTTTTCAACAGTTTCAAAGAAAGTTGGCGAGAATATGAGCCGCGCAGGTGTGATATGTGAATTTAATCCGTTTCACAACGGTCACAAATTTCTTTTAGAGAAAATCAAACAGGAGTACGCGGACGAGATCGTCTGCATTATGAGCGGCAATTTTGTCCAGCGCGGCGATATCGCGATCACCGACAAATATGTCCGCACCGAAGCCGCCCTTGAGTACGGCGCGGACGTCGTCGTCGAGCTGCCTGCTCCATATGCGCTGTCAAGCGCGCAAACCTTTGCCGCCGGCGGCGTCAGGATCGCGTCAGAGCTGAACTGCGACAGGCTGTTCTTCGGCGCGGAAAACTCCCTCAAGGACTTGACCGAGGTCGCAGAACTGCTCGAAAACAAACAGGTCAACGACGCCATCCGAAAAGAGATGAAGAGCGGTCAATATTATCCGAAGGCGCTGAGCAGCGCGCTGGGAACTGAGTACGCCGCAATCGTCTGTCAGCCAAATAATATCCTTGCGCTGGAATACATCAAGGCATGCCGAAAATACGGTATCCTGCCGGTTGCCGTTCCTCGCAAAAGCGTCAATCATGATGAGGACGTAATCCGCGACGGTATCGCCTCCGCTTCCAAGATACGCGAGCTGATCCAAAACGGCGAGTCGTACCGGATGCTCACCCCGATGAAAATCACCCATCCGAGCCTCATCCAAAATATCGAGCCCGCCATCCTCTACCGTCTGAAAACCATCTCTGCCGATGAGCTGAGTGCAATTGCCGACGTCAGCGAGGGATTAGAAAACAGAATTATCGAAGCGGCAAAACGATATAATTCTATGATAGAAATATATGACGCTGTCAAAACCAAACGCTACACCATGGCGCGCATCCGCAGAATCGTCCTCAACGCCTTTCTGGGCGTGACCGCCGCTTTACAGAACACCCCTGTCCCCTATCTGCGTATCCTCGGGATGAAAAGCGGCACGGAAGGGATGTTCAAACCGGCGAGCCTGCCGCTGGTCGTCAAAACAAAAGCGGATTATGATAAGCTGGATAAAACCGCAAAAGCAATATTTGACGTTGATCTGAGAGCCGCCGAGGCGATGAATCTATCGAGCGGACAATGTCTCAACGAGTTTACAAAAGGGATCATCAAGCGATGATCCCTTATTCATAGTCCGCTCTGCGCCTTTGCAGCATGCGGAGCTGTTTTTCTTTTTCAGCCTTGCGAAATTCCGACGGCGTCATCTGAAACTTCTCGAAAAACGCGCGTGAAAAATACGACAGATTCGAAAAGCCGCAGGATACCGCAATCTCGGAAATCTTGGTCTTTTCGTTGATGATACGGTTGGCGGCTGTTTCCAGGCGGTAATTCTTCAGATACTGATTCAACGGCTCACCCGTCAGCTGTTTGAAGAGCTTGGAAAAGTGGCTGTCAGAGTAGTTGCTCATGGAAGCGATCTTCTCAACCGTGATGTTCTCGGCATAGTTTTCCTCCAGATACCGCAGCGAAAGCTTCAGCTTTTCATACACGATATCCTCGTAGGCGGTGCTTTTATCCGCGCGCTCACAGTAACGGAAGATCAGATAGATCATCTCAAAAAGCCGCGACTTAATCATCAGCTCATCATGAAAACGCTGGTAGTGCGGGTCAATGAGCATCTTTTCGATGATCGGCGTCAAATCTGCGTTCAGCGGATGGCTTTTATCAACAAACTCGGGCATCAGCATTTTGCGCGTATAGATCGGCTCAAAGTATTTTTCGCGGCAGATATCGTCAATCCCGCTTTCAAGGGCAGAAAATCGGAACAGGATATTAAAGTAGAACGCGTGATCCTCGCCGTGCTGTCTGATCTCATGAATCGTCTGAGGATGGATAAGGATGATATCCCCTTTTTGGGCGGTATACTCGGTGTTTCGAACCGATACCGTGATCGCTCCGCTGACGACGTAGACGATCTCCATCTCCTCGTGCCAGTGCAAAGCAACGCCGCGGCTGAGCTCAGGCACTTTCGCGCCGTAGATGATGAACGGAAACGAGTGGGTGCCGTGGATTTTGGTTTCTTGATACGCGGTCATTCTCTCACCTTCTCGGTTTTGTGTTATACTAAGTATCCATTAAACGCTTTAACAAATTTGTTAGCGAGAAATTTCGCAGAGCAAGGCGGAGGACGCAGGCATACTGGCGTATGTCAAGGA
>CACWTM010000111.1 GCA_902763855.1 uncultured Ruminococcus sp. | reverse complement strand
TCTTCCGCCAGCACCGAGCAGTGCACCTTGACGGGCGGCAGACCGTCAAGCGCCTCCATGACCGCCTTGTTGGTCAGCTTTAAGGCGTTGTCGATGCTTTTGCCCTTGACAAGCTCCGTCGCCATCGAGCTGGTCGCGATCGCCGCGCCGCAGCCGAAGGTCTTGAACTTGGCGTCGGTGATGGTGTCGCCGTCTATCTTCAGATACATCTTCATGATGTCGCCGCAGCGAGAGTTGCCGACCTCGCCGATACCGTCCGCGTCGGGGATTTCGCCGACGTTGCGCGGGTTGGCGAAGTGATCCATGACCTTTTCACTGTATGCCATTATGCTTTCCCTTCTTTCTCATTCTTCTTGATGGTCTCCCACAGGGGACTCATGTTTCTCAGATAATCGACGATGTACTTCACCCTGTCGGCGATGTAGTCGACGTCCTCTTCGGTGATATCGTCGGAGAAGGACAGCCGCATGCTGCCGTGGGCGATCTCATGGGGCAGACCGATCGCGAGCAGCACATGGCTGGGATCAAGACTGCCTGAGGTGCACGCCGAGCCGGACGACGAGCTGATACCGTTCATGTCGAGCATGAGCAGGAGACTTTCGCCCTCGATGCCTTCAAAGCACATGTTGAGGTTGCCCGGCAAACGCTGATTTCTGTCACCGTTGAGACGTGAGCGTTCGATGGTCAGCAGACTGTCGATCAGGCGGTTGCGCATGGCGGTGACGTGCTCTTTGCGGTACGCCTGACCGTCGATTGCGAGCTCCAGCGCTTTAGCAAAGCCCACAATGCCTGCGACATTCTCGGTACCCGCGCGCATGCCGCGCTCTTGGGCGCCGCCGTCGATCAGCACAGCGGGGCGGATACCCTTGCGGATGTACAGCGCGCCGCAGCCCTTAGGGCCGTGGAGCTTATGCGCGGTCATAGAGAGCAGATCAATGTTCTGTTCTTCGACGTTGATCGGGACGTTGCCCATCGCCTGTACCGCGTCGGTGTGGAAGATCACGCCGTGATCGCGGCAGATTTTGCCGATCTCGGCGATCGGCTGGATGGTGCCGATCTCGTTGTTTGCGTACATGACCGATACGATGGCGGTGTTGTCGGTGATGGCGTTTTTCACGTCCTCGGGACGAACGATACCGTTTTCGTAGACGTCAAGATAGGTGATCTCAAAGCCTTCTTTTTTCAGCGCGTGACAGGTGTGCAGCACCGCGTGGTGCTCAAACTTTGTGGTGATGATATGGGTTTTGCCGCGCTTTTTCATCGCGCGCGCTACACCCTTGATCGCCCAGTTGTCGCTCTCGGAGCCGCCTGAGGTAAAGTAGACCTCGTTCGCGTTTTTCGCGCCGATCAGCGACGCGATCTTCGCGCGGGAGTTTTCTACGGCTTCCTTTGCGACCGCGCCGATCTCGTACAGGCTCGACGGGTTGCCGTAGACCTCGGTCAGATACGGCATCATCGCCTCCAAAACAGCAGGGGACAGGGCGGTTGTCGCGGCGTTATCCGCGTATATCTTTCGCATTTTCATATACCTCCGAATGATAAAAACTTCTGACTTTCCGCAACCGCTAAGCGGTCGCAGCGTTCGTTCTCGGGATGACCCGCGTGACCCTTGACCCAGATCGGCTCGACCTCGTGCCTGTCGCACAAGGCTAAGAGCCTTTCCCACAGCTCGGGGTTGAGGGCTTTTTCTTTTTTGTTACGCATCCAGCCGTTCGACTGCCATTTTCTTGCCCAGCCCAGCTTTAGAGCGTTGCAGACATACTGGCTGTCAGAGTACAGGTTGACCTTGCACGGTTCCTTTAAAAGACTCAGCGCTTCGATCACCGCCATCAGCTCCATGCGGTTGTTGGTGGTATGCGCTTCACCGCCGGAGAGCTCCTTTTCATGACCGTTGTATCTCAGAACAGCTCCCCAGCCGCCGGGGCCGGGATTGCCGGAGCAGGCGCCGTCTGTAAAAATATCGACTGTTTTCATCGGACACATCCTTTTTAACCTATCTACAAGGTATGTTATTTCCTACAGGCTATTATAACACACTTTGTGATATTTGCAAGCCTTTTTGCGGATGTGATGAAAAATATCTGTTCTCTGCGCAAAGAGAGGATGGAATAATCTTGCGAAAACACGCCGATACTATGGCTGATTTGTACGCAGCTATTGACCGCGGGACATTTTTTTGGTATAGTATACTATGTATAAGTGGGAGTGTTTCGATTTTTTGGTACATAGGATATCTACAGTCACCCTAAGACCAATCCGAACCCGGTTGTTTAGAAAAGTCGAGCGTTCTTTACGGTAATTCATCCGTCCTGAACGGTAAAGGTCGGATATCATAACTTGCAAATACTAATTTTAAAGGAGGTATTCATTTGAGCGAAACAAAAAAGAGACCTCAAACGAAGAACAAGGGCAAAGTCCAAAGGCCCCAAAATAGCACGAAGAAAGCGAGAGTCAGCGCCTTTAAGCGCTCTTACAAGCCCTCGGTGACCGCCAATACCAAGGGCAAGCCGAATAAGAATAAGGAGAAAAAGCCCGCTCCCAAGCCCCCTGTCAGGGTGGCGTTCCTGGGCGGTCTGAACGAGATCGGCAAGAACCTGACCGTGTTTGAATGTCAAAACGACATCGTGATCGTTGACTGCGGTATGGCGTTCCCGGACGGCGATATGCTGGGCGTCGATTTGGTGATCCCCGATTACAGCTATCTGGAGCAGAACCGCGACAAAATCCGCGGCGTCGTTATCACCCACGGTCACGAGGATCATATCGGCGGTATCCCGTATCTGCTCGCAAAGGTCAACGTCCCGATCTACGGCACCCCGCTGACCATCGGATTGATCGAAAACAAGCTGCGTGAGCACAGCCTTTCCGCGCCGCCCAAGCTCATCAAGAAGAACGCGGGCGACCGTTTCGCTCTCGGCTGTTTTGACGTTGAGCTGATCCACGTCAACCATTCTATCCCCGACGCGGTAGCGGTCGCGCTGCATACCCCCGCGGGAATTATGGTGCATACCGGCGACTTCAAGGTCGATTATACCCCCATCGAGGGCAGGATGACCGACCTCAACCGCTTTGCCGCTTTAGGCGACGAGGGCGTTTTGGCTCTCTTTGCCGAGAGCACCAACGCCGAGCGTCCCGGGTACACTCCCACCGAACAGAAGGTTACCGACAGCTTTGACAAGCTGTTTTCCACCGCGCGCAAAAAGCGCATCATTATCGCGACCTTCGCGTCCAACATCAGCCGTATCCAGCAGATCATCAACTGCGCCGTGAAGTATGGCAGAAAGGTCGCCTTCTCCGGTCGCTCCATGATTAACTATATGAGCGTCGCCCAGGAGCTGGGTTACGTCAAGGTGCCCGATAACCTGATTATCGACATCGACCAGCTAAAGGATTTCCCGCCCGAAAAAATCGTTCTGGCGACCACAGGCTCCCAGGGTGAGCCGATGTCTGCGCTGTCGCGCATGGCATACTCCGACCACCGCAAGGTATCTGTCGGCGCGGGTGATTTCATCATCATTTCCGCGAACCCCATCCCCGGCAACGAGCGCACCGTCGGCAACGTTGTCGACGAGCTGTTGAAGCGCGGCTGTGAGGTTGTTTACGAGAGCATGTACGAGGTGCATGTTTCCGGCCACGCTTGTCAGGAAGAGTTAAAGCTTCTTCATTCACTGGTCAAGCCGCAGTATTTCGTACCCGTTCACGGCGAGCAGAAAATGCTCCAAAAGCACCGCTTTCTCGCGATGTCGCTGGGTATGAACAGCAAAAACATCTATATCGGCGATATCGGCAAGTGCATCGAGATCAGCGAGAACGGTATCAAAGAATCCGATCCCGTACCCGCGGGCAAGGTCTTTGTCGACGGTCTCGGCGTCGGCGACGTCGGTTCCATCGTTCTCCGCGACAGAAAGCACCTCGGTCAGGACGGTCTTATCATCATCGTCGCTTCACTGGACGTCTATGACGGTCACGTCATCAGCGGCCCCGATATCGTGTCGAGGGGCTTTGTCTATGTGCGCGAGAGCGGCGATCTGATGGACGATATCCGCACGACCGCGCTGGAAATATTAGAGGATTGCTCCCGCCGCAATATCCATGAGTGGGGCGCGATCAAGAACAAGGTCAAGGATGACGTTGCGAAGCTGATCGTCAAGCAGACAGGTCGCTCCCCGATGATCCTGCCGATCCTGATGGAAGTATAAACACAGCTCCATCGGCAATTATCCCGTTTCGGGGATTGCAATAATCGGATGAAAACATCTCATCCTTATCAAAGGTGAATTTATGAAAAAACAAGTTTGGACAGTTATGCCCGCGTTTTTGTTTCTCGCGGTGCTGATGATTCCCATGGCAGCAGCGATGCTGATGTACAACCGCATACTGGGCTTTATCGAGATGGGCGTGACCGCAGTCGTCGTCACGGCGGTATTTGTCCTCACGACGCGTTTTCGCGGCTATATCCGCGAGGTTTCCCAGAACGCGATGAAAGAGTGCTTCTCGCCCTCGGAAAAGGGTTTGGAAGCCGTCAAGATGCCTGTCGCGATCTGCGGCGAGAACGGCGAGGTGATCGCTTATAACACGCATTTTCGCAAGGCGTTTCTGGATCATTTTGACGGCGTCAATCTGCAGATCAGCTACTTTATCTCCGGAATTACCCCTGAGAACGCCCTCAAGCTTGGCGTCTTTGACTCGGAGTTTTCCGGCAAGCGTTACACGACCTTTGCGCGCGAGATTGACCGCGGCATGCTGTTCGAGTTCGTCGACGATACATATTACAAGAATATCGCCGACCACTACAACGATACCAAGACCAGCGTCGCGCTGATCGTTTTCGACAACATCGAGGACTTTTCCTCTGACGCCGACCAGGAAGCCGCCGCGGCACACCTTGCCGCCGAGAACCAGCTGTACCGCTGGGCGACACGGCATGATATCCTGCTGCGCAGGCTGGGCGAAAACCGCTATATCGCCGTGTTTGAGGAAGAGGTTCTCCGCCGCCAGATGGAGAATAAGTTCCGCCTTTTGGATGAGATTCGCTCGATCAGCTATCAAGGTCGTCCGGCGACACTTTCGATCGGTATCGGTCACGACAGCCTGACCCTGACCGAAAGCGCGGCTCAGGCGAAGAAAGCGCTCGATATGGCGCTCGGCAGAGGCGGCGACCAGGTAGCGGTGCTTACCGGCAGCGATTATGTCTTTTACGGCGGCGTCGCGAAGGGCGTTGAAAAAACCTCAAAGGTTAAGGTGCGCGCCGTGTCTCAGCAGATCGCCGAGGCGATCGCGCAGGCCGACCGCGTGCTCATCACAGGCCATCGCTACTCCGATCTCGACTGTATCGGAGCGGCGTCGGGTATGTACGCGCTGTGTACCAAGCGGTACGGCAAAGAATGTCACATCGTCACCGACGTAGGGCGTTCGATGGCGCGGGATATGATCGACTGTCTCAGCGAGAACCGCAAGGATATGTTCATCTCCCCTGAAAGCGGCGTTTTGATGGCGGATCAGCGTACCCTGCTGTTTATCGTAGATACCCACTCGCCTGATTTTATCGAAGATGAAAAGCTCTTCCAAAATTGCGGCAACGTCATCATCATCGACCATCACCGCAAGATGGTCAACTTCATTGATACCGCAAGCATCTTTCTGCATGAGCCCAGCGCGTCATCCGCTTCCGAGCTTGTCACCGAGGTTGTCGAGTATCTCGCCGACGATGTGCTCAACCACAACGAGGCAGAGGCGCTGCTTGCCGGCATCATGCTCGATACCAAGAACTTTGTTATCAACACCGGCGTGCGTACCTTTGAAGCTGCGGCGTTCCTCAGGAAGAAGGGCGCCGATACGGTAGCGGTGCGTAATGTGTTTGCGAACTCGCTTGATAATTACCGCGAGAAAAGTCAGTTGGTCGCGTCCGCGCAGATCGTTAACCACTGCGCCGTGACGGTTGCCGACGAAAGCATGCGCAACTCGCGCCTTGTTTGCGCACAGGCGGCGGATGATCTTCTGTCCATCCAGGATACCTACGCTTCGTTTGTAATCTCGCGGATCGACTCGCATACCGTGAATATCTCGGCACGTTCCTTCGGCAAGATCAACGTCCAGCTGGTGATGGAAGCCCTCGGCGGCGGCGGTCACCAGACGATGGCGGCGACCCAGCTTAAGGACGTCAGCCTGCAGGAAGCGAAAGACAGACTGACCGAGGTTTTGAGAGGTTATCAATTTACTTAAAATATATCGGAGGAATATGAAATGAAAGTTATTTTGTTGCAGGACGTTAAAAGCCTGGGTAAGAAGGGCGAGCTTGTCAGCGTATCCGACGGCTACGCGCGCAATTTCCTGTTTCCCAGAAACGTCGCGAAGGAAGCCAACGCTCAGGCGATGAATGAGTTCAGAAACGCCGAGCAGAGCAAACAGTACAAGATCGACACCGCGATCGCCGCCGCGAAGAAGGCGAAGGATGAGCTGGAAGGCTCCAAGTTCGTCATCAAAGCAAAGGCAGGCGAGAGCGGCAAGCTTTTCGGCAGTATCACTGCCAAGGAGATCGCCGCGGAGGTGAAGCGTCAGAAGCACGTTGACGTCGACAAGCGCAAGGTTACCTTAAAGGACGATATCAAGAACCTCGGCGAGTATGAGGCTGAGATCAAGCTCTACTCCGGCATCACCGCCAACTGCACTATCTCTGTCGAGAAAGCCTAAGCGCGCTTTATTTAAAACAGTCATTGCGAGGGGCGCAAAGGAAAAGGTAGAGATTGCCACGTCGGAACCATGTTCCTCCTCGCAATGACAATCTGAAATGCGCCC
>CACWTM010000110.1 GCA_902763855.1 uncultured Ruminococcus sp. | reverse complement strand
GGGGTATTTGACCCTTTTAATCGGTTGAGATTGCCACAGCCCCTAAAGAGGCTTCGCAATGACTATTGAATATCGGTTGAGATTGCCACGGGGCGCATTACAGATCGTCATCGCGAGGAGGAACAAGGTTCCGACGTGGCAATCTCTACCTTTTCCTTTGCGCCCCTCGCAGTGGCAGTGAATTGCATTCGGTGGAGATTGCCACGGCTCTTGCGAGCCTCGCAATGACAATTTGTATATCGCCCCTCGTGATGATCGAATAACAAAAGCCGCCCCGTTCCGGAGCGGCAGATTCGTTGTAAAGCTTCAATCAAATTTCTTCGCAAACAGCCTTCAGACCTGTGGGCAGCTCACCTTCGGCAGAGGATACCAGCAGGGTGATGTGAGCCTCGCTCTCGTCAGAAAGAGCGTTGAGCTTGGTGATAAACGGCTCGATGCCGTCAACGCCTTCGGGAGCGATCTTAAAGGTAGAATCAACAAAGATATCGGTAACATCATAGTTACCCGCGCAGATGCCGCTGATAAAGCCAAGAAGCATATCGTAGCCCTTGATGCCGTAAACGTCAGTGTCGATCAGACGCGCCTTGTGGGTCACGTCGTAAGTCAGACCGGCGCCTTTTTCGATAACGACAACGTTACCGCTGGACTTTGCGACAGCCTCGTTCGCAAGCTGGATGAGCTTCTTTGTCTTGCCGGAACCTTTTTTACCAATAATTAATGTAACCATTTTCGTTTCCTCCTGTATATGTTATGTCTGAAATTTCTTACTTTAAGCGAGCCTCAAGAGACGCCTTCTGATCCTCATAGCCGGGCTTGCCGAGCAGCGCAAACATATTCTTCTTGTAGCTTTCGACGCCGGGCTGGTTGAAGGGGTTGACGCCGAGGATGTAGCCGGAGATCGCGCACGCCTTCTCAAAGAAGTAGATCAGATAGCCCAGGTTGTACTCGTCCATCTTGTCGACGGTGAGGACAATGTTGGGTACGCCGCCGTCGTTATGAGCAAGAACAGTACCCTCAAACGCCTTGCGGTTAACAAACTCCATCGTCTTACCGGACAGGAAATTCAGGCCGTCAACGTTTTCGGGATCGGTACCGAGGGCGATCTCTCTCTGCACGCTGTCAAAGAGCACGACGGTCTCAAAGAGATTGCGTCTGCCGTCCTGGATGTACTGACCCATAGAGTGCAGGTCGGTGGAAAAGATAACAGAAGCCGGGAAGATACCCTTGTTGTCCTTGCCCTCAGACTCGCCGTAGAGCTGCTTGAACCATTCGTTCATCAGGGTGAACGCGGGCTCGTAAGAGACGAGAATTTCGGTCGACTTGCCCTTGTTATAGAGCATGTTGCGGATCGCAGCGTACTTGTAGCAGTCGTTTTTCTCAAGATCAGGCTCCGCGAACTTTACTTCTGCATCCTGAGCGCCCTTCATCAGCGCGTCAATATCAGCGCCGGAAACAGCGATCGGCAGCAGTCCCACGGCAGTCAGCACGCTGTAGCGTCCGCCGACGTCATCCGGAACAACAAAGGTCTCGTAACCTTCGCGGTCGGCAAGCTGCTTTAAGGTGCCGCGCGCCTTATCGGTGGTACAGAAGATGCGCTCCTTGGCGCCTTCCTTGCCGTACTTCTTCTCGAGCATCTCACGGAAAACACGGAAAGCGATCGCGGGCTCGGTGGTGGTGCCGGACTTAGAGATCATATTGATGGAGACGTCCTTGCCCTCGCAGATCTCGAGCAGCTCAGCAAGTGCGTTGGAGCTGATGGAGTTACCGGTGTAGTAAATCTGCGGCGTGTCCTTGCACAGCGCGTTGTAGTTCGGGGACTCGATAAACTCGATCGCCGCACGCGCGCCGAGATAAGAACCGCCGATACCGATGACTACAAATATATCGGAGTTTGACTGAATCTTCTTGGCGGCAGCCTTGATCCGCGCGAACTCCTCCTTGTCATAATCAGTGGGCAGATGGAGCCAGCCGATAAAGTCGTTGCCGAGACCTGTACCGGAGTGGAGCGCCTCGTGCGCAGCCTTCACGGCGGGAGCGATACCGACGTATTCGTCAGCACCCAAAAAGCCCTGTAAATGTTTGTCGCTAAGAGTTGTAGGCATGAAATACCCTCCTTAAATTCCCAAGAAGAAATATAATGAGCACAAATTTCTTTGATCGAAAAATACATACTTCTTCTTATATTAATATTTGCATTATACTATATTTTCGGCTTCAATGCAACATTTTTATGAGATTATTTGTGAACAAAATCTAAACTTAGTCAGGTATCACACAAAGCTCCACAAGATATAGTAGCCTGCCTCACAGCTTTATCAGCGACTGCCACAAAAGCGACAGGATACTGCCGAAGCTTTTTTCTTTAGCGTCCTGTGTCGCGATGATATCGAAGCAGGCGATCTCATCCTCCCCCAGCATGAACCGCAGACTGCCGACGACGTCGCCGCTGTATACCGGAGCCGAAAGACTCTCGGGCAGCTCCAAAACCTCTTTGACGCCCTCTCCCTCACCCTTCGGCACGGTCAGCCACGCTGATTCTTCACACGCGACGCCGACCGTATCGCGCATGCCGTTTTCGACAGCGATCGGTTCAAGTTCATCTTTCAGGCGCAGTTCACGGCTCTCGAAATTTGCAAAGCCGTAATCCAGCAGTGCCGCCGCGTCGCGGAATCTGTCCGTACCGCTCGCCGCTCCCAGTACAACCGCAATCAAACTCAGCCCGCCGCGCTCAGCGGTCGCCGAAATACACGAGCCGGCGTCGCCGGTGGTACCGGTTTTTAAGCCCGTAATCCCGTTATAGGACTTTAAAAGCTTGTTGGTATTCACGATCTGAGTCTCACCGTCACGCAGATAGTCGATCCAGATAGAGGTATAGTCGAAGATTTGTTCATGCTTCATCAGCTCGCGCGACATCAAAGCAACGTCATACGCCGAGGTGATATGCCCCTCTTCATCCAGACCGTTACAGTTGAGAAAGGTCGTGTCCTCCATCCCGAGCGACGACGCCTTTTCGTTCATCGCGGCGACAAAATCCTCCTCGCTGCCGCTGACAAACTCTGCCAGAGCGACCGCCGCGTCGTTGGCGGATGCGACCGCCGTCGCCTTTATCATGTCATCAACCGACATCTGCTCTCCCTCTTCGAGCCAGATATCCGAACCGCCCATTGAAGCGGCATGCGCCGAGGTCGTGACGACGTCGTTCATGTGGATTTTTCCGCTGTCGACCGCCTCCAGCACCAAGGTCAGGGTCATGACCTTGGTGATCGAAGCGCAAGGTCTTTGCTCATGCGCATTTTTCTCAAAAAGAATTTTTCCCGAGTTCGCGTCCATCAGCACCGCCGCGGGAGCGGTGATCTCGGTATCGCTCAGCGCGCCCGCCGAAAGAGACGGAATGAACAAAAGCGTCAGCGATAAAAACAATGCGGTAAAATGTTTGATTTTCATAAAAAAAGCACCTCTCCCCATATGTGTATGAGAGAGGCGCCGATATTATGTCTTATTCAATTTCCTGCAGAAGGCATACCGCGGTCGCGGAGATACCCTCCAAGCTCCCGGTAAAGCCCAAGCCTTCTTCCGTTGTCGCCTTGACACTGACCGCGCTCTTCTTCAAGCCGCAGGCAACGGCGATATTCTCGCGCATTTCGTCGATATACGGCTCGAGCTTCGGAGCCTGGGCGCAGATGGTGCTGTCGATGTTGACGGGCTTGTAGCCTGCGTCCTTGAGCTTGCCGATGACCTCCCAAAGCAACTTGATGCTGTCGGCGTCCCGATACTTCTCGTCGGTATCGGGAAAATGCTTGCCGATGTCTCCGAGAGCCGCCGCTCCGAGAAGCGCGTCCATAACGGCATGCACCAGCACGTCCGCGTCGGAATGGCCGTCCAGCCCCTTGTCGCAGGGAATTTCAACGCCGCCGAGGATCAGCTCGCGCCCTGTCTTGAAACGATGTACATCATATCCGTGTCCGATTCTCATCAAGAGCCTCCTTTACTTTGAGAGCAGCGCTTCGGCTATTGCAACATCCACCGGGGTGGTGAGTTTGATGTTGGAATACTCGCCCTGTATGACGTGTACCTTCTCACCCAGCGCTTCTACCATTGAGCAGTCGTCGGTAACGGAGAGGCGGTTGGAAAGGGCGTTCTCCATCGCGCGCCTGTACAGCTCTTTTTCAAAGATCTGCGGCGTCTGCACCGCCCACATCGCGGAACGGTCGGGCGTCGAAAGGATGGTATTGTCGCTCCCGATCACCTTGACGGTATCGGTCAGCGGTGTGCCGAGCGCCGCCGCGCCGTGTTCAAACGCGGCTGTAAGAACTTTTTGAATCTGGATCGGCTTAATCAACACACGCGCGCCGTCATGGATCGCATAGTGCGTCGCGCGTTTATCGGCGGCTCTGACGCCGCGGCTGACGCTGTCCATGCGGGTCGCGCCGCCTGCGGCAACCGTCGTGACCTTTCTGAACTCAAAGGCGATGCTGGCGATATCGTCGATATCGGTGGATCGTGCGACAACGATGATCTCGTCGATCAAAGAACAACTCTGAAATGCTTTTAAGGTATATTCAATCGCCGGGTGATCGTTGATGGGGATCAGCTGTTTCGAGAGCTTTCCGCCCATACGGGTGCTGTCACCGGCTGCTACGATGATTGCGGATGTAAATCTGTCTGCCATAAATCAAACTTTCTCCAACGCCTGTGCGATATCGGCGATAATGTCGTCGGGATGCTCGATACCGACCGACAGACGCACCATGTTCGGCGCGATGCCGGCGTCAATCAGCTGCTGATCGGTGAGCTGACGGTGGGTTGTGGTCGCGGGATGAAGCACACAGGTGCGCGCGTCTGCGACATGGATGACGATTTTAGCGAGCTTCAAACCCTCCATAAAGCGGACGGCGCCTTCTTTACCGCCCTTGACAAAGACGGAGATGACGCCGCAGGTACCGTTCGGCATATACTTCTGCGCCACGTCATAGTACTGATTGGACTTAAGCCCCGGATAATCGACCTTTTCGACCTTGTCGTGGTTCTCCAAGAACTCAGCGACAGCGAGCGCGTTGGAGCAGTGACGTTCCATTCTCAGCGCAAGGGTATCAAGCCCCAGGTTCAGCAGGAACGCGTTCTGCGGCGACTGCTGAGCGCCGAAGTCGCGCATGAGGTGGGTACAGCACTTGGTGATATACGCCGCCTTGCCGAACTGCTCGGTATACACGACGCCGTGATAGGTCTCGTCGGGAGCGGTCAGCATGGGATAGTCGCCCTGCGTCCAGTCAAAGTTGCCGGAGTCGACAACAACGCCGCCCAGCGCCACCGCGTGACCGTCCATGTACTTGGAGGTCGAGTGAACCACGATATCCGCGCCCCACTCAAAGGGACGGCAGTTGATGGGAGTGGCAAAAGTATTGTCGACGATCAGCGGCACATGGTGCGCGTGAGCGACACGGGCAAACATCTCGATATCGACAACGTCCAGAGACGGGTTAGTGACCGTCTCGATAAAGACCGCCTTGGTGTTGGGCATGAACGCCTTGTCCAGCTCCTCGGCAGAGATCACGGGGCTGACAAAATCAAACGCGATTCCTAAATCACGCAGGGTCTTATTAAACAGATTGAATGTTCCGCCGTAGATCGCCGCGGAAGCGATGACATGATCGCCAGCTTTGCAGATATTGGTAATGCTGATAAGCGAAGCCGCCTGACCGGAAGCGGTCAGCATCGCGCCGACGCCGCCCTCTAAAGCCGCGATCTTGGCGGCGACAGTGTTGAGGGTGGGATTTGCCAAACGAGTATAGAAGCAGCCCTCCGCCTCGAGGTCAAAGAGCTTGCCCATCGTATCGGCGCTGTCATAGACAAAGGTTGTGCTCTGCACGATCGGCAGAACACGCGGCTCGCCGTTTTTCGGCTCGTAGCCGGCTTGTACACATAAAGTATCCTGTTTCATATTGATTACCTCCAAATATAAGTCTTAATGAAATAAACCTTTGATGAATCCTGTCAGCGCGTCGGTACCGAAGACAACCAGCGCAATCAGCGCGAGAAACGCCAAAGCCGTGATGACCTTGATCGTTGTTCTGAGCGCGGGATTCATCTGCTTCGCCTCCCGCTCAGAAGAGCGCAGACGCGTAATCTCGGCGTTGATCTCACCGAGATGGGGCTCGATCGTATTGTTGACCGTTTCGATCGTGCCGAGTAGCTCGCTCGCCTCAGGCAGTGCGGAAAACGGCACAATGACAGAGATATTGGACAGCTTGACGTCATAGCCGGTCACCAGCTCGTTCGCGACGCCCTGCGGCTGGACATTTTCTTCTGCAAACGGGATCTCGGCGTCCTTGAGCATACCGATCAGCATCGCGCGTTCGGTACCGCCGATCACACACAATCTCACCGGCTCGTTGATATCCTTGATCTCGCTGAGCTTATGCTTACATCCGTCAAAGGGAAGGGTCTCGCCGAAGCATAAAGCCTTGCAGACTTTACAGTATTTCACATACATACCCCCTATTCTAAAACATCATATCACAATACGGCTTTCATTTCAACCGAAATCGCAGAAAAAATGATCGCCATCCCCTAAAAATAGGATGGCGATCTCTCTATATCAACGCTGTCAGAGGGTGACAGGCAGCGTTACGCGAAAATCGGCTGTAACTGCCGTCCCTTCAACGCATTAGCGATGGCCGCGGGAATCTTGTCAAAATGCGCGACAAGAGAATTAGGCTTGCGTTCGGGGTCATCCTGTGACATCGGGACAAAATAAACATTTTTGCGGTTGAGCAGTTTGCCAATGTTTTCGGCTGACGCGCCGAGGGAGTCGTTGGACGCGATACACAGCACGACCGGCGCACCGATCCTCAGCTGAGATTTGACCGCCATCGTCACCGGCGTGTCGGTAATCCCGAGGGCGATCTTGGAGAGGGTGTTGCCGGTACAGGGCGCGACGATCAACAGATCGCACATCCCTCTCGGCCCGATCGG
>CACWTM010000109.1 GCA_902763855.1 uncultured Ruminococcus sp. | reverse complement strand
CGGTAGCCGCCGTCGATGATCTTGATGTGTTCGACGGGGGTGTTGAAGTGAAAGTCGACAGTATCCGCGATTTTGTCGTAGATATTGCCCAGCACGATGTAGTTGATATCCGTGCCGAGATGACGGACGGAAGCATCCAGCAGCTTTAATTTGTTCTGTGTGCAGATTTTCTTGAAATCTGTTCCCGCGGTGGTATAGAGCTTTGTTTCTTCGCCGCCGTTCTCGACGTTGATCTTGTCTACGTAATGCATCAGATCAAGCGCCTTGTCGCGTCCGATGTACTCGTGCATTGTGCCGCCGAAGTCGTTGGTGATGTTGTACTTGCCGTCCGAGAAAGCTCCCGCGCCGCCGAAGCCCGACATGATCGCGCAGGTTTTGCACTTGATACAGGACTTGATCTTGTCGCCGTCAATGGGGCACTTGCGCTTTTCCAGCGCGTTGCCGGTCTCAAAGACCGCTACCTTGAGATCGGGACGCTTGGTGGCAAACTCATATGCCGAGAAAATTCCGCCCGGACCGGCTCCTATGATGATGATATCGTATTTCATGTGTTTCACTCCGTTGTCAAAGATATTGTATCAGAAGGTTGCTTGAGCAATCTCCTGTTTAGTAACGTTAATCACCCCTTTGCCGTTGAGACGCAGGATCGGGATGACCGGCAGGCTGACAAAGCCCAGCGTCATAAAGGGGTCGATGTCGTCGGATACGCCCAGCCGTTTTGCCGCCTCTTTGAGCCGATGAAGCCGTTTTTCGATTTCCTCTGCGGTCATGGGGCTCATCAGCCCCGCGATCGGCAGAGGAAGGCTCTCGATAACTTCGCCGTTCTCAACAACAGCGAAGCCGCCGTTCATTTTGCGTACCTGTTCCGCCGCTGCGGCGATGTCCTCGTCCGAACAGCCGACAGCGATCAGATTATGAGAGTCGTGAGCGACGCTGGTCGCGATCGCGCCCTTTTTCAAACCGTAGCCGGTGATGAAGCCGATACCGACGTGGCCGGTGCTGTGGTGACGTTCGAATACCGCCGCTTTCAGAATATCCCGCTGAATGTCGATACCGTTATTCTCTCTGCCGCGCTCAGTCGGCTGGATGATGATCTCGTCGGTCAGGAGCTCGTGCTTTTTCAGCCCGATCACGCGCTGACGTTCCTTGATCTCACTGAATCGGAGAATATCGGGCGTGACCGGCTCCATGTGGAAGGAGCGCAGAATCTTGCCGTCGTCGGGCAGGGGAGGGGTGTGATCGTTGATGACCTTACCGTTCTTTGCGGCAAGCTTGCCGCCGATATAGACTTGTTCAACCGTAAAGTCAATGAAATCGCCCAGTACCAGCAAATCGGCATGATAGCCGGGCGCGACCGCGCCGTAATTCTTTAATCCGAAGTACTGTGCGGTGTTCAGCGTGCACATCTTGACCGCGTGTACCGGATGAACGCCCTTGTCAACCGCTTTGCGCAAAATTGCGTCCATGTGACCGGTTCTCAGCAGGTCTTCGGGATGGCGGTCGTCGGTGCAAAACATCGCTCTGCAGCAGTAGGGCGGCTTGCAGATGGGGATCAGAGCGTCAAGGTTTTTCGCCGCCGTTCCTTCGCGGATCATGATCCACTGACCGACCGCGATCTTTTCGATCGCTTCCTGTGCGGTGGTGCACTCGTGATCGGAGCGGATGCCCGCGGCGGTATAGGCGCTCAAATCCTTGCCGCCGAGAAACGGCGCGTGACCGTCGATGATCTTCTCGTGTGTTTGCGCGTCGCTGATTTTTTGCAGCAGCTGTTCATCGCCTTCTGTCACGCCGACGGAGTTCATCACTTCGGCAAGCCCGAGGACGTTTTCTCGCTCATAGTACGGTTTCAGATCCTCTGCTTCCAGCACCGCGCCGCTTTCTTCCAGCGGTGAGGCGGGTACGCAGGAGGGCAAATTGAAGTAGATGTGCATATCGAGCGGCTCACACAGCTTCATGATATAGTCGATGCCGTTTGTTCCGGCGACGTTGGCGATCTCATGCGGATCTGCCATGACAGCGGTCGTTCCTCGGGGCAGGGAACAGCGCTCAAACTGCGCCGGCGTCAGCAGGGTGCTTTCGAGGTGCATGTGTCCGTCCATAAAGCCCGGCACGATGATTTTGCCGCTGACGTCGACCTCTTTTTCTCCCTGATAGCGACCGAGTCCCGCGATGTAGCCGTCACAGATCGCGACGTCCTTGTGCTCAAGCTGCTCGGTAAAAACGTTCAGCACGCTCGCGCCTTTCAGGACAAGGTCGGCTTTTATGCGGCCCATAGCGACGTCGATGATTCTTTTGAGGTTCATAAAAAGCCCCCTTGATGCCGAAATTTGATAATACAAATTCATCATATCATATTAGCCATCAATTATCAACACAAAAGAAAGACCTTACAACAGAAAGTTGAAAGGTTTGCCGGATATGATTCTGTTATACATGTGTAGACGAATAGACACAAAAAACAGGGACACCCTTTCGGATGTCCCTTGACCTGGTGCGAGTGACGGGACTTGAACCCGTACGTCAAAGACACACGCCCCTCAAACGTGCCTGTCTGCCTATTCCAGCACACTCGCATTTCGAACAGTCAAATTATAGCATTATTTTTATGACTTGTCAATATCTATTTTTTAAAAAGCATTTGATTTTTGAAAAGATGGACGCAAATTACTGTCATAACATGTTGGAAGAAAATTGACTTTTGACCGCGAATATGCTACTATGATAGCGTTCTAGCAACATAACATTCCTATGAGGTAAGAATATGTTTCATGTTTCTTTTCCGGGATTAGGCATCCATGCTCTTCCCATCAACCGCGTTGCCTTTTCCATCGGGTCTTTCAACGTATACTGGTACGGTATCCTCATCGCGACAGGTCTGCTGCTCGCTGTTTTGTACGCGTACCTTAACGCTCACCGCTACGACGTTGACCGCAATAAGCTGATCGACTGCGTGATCGTCGGTATCATCACCTCGATCATCGGCGCGAGGGCTTATTACGTCATCTTCAAGTGGGATTATTTCTCGGCGCACCCCGGCGAGATTATCGACATCCGCGACGGCGGTATCGCCATCTACGGCGCGATCATCGGCGCGCTTGCCGGCGGTCTTGTGATGGCTAAGATCCGGAAGATGAAGTTTTTGCCTATCCTCGATATCACGATGACGAGCTTTCTGATCGGTCAGGCGATCGGCCGCTGGGGCAACTTCTTTAATCAGGAAGCCTTCGGAACACCCACGGACAACATCTTCCGCATGGTGAGCGAGAACACCGGCGGGGTAGGGGTGCACCCGTGCTTTTTGTATGAATCCGTCTGGTGCGCGCTGGGATTTTTGTTCCTGTTTATCTTCAACCGCAAATTCCAAAAGTATCACGGTCAAGCGTTCTATCTGTACCTCGTCTGGTACGGCGCGGAACGTATGGTTGTCGAAGGCCTGCGAACCGACAGCTTGTATCTGCCGTTTCAGGTGTTCGGCTACGACGTCCGCGTATCACAGGCACTGTCGGCGGTGCTGGTTCTTATCGGTATCGTCTTGCTCATCGTCAATCGTAAGAAGAACGACGGCATGAAAGGCAGAGTGTTCTCAAAAACTTATAAGAAGTCAAAGAAAAGGGGATAAGCATGTATCAGCTGATCGACGGAAAATTAGTATCTCAAAGCGTAAAGGACAGGATCCGTGACGAGGTCGCGGAGCTGAAAAAGGACGGCAAGGAGATCACCCTCGCGGTCATCATCGTCGGCGACGATCCAGCGTCCAGAGTTTATGTGAATAATAAGAAGAAAGCGTGCGAATATGTCGGATTCCGTTCGCTGGAGTATGCGCTCCCCGCAGAGACCACCCAGGAAGAGCTGATTGCTTTGATCGAAGAGCTCAACAGCAGGGATGACGTCAACGGCATTCTCTGTCAGCTCCCCGTGCCGAAGCACATCGACGACAAAGCGGTCATCGCCGCAATCTCTGTCGAAAAGGACGTCGACGCGTTCTCTTCCTACAATGTAGGCAAGATTATGATCGGTGATTACGATTTTCTGCCCTGCACACCTGCCGGCGTGATGGAGATGTTGCATTATTACCATATTGACGTAGAGGGCAAAAACTGCGTCGTGATCGGCAGAAGCAATATCGTAGGCAAGCCGATGTCCATGCTGCTGCTTCATGAGAACGGCACTGTGACCGTTACCCACAGCCGCACCCAAAACCTTGCTGAGATCACTAAGCAGGCGGATATCCTCGTCGCCGCTGTCGGCAGAGCAAAGTTTGTTACCGCCGATATGGTGAAAGACGGCGCTGTCGTGATCGACGTCGGTATGAACCGTGACGAAAACGGCAAACTTTGCGGTGACGTCGACTTTAATTCTGTTAAAGAAAAATGTTCCTATATCACGCCTGTGCCCGGCGGCGTCGGTCCCATGACCATCGCCATGCTGATGCAGAACACCTTAAAGGCTTTTTATATACAGGCAAAATAAGGTTCCCTTTACAAAATGAAGCCTAAAAAAGTCCTTGACATCTAAGACCCTTTATGATATAGTATATAAGCCGCATACTGTGGGTCTTTTAAGTGCGCGTAAATTTGCTTATACAATCTATATGAGCAGCTTCGTCGCCACCCGAGAGTAGCGAGTCTATGTAAAAGGAATGATAAAATGTTCGCAGTTATCGAGACCGGCGGTAAGCAGTACAAGGTCCAGAACGGTGACGTTATCTTTGTTGAGAAGCTCGACGCAGAGAACGGCGCTACCGTAGAGTTTGACGTTGTCGCTGTATCCACCGATGACGGTATCAAAGCCGGCACACCTTATGTTGACGGCGCAAAGGTTACAGCCGAGGTTATCAAAACTGACAAGGCTAAGAAAATCTATGTATCCACCTACAAGCCCAAGAAGGGTGAAAAGAGAAAGATGGGTCACCGTCAGCCTTACACAAAGGTTGAGATCAAGGCGATCAACGCCTGATGATCAAAGTCAGATTTTTCGGTACTGAGCCTGTTTACGGTTTTCACATCACCGGTCATTCGGACATGAATCCCGGGGGCCCCGAGATTCTTTGCGCGGCGGTATCAAGCGCTGCGTATATGACGGCTAACACTGTCACCGAGATACTGGGAGTGAAACCGACTCTTTTGAACAGAGACGGCGTGATGTACCTGAAAGTAAAATCTGAACAGGAAGCTTTGCAGTGCCGCGTACTGTTTGACGGCTTAAAGCTTCATCTGAGCGAGATCGCTCAGGACTATCCCAAGTATTTGAAAGTAACTAATTCGGAGGTGTAAGGTAATGCTTAAAATAAATCTGCAGTTATTCGCTCATAAAAAAGGTATGGGTTCGACCAAGAACGGTCGTGACAGCGAGTCCAAGCGCCTTGGCGTCAAGCGTGCTGACGGTCAGTTCGTTTTAGCTGGCAACATTCTTGTTAAGCAGAGAGGTACTCACATCCATCCCGGCAACAATGTCGGCCGCGGTTCTGATGATTCTCTCTTCGCTAAGGTAGACGGCGTAGTACGCTTCGAGCGTATGGGCAAAGACAGAAAGCGCGCCAGCGTTTATCCTGTCGAGCAGTAATGACTTTAGGGGCGGTTCAAAACCGCCCTTTTGTTTTTGGATTGTAGGGACGAGTATTCCTCGTCCGCGGATGACCAACGGTCATCCCTACAGAATGAGGTATCATTATGTTTGTAGATAAAGCGAAAATACTGATAAAAGCCGGTGACGGCGGCGACGGCGCGGTCGCGTTTCACCGCGAAAAATATGTCGCGGCGGGCGGCCCGGACGGCGGCGACGGGGGAAAGGGCGGCGACGTTATCTTTGTCGCGGATTCCAATCTTTCGACGCTTGCGGACTTTCGCTACAAACGCAAGTTTGAGGCGAAAAAAGGCAATAACGGCGCGGGAGGCAGAAAGTACGGCAAGGCGGCAGAGGATCTGGTCGTCAAGGTGCCTGTCGGTACCCTTGTCCGCGACGCGGAAAACGGCCGTATCATCGCCGATCTATCCGGCAAAGAGCCTGTTGTCGTCGCTAAAGGCGGCAAAGGAGGCTGGGGCAACAAACATTTCGCGACCCCGACCCGTCAGGTTCCGCGGTTTGCCAAACCCGGTATGCCCGGCGAGGAATTTGAGGTCACTTTGGAACTCAAGCTGCTCGCGGACGTGGGGTTGGTAGGTTTCCCGAATGTCGGCAAATCCACCCTGATCTCTGTTGTCTCACAGGCAAAGCCCCAGATCGCCAACTATCATTTTACCACCATCAACCCGACCCTCGGCGTTGTGTCGATGGGTGACGGCGTGTCTTTTGTTATGGCGGATATCCCCGGACTGATTGAGGGCGCCTCCGACGGCACGGGACTGGGTCACCAGTTTCTGCGTCATGTGGAACGATGCCGCCTGCTGGTGCATATCGTTGATGTGTCCGGTTCTGAAGCGCGCGATCCGAAAGAGGATTTCCGCATCATCAACGAGGAACTGAAACGCTTCAATCCCGAGCTTGCCGAGCGTCCCATGCTGGTCGTCGGCAATAAGTGCGACCTTGCTTCTGACGATCAGATCGCCGATTTCAAGGCTTGGGTCGAAGCACAGGGCTACAAATTCTTCCCGATTATGGCAGCGATCCGCTACGACGTCGATCCGCTGTTGAAACAGATTGTGGAAGAACTCAGCAAGCTTCCGCCCATCAAGGTCTATGAGCCCGAGCCGATGCCCGAGATTGACGAAGAGCAGTTCGGCGACGTCAAGATCACCGTACAGGACGGCGTGTATATGGTCGAGGGTAAGTGGCTGCTGCGTGTGCTGCGCGGCGTCAACTTCGACGACTACGACGGACTGTCCTATTTCGAGCGCGTTCTCCAGTCCTCCGGCGTAATCGACAAGCTGCGCGAGGCGGGCTGTCAGGAGGGCGATACCGTCTCGATTTATGATCTTGAGTTTGACTTTATCGAGTGATGCCTATGGATGATAAAACGATTCAATCAACGCCCATGCTGAACCTCGCGTTTATCGGAGACGGCGTCTATGATCTTCTGGTACGTGAGTACCTTGTCAATTCCATCTCCGCCCATGTCGGC
>CACWTM010000108.1 GCA_902763855.1 uncultured Ruminococcus sp. | reverse complement strand
ATATCGACGAAGCGCTGGAGCCTTTTCCCTCAGCGGAAGGTGCATCGTCCGAGTCGTCCCCGTCATCCGTTACCGTGATGTGATGGGTCGTAGTATACTCGGTGATCTCGATGACCTCTCCGTTTTTATCCTTTACGGAAACGATCGTGCCGTCCTTATCCTTTTCTATCGTATTGCCCTCGCTGTCTGTTTCTACGGTATTCCCCTCGGTCGACTTCTGCGTAGGCTTGACCGTCTCGGCAGAGGTCGCCGCCACAGTCGCCTTCTCTGCGCTGTCGGGGGTCGCGTTCTTATCCTTTCCGCACGCCGCCAGTGTTCCTGTCAGCATCAGCATAGCCGCGATGATCGCGATCGTTCTTTTCATGGTATTCCTCCTTATACTAATCCTTGATAAAATTTCGGATAGCGCGACGGGAGACGCAGACAGGCTGGCGCCTGTCAAGGAGCCCAACAAAGCTATACGAAATATAGCGCAATAGATGATAAAGGTTTTTGTCAAGGATTAGTATTATACAACTTGGAAAATATAGAATTTCAGATAATCGGTTTCCTCAACGCCCCACAAAATCGGGTGATCGGCGCTTTGCTGACGGCACTCGATCTGCCGCAGGCTGACGTTCGCGTCAGCGGCGGCAGAGAAGAGCATTTTGCGGAACTGCTTATCGGGCATGAAGTGGGAGCAACTGCAGGTTGCGAGATACCCTCCCCTGGGCAACAGCCTCATCGCCTTTAAGTTGATCTCCTTATACCCGCGCTCTGCCGCGTGCATGGTCGAGCGCGACTTGGTAAACGCGGGCGGGTCAAGGATAATCATGTCCCACTCCTGACGGTGTTCAGCCTGCGCCTGCGTCAGCAGCTCAAAGACGTTCGCCGTCACAAAGTCGATATTCTCAAAACCGTTCAGCGCGGCGTTGCGTTTTGCCATGTCGATCGCGGTCTGCGACACATCGACCGCCGTGACATGCTCGGCGACCATCGCGGCGTTCAGCGCGAAGGCGCCCGTATGCGTGAAGCAGTCCAGCACTCTTTTGCCCTTCGCGATCTTCGCGACAGCACGGCGGTTATACTTTTGGTCAAGGAAAAATCCCGTTTTCTGACCGTTCACATAGTCCACCGTATATTTGATTCCGTTTTCGGTGATCTCTACCTCTCCGCCAAGGTCGGTTCTGAGGCCATCCATCGGATAGAAGCCCTTGTATTGCTCCATTCCCTCCAGATCACGCACCTTGACGTCGTTGCGCTCGTAGATCGCGTCGATCCGATGACCGCGCTGCGCCAACGCTTCAACCAAACTGCGAAACAGCAGTTCCTTGATCCGCTCAACGCCCAGCGACAACACCTGCGTGACCAGCACGTTTTCGAACTTATCCACCGTCAGCCCGGGAAAGCTGTCCGCTTCGCCGAAGATCAAGCGGCACGACGAAAAGTCGTCGCCCATCACCGTCATACGGTAGTCGATCGCGTAGTCAATACGGCGGCGGTAAAACGCCTCGTCAAATGTATCGTTCGCGTTTTTCGAAATAATCCTGACACGAATCTTTGAATGGTCGTTGATGTACCCCGAGCCGAGGTATTTGCCTTTTTCTGTCATTACATCGACGATATCGCCGTTCTCATAGCTTCCGTCGATCGCGCGGATCTCGTCGTGATAAACCCAGATGTGACCGTCTTTGATGAAGCGCTCACACTTTTTGCTGACCGTCACGCGCGGATAGTTTCTGTCCATGCTTCATTATCCCTTTTGCTCATAATATAGAGTTATTATATCATATTTAACCGAAATAGCAACCGCTTTGTGTACAGGTTGCAAAAGCCGTCGATCTATGGTATAATTTTTGTTACCAAAATCGCGCTGATACCCCTGACAGGAGGCAGTACCCGGCATGAATAAACTATGGAACACCTACAAGCAGAAAGCGCAGGATATCCGACCGTTTCTGCGGACAAAGGTCGGCTCAAGGCTGGCAATCCTCGCGATCGTAGATTTCATCATCCTGTTCGTCGCGCCGCTGATGCACGGCTTTGTCGGCACCGCCATCTTCGGCTGTGTCGCGAGCGTCTATCTGATGCTGGTATGGCGGCGGTTTGACCGTGAGCACGTCATTGTCCCGACCGTGATCCTGTGTATTCCGATGCTGTTGGACATGGCGATCTACCACAAAGCAGAGGTAATCGTCGGCTTTTTGGTAGCGATCATCGCGATGTTTCTCGTCGCGCTGCTGCCGTCCATCCCCTTTTATGACAACGCGGCAGACCTGTTGACCGCTTATCTGATCGGCGGCGCCTTATGCGTCATCGTCGTTGTTCTCGCGTGCATCATGCTGGTAGTGGTCAACATCGCGTGGTGGATCTTGTGCATCATCGCCTTTTTCCTTGTCGTCGCGATCTTCATGGGCGTTGTATTCTCCACGGCGGCATATACCGCCTCGGACGGCAGACGTCAGGCGCGCCGCAATCGCGAGACAAAACCGCAGTCACAGGAACAGCGGTACCGCGAATACCGCCCGCGTGAGCGCGATACCAAGGTCTATAACCTTGACGACGACGATTTCCGCGACGCCGAATAAAGCGCAAGTCACCTCAACCGAACATATCTTTCTCTTAGCAGTAACCGCCTGTTCGTTATGAACAGGCGGTTATTTTGCGCTCTGCTCCTTCCTGTCGGATGTACCTTCAGAAAAACCCATCCCATTCTTTTTCGCGGTAAGAGAAAAATATTCCGATAGGCTTCTTTTCAAAGAAGGAGTTGTACAAATGAACAAACACCCCCGAGGACGAACCTCGGGGGTGAAACCTTACCTAACGGTAATATTTTCAGATCGTATCAACCTCGCAAAAGGCGGATAAAGGCATGCGTGCCTCAGTCGTTGTTAGCGCGCTCGGTGAGGGTCTCGAAGCGGGCTGCCGCGGTGTCCTCTGCCTTCTGGAAGAGCTCTTCCGCTCTCTCGGGGAAGGAGCGGGTCAGCGCGGAGTAACGAGCCTCGTTCATGATGAAGTCACGATAGGACTCGGTCGGAGCCTTGCTGTCGAGGATAAACGGATTCTTGCCCTCAGCCTTGAGTCTGGGATCATAACGGAAGTTGTTCCAGTAGCCGCAAGCGACAGCTCTCTGCATTTCCTTCTGGCAGTTCTGCATGCCGCCCTTGATGGAGTGCATCTCACAGGGAGCGTAGCCGATAATCAGCGACGGGCCCGGATAAGCCTCCGCCTCCTGAATCGCCTTGAGGGTCTGGTTCATGTCAGCGCCCATCGCGATCTGAGCCACATAGATGTAGCCGTAGGAGATAGCGATGTCGGCGAGGGACTTCTTCTGGATCGCCTTACCGGCAGCCGCGAACTGCGCGACCTGACCGATGTTGGAAGCCTTGGAAGCCTGACCGCCGGTGTTACTGTAAACCTCGGTATCAAAGACCATGATGTTGACGTCCTCACCGGTAGCGAGTACGTGGTCTACGCCGCCGAAGCCGATATCATAAGCCCAGCCGTCGCCGCCGAAGATCCATACGCTCTTCTTGGAGAGATACTCGCTGTTCTCGAGGATGTCCTTTCTGTACGGGCAAGCCTCGTTGACCTTCTCTACCTCTGCGAGCAGAGCCTTGGAAGCCGCAGCGTTCTTCTCGCCGTCATTGACGGTCGCAAGATACTCTTCGGCAGCAGCCTTGAACTCGTCAGTCGCTCTCTCGTCAGCCATCATGTTCTTAACGTCAGCGATCAGACGATCACGGATCGCTCTCTGACCGAGGAACATACCTAAGCCATGCTCGGCGTTGTCCTCGAACAGGGAGTTCGCCCAAGCGGGACCGTGGCCGTCCTTGTTGACGGTGTAGGGAGAGGTAGCGGCGGGACCGCCCCAGATGGAGGAGCAACCGGTCGCGTTAGAGATGTACATTCTGTCGCCGAACAGCTGAGTAATCAGGCGAGCGTAAGAGGTCTCTGCACAGCCTGCGCAGGAGCCGGAGAACTCGAGCAGCGGCTGCTTGTACTGAGAAGAGATCACGTTGATCTTCGCGGTGGTCTCGGGCTTCTCGGTGACCTTTGCAACACAATAATCGAATACTGCCTGCTGATCGTCCTGAGACTCGCGGGCAACCATCTTCAACGAGTTGGTCGGGCAAACGCCTACGCAGACGCCGCAGCCCATGCAGTCAAAGGGAGAAACAGCCAGGGTGTACTTATAAACCTTGTTGACAGCTCTCTTGCCGTACTTGATGGCTTCGGGAGCGTCGGCAACCTCAGCCTCGTCCATCGCGTAAGGACGGATGGTAGCGTGCGGGCAGACAAACGCGCAGCGGTTACACTGAGCGCAGGTCTCGTTGTTCCACTCGGGAACCATAACGGCAACGCCGCGCTTTTCGAACGCGGAAGCGCCCTGCTCAAAGGTACCGTCGGCGTGGTCTACGAAGGCGGATACGGGCAGGCTGTCGCCGTCCATCTTGCCTACAGGCTCCATGATACCCTCGACCTGCTTCTCGAGCTTAGTGATCTCACGATCAACCGCGGCGGGATCAGCGTCAACAGCCTCAGCCCAGTCGGCGGGTACGTCAATCTTGACATATGCGGTAGCGCCCGCGTCGATCGCCTTTTCATTCATCTCGACGATCTCTTTACCCTTCTTCATGAACTTCTGAGCCTTTTCCTTCATGTAGCCGATCGCTTCCTCTTCGGGCAGAACCTTGGAGAGGGAGAAGAACGCGCTCTGCAGAACGGTGTTGGTACGCTTGCCCAGACCGATCTCAGCCGCAATGTCGATCGCGTTAACGGTATAGAGCTTGATGTCGTTCTTGGCGATGTAACGCTTGGTCTCGGCGTTGAGGTGAGTGTTCAGCTCCTCGGGAGTCCACTGGCAGTTAATCAGGAAGACGCCGCCGGGCTTAACATCCTGAACCATCTTGTAGCCCTTGAGGATGTAGGATGGGTTGTGGCAGGCAACAAAGTCAGCCTTGTTGATGTAGTAGGGGGACTTGATGGGCTTATCGCCGAATCTCAGGTGAGAGATGGTGATACCGCCGGTCTTTTTGGAGTCATACTGGAAGTATGCCTGAACATATTTGTCGGTGTGGTCGCCGATGATCTTGATCGAGTCTTTGTTAGCGCCTACGGTACCGTCGCCGCCCAGACCCCAGAACTTGCACTCGATGGTGCCTTCTGCGGCGGTGTTGGGAGCGGGCTCCTCGGGCAGAGAGAGCTCGGTGACGTCATCAACGATACCGATGGTGAAGTTGTGGCGCGGAGCGTCCTTCGCGAGCTCCTTGTATACAGCGAATACGCTGGAAGGGGGAGTATCCTTGGAACCTAAGCCGTAACGACCGCCGACAACCTTTGCGGTGCAGCCGTTGGCAGCCAGAGCCGCGACAACGTCGAGATAGAGCGGCTCGCCCAGAGCGCCGGGCTCCTTGGTGCGGTCGAGGACAGCGATCTTCTTGACGCTCTCCGGGATCGCCTCAACCAGCTTGTCGGCACGGAACGGACGGTACAGGCGTACCTTGACCAGACCGACCTTCTCGCCGTTTGCGTTCATATAGTCGATGACTTCTTCCGCAACGTCGCAGATCGAGCCCATCGCTACGATAACGCGCTCAGCGTCGGGAGCGCCGTAGTAGTTGAACAGCTTGTAGTCGGTGCCGAGCTTCGCGTTAACCTTACCCATGTACTCCTCAACGATCTCGGGGAGAGCGTCATAGTACTTGTTGCAGGCTTCTCTGTGCTGGAAGAAGATATCGCCGTTCTCGTGGGAACCGCGCATGGTGGGATGCTCGGGGTTCAGCGCGCGCTTGCGGAACGCCTTGACAGCGTCCATATCGGTCATTTCTTTCAGATCGTCATAGTCCCAGATCTCGATCTTCTGGATCTCGTGAGAAGTACGGAAACCGTCGAAGAAGTTGATAAACGGAACTCTGCCCTTGATGGAAGCGAGGTGAGCGACAGCGCCCAGGTCCATAACTTCCTGGGGATTGGTTTCTGCGAGCATCGCGAAACCGGTCTGACGGCAGGCGTAAACGTCACTGTGGTCGCCGAAGATGTTCAGCGCGTGAGAAGCGACGCAGCGAGCCGATACGTGGAATACGGACGGGAGTAATTCGCCCGCGATCTTGTACATGTTCGGGATCATGAGCAGCAGACCCTGAGAAGCGGTGTAGGTGGTGGTCAGCGCACCCGCGTTCAGCGAGCCGTGAACGGTACCTGCCGCGCCTGCTTCACTCTGCATCTCTTCTACCTTGACGGTAGTGCCGAAGATGTTCTTCATACCCTGTGCGGACCACTGATCTACGTAGTCAGCCATCGGGCTGGACGGTGTGATGGGGTAAATACCGGCTACCTCGGTGAACGCATAGGACACCCAAGCCGCGGCATTGTTGCCGTCCATGGATTTCTTTTGTCTTGCCATGTGTTTTCCTCCTGTTTTGCATTGCTGTAAGATGAGCTCTTTCTTACACCAACGCGTATTTTCCGGTGAGTCCGCGCCTGCGGCGCTTTGTGAAAAACGCTGTAAAAGCACAGACTTATCCGTCTATTATATTAGCACTTTTTGTCGATTCTGTAAAGGGGAAAATGTTGCAAAAAAAGCAGAAAATAAGCGGGTTTGTGGTTAGCTATGGCTAACTTTAACGGGAGAGGATTTATTGCTACTTAGTATAAGCTAATCCGTACCGCGCCATCCCAAGAGGTATTTTTCGGGGAAGACCTTGGGGGTTACAATCCGCGCAAAAACGGATTTGCACAAAATTTCAAGACAAATTTCGGCATGTTTATTTTAAATAGGTATGGATTTTTTTGCGCGAAACTGATAGAATATGGAGTAATCAATATTCAAGGGTGAACGCATGTACAGGAATATTATTTTTGATTTATACGGTACGCTGATCGACATCCGAACCGATGAGTATTCGATCGACTTCTGGCGCAAGGCGGTACAGGTCTTTGCGATGGGCGGCGCTTCGTTCAGCCCCGGCGAGCTGAGAACCTCTTACACCAGATACGTTAAGCGCGCGCTGCGCAGGGAGCGGCTCAAGCACCCGACCTGCAAGCACGTTGACATCGACCTGTTGCAGGTGTTCCGCAAACTCTACTTAGACAAGGGCATCAACGCCGACGTCACACAGCTCAGGGACACAGCGTATCGTTTCCGAAAGGATTCGACGCTGATGATACAGCTGTACGACGGTGTGATCGAGCTGCTGGAGGGTCTCAAGGACGCGGGCAAAAAGATTTTTTTGCTGTCCAACGCACAGGAGAGCTTCACCGTTCCCGAGATGGACGAGCTGGGAATCCTCAAATACTTTGACGGTATCATGATTAGCTCTGAAGAGCGCGTCTCAAAGCCGCAGCGCCAGTTCTTTGAAAAGCTGCTGGCAAAATATGAGCTGAATCCCAAAGATTGTCTGATGGTCGGTAACGACAAAAACTCCGATATGCAGGGCGCCAAGGGCGCCGGGATCGACGGGCTGTACATTCACCAGGAGATCAGCCCCGA
>CACWTM010000107.1 GCA_902763855.1 uncultured Ruminococcus sp. | reverse complement strand
AGGTGTAATGAAGTTGGATAGATTGCACTGTAAGATTCTTCGACAAGCTCAGAATGACACTAAAAGGGGCTATCGCGTTTCTTAATGCGACAGCCCCTTACTATTAGATAAGAAATGAATCAATCTCTGTATCTGCGTCTGGCTCTATCGCGGCGCATCCGTTTTTTGCGTGCCGAAGAAGCGGCTGCCAGAATGATAATCAACGCGATCAGAACGACCGCGATCACGATGACAAGGATCATGTTCGACTTGAACCACTCGCCGAGATTGTGGAAAAAGAGCTTCATGTTATCCAGCTCTACCGCCTTGGAGGCGACAACGTTCGTGGTGCCGACCGTCATATCGTCATAGCGCACGGTAGCGGTGCCGAGCACCTGTCCCTGCGTGATCGGCGCTTCAAAGCTGTCCTCACAGTTGACCTCAACCTTGATAAGATTCTTGTCAAAGTTATGAGGCAGCAGCGCGGTCAGCTGACCCTCGGGGATCACATTAAGCTTGTCGTCATCCTTGCCGAATTTGACGTCGACCGTCTTGACCACGTCAGCGGAATCATATACGACCTGCTGACCGAGGTTGGTATACGCCCAATCGTAGAGCTTGGCGGTATCAAGCATGGCGTAGTTGACGTCCTCCGTAAAGGAATACTGCGCGCCTAAAGCGATACACAAGTAGGTGAAATCGTCCTTCTCAGCGGTCGTCACCAGACACTTGCCTGCTTCATCGGTATAGCCGGTCTTGATGCCCTTAGTGTAGGCATAGTAGTACTTGCCGCCCTGCTCGGTGGTGCTGAGCATATAGTTGGTGTTGGTGACGGGCTGAGTAAAGCGCGAGGGCGTGTAGCTCAGGGTATTGGTGATCTCCATAAAGCCCGGCAGTGTACGCGCGTACTTGGCGATCAACGCCATATCTCTCGCGGTAGTGTAGTGGTTAGGATCATGAAGACCGTGGGGGTTGGCAAAGCGGGTATTCTGACAGCCAAGCTCAGCCGCCTTGCTGTTCATCATCTCCACAAAGCCCGATATCCCGCTGCCGACGAAGTCCGCCAGTACCAGCGCGGCGTCGTTGCCCGAAGGCAGCATCATGCCGTACAGCAGCTCGCGCACCGAATACTGCTCGCCGACGTGATCGGAAAGCCCCATCACGGTGCTCTCGGGATCAAGCCCCGTCAAAACGTCTTCCTTGATATCCACCATCGTGCCGTCGAGATCGGCAACATGATCTGCGACAACCACATAGGTCATGATCTTCGTGGTAGACGCGGGATACATCTGCGTATCGGCGTTTTTCTCAAAGACAACCGCTCCGGTGTCAAGGTTCTCAAGATACACGGCAGAGGAAACCGTTTCGACGTTACAGCCATAGTCAACCGCCGAAGCGGAGACAGCTGTGACAAAGATCGCGGCAACCGCCAGCAGGATACAGATTAGTCGTTTCATATTGATTCTCCCAACATCATAAGATCAAGGATTATTTCTTCGCCTTAATCCGCTTTTCTTCGCCGTTAATCAGCCGTTTGAGGTTGTCTTTGTGGCGGAAGATGATGATCGCGCCGACCAATAAGGCGCAGGCGGTAGAGATCAGTACAAAGCGAAAACGCAGTTCGTTCTCGGTACCGAGGTTCGGCAAATAATCCATAAAGTAGGTGGTCAGCATGGTATACACGGGGTACAGTCCCGCACAGATCACAGAGCCTAAGGAAATGAGCTTGGTCGCGAAGAATATAATCAGGAAGGTACCTAATACCATCAGGAACACGCGCCAGTCAACAACCAGCATCAGCGCGTTTGCCGTGACAACACTCTTGCCGCCGCGAAAACCGTAATAGATCGGAAACGAATGTCCGAGGATGACGAAAAGTCCCGCGAGATAACGTCCGTAAATCACATACTCCAGCGGGGCGACGTCGTTGGTGACGGTCAGCTGAGAAAAAATCCACCAGCCGATCAGCACGCCGATGATACCCTTGAGGTAATCGCAGACGATCGTCGCGATCGCGGGGCCTTTGCCGACAGAGCGCAGAACATTGGTAAAGCCTGCGTTGCCGGAGCCCATGGTGCGGATATCCTTGCCGGTTTTCAGACGGGTGATGATGATCGCGGGGTTCAAGCTGCCGATCAGGTACGCGATTATCATCGTAGCTAACGTTCGGATAATCAGTTCTACAGTCACTTGTTATTCCTCTCCCTTATGATAAATCTGATAGGTGTGCCGCTGAAGTCAAAAGCTTCACGCAGACGGTTTTCAAGATATCTCTGATATGAGAAATGGAACAGCTCCGCATTGTTGCAGAAGAAGATAAATGTCGGAGGTTTGACAGAGGTCTGGGTCATGTAATAGATTTTCAGCCGTTTGCCCTTATCGGTAGGCGGCTGTACACGGGCGGTCGCGTTGGCGAGCAGATCGTTCAACAGTCCCGTCGTGATGCGCATCGCCGAGGTGTTGGTGACATGGACGATGTTCTCAAAAAGATTGTCAAGACGCTGACCGGTTTTCGCAGAGATAAACACCGAGGGCGCGTAGCTCATGAAGGCGAAGTCACGCTCAATATCCTTGCGGAAATTCTGCATGGTCTTGTCGTCCTTTTCGATCGCGTCCCACTTGTTGACCGCGATCACGCAGGCTTTACCGGCGTCCAGCGCCAATCCGGCGACCTTGGTGTCCTGCTCGGTGATACCTGTCTCGGCGTCGAGCATAATAACGCACACGTCACAGCGTTCGATCGCCATCTTCGCGCGCAGGATGGAGTAGTGCTCAATTTGGTCGTGAATTTTGCTTTTGCGCCGCATGCCGGCGGTGTCGATCAGGTTAAAGACGCCGTGCTTGTTCTCGATCATGGTGTCGATGCTGTCGCGGGTCGTGCCGGCAATATTCGAGACGATACAGCGATTCTCACCGGTGATCTTGTTAATCAGGGAAGATTTGCCGACGTTCGGTCTGCCGATGACCGCCACCGAGATCACCTCGGGATCGGTCTCGTCCTCGGTTTCGCCCTCAAGCTGATCGAAAACAGCGTCCAGCAGATCGCCCGTACCGTGACCGTGCACGGAGGATACGGCGATCGGCTCGAGGGGCAGTTTGTAAAATTCATAAAACTCGGGCGGAGGATCACCCACGGAATCACATTTGTTGACGCACAGTACCAGGGGCTTATGACTCTTGATGAGCATATGCGCGACTTCTTCATCTGTCGCCACCAGCCCGGAACGCACATCCGTCACCATGATGATGACGTCGGCGGTGTCAATGGCGAGCTGAGCCTGCTCGCGCATTTGAGAAAGAATGACGTCATCGGAAAAAGGTTCGATACCGCCGGTGTCGATGAGCAGGGCTTTTCTGCCGCTCCACTCGACGTCGCCGTAGATACGGTCGCGGGTCACGCCGGGGGTATCGTCAACGATCGAGATACGCTGACCGACGAGCTTATTGAACAGGGTGCTTTTGCCGACATTCGGTCTGCCGACAATCGCGATAACGGGTTTAGCCATCTTCTCCCTCCTCTCCTAAAATCGCATCCAACAACATTTTACCGTCATTGTGGATGGGTAATACTTCTATATTCAGCTTCCTCTTGACGTCATCAATATGGACATCGTCGAGGAAAAGGTCGTTTTCAAATCGCAGCATCGCCGAAGAGATGAGCAAAGCGTCTCCCAGCGGTTTACCTTTCAGCTGAGCGATCAGGTCACCGCCGACGATCAGCCCGCTGACGTTGATATTGTCGCCGAAAAAGTCGTTAACAATCGGGTATACATGGATTTTGACGCCGGGATACTTCGCTTCTACCGCGTCCGTCAGTTCCCTGAGGTACGGCGCGGCAGAGGTGCCGCAGGCGATGGAGACCGTTCTGTTCAGGCTGTCGTCCGAGCCGCGCCACTCGAGCTCGTCGAGCAAATCCTCCTTGAGCATAGCGATCAGACCGATTCCGTTTTCGATCGCCTCAAAGTCGCCGTAAAAGCTCGCGTCGGGGATTGCGTAACCCGCCTTGATATACAGCTCGTCGGCGGCGTAGGCAATTCGCTTTCCCTTGGTCTTCAAACACATATCGCCGAAGCTCTCGAGGATATCCACGGTCTCACGCGCTTTTTCTTCGGTGAACGGCGTCAGCTCAGCCAGACCCTCACGGTACTTCGTCAGTCCGACAGGCACGACCGCGATCAGGTTGACGTTCATGTCGTACAGATCACGCAGAGAACGTTTCAGCTCCTCGCCGTCGTTCCATCCGGGACAGCAGACGATCTGAGTATTGATCGCGATATCATGCTCCGCAAACCGCCTGAGAATCGCGAGCGAATCGCCCGCAAAGCGGTTGCCCATCATCTTCACCCTCAGCGCGGGGTTCGTGGTATGGACGCTGACGTTGATCGGGCTGATATGCATCTTGATAATGCGGCTGATCTCATGCTCGCTCAAGTTGGTCAGCGTGACATAGTTGCCGAACAAAAAGGACAAACGGCTGTCGTCGTCTTTAAAATACAGGCTCTCGCGCAGTCCCTTCGGGAGCTGGTCGATAAAGCAGAACACGCACTTGTTGCGGCAAGACTTCTCTTTATCCATCAGATAGGTGTCAAATTCGAGCCCCAGCTCTTCGTACTCAGGCTTGCGCACCTTAACGGTGTGCACCTCACCGTGAATATCGCGGATTTTTAATTCTAATACAGAATTAAGCTGATAAAAGCGGTAATCCAGTACGTCAACGATGTCGTTGCCGTTGATCGAGAGCAGGGTATCCCCCGCCTCACAGCCGGCGCGTTCGGCGTAGCTATGGCGGATAACTTCTTTAATTGTAACAGCCATAGCGAACCTCCGAGCTTTGTGAATAAAACAAAAGGGCGGTCAGTTATCCTACTGCCCGCCTGTTTCTTTTGTTAACAGATATGATCAGTCAGCGTCCTTGACGATGACCTGTCTACCCCTGTACATGCCGCAGTTGGGGCATACCTTATGGGGAGCCTTGTACTCACCGCACTCGGGGCAAATAGACAGAGCAGGAGCCTGGAGCTTCCAAACATTGGATCTTCTCTTCATTTTACGAGCATGTGAATGTTTTCTTGCCGGTACAGCCATGAAAAACCCTCCTTACATATATCATCTTTACTTTAATAACTCTTTGAGCGCCTCAAGGCGGGGATCAATCTCTTTCTTATCACAGCCGCAGTCGCCCAAGTTAAGATTATGTCCACATTTTTGACAGAGACCTTGACAGTCTCCCCTGCAAAGGAACTTGGTCGGCAGCTCTAAGAAGATATCGGATGAGACAAGCTCATCTAAATCCAGGCTGAGGTCGGGCGCTTCGATGTAGTCGTCGTTGAAATCCTCCTCAAGATTCTCGATGATCTTGTGAGTGAAGTGATAGTCAAAACGGCGCTCGATGGGAACAAGACAGCGGTCGCACGCGGTGTGATACACAAAAGCGGTATCAATCGTCAGCGTCACCATGCCCGCCTTGTTCTCGACGTGGGCGGTGATCTCAACAGGAGAATTGAATGGATGTTCTCCGTAGAGCTCGACGTCGTCCAGTGAGAGTGTATAACTGACGTCTTGACAGGCGCCGTCGGAAACGAAAATATCTTTCAAATCTAACAGCATAAGCCCTCCGCACAGTTATCTACATTAAAACGCTACTAGTTATTATAATAAAGGTGATAAATTTTGTCAAGTAAAATCGTGTGAAAAACACAACTATTTTTGACAGAAAAGAAAAAATGAAAATTTTGTAAATTCAGCGATCCGGTTCATTAATTTTCCATAAAATAAAAAAAGCACAAGACCTATCTGCTATAATTGATTGAAAAAAGTACCGCATCCTATCGCAAGGAGGTCAATTATGAAAAGAACGAACCGCACAATCCTGTCGATACTGCTCGTCTGCATACTGCTTTTGAGCACGCTCATCACCCCTATCGGCGCCGGTACAATCTCGCCGAAGTTCATCTTAGGCGACGTTGACCGCAGCGGAGCTGTCGACATCGTCGACGCCATCCAAATCATTTACCGGGAGGCAGGGTTCCAAAAGTACGTTGTTGCAAACTTTGACGGTTACACCGGCGGCGACATCGACGGCGACGGAGAAATCGGCATCCTCGACGCTACCTTGATCCAACGCTGGCTGGCACAAATTGACGTCCCCTACGGCATCGGTGAACAGATACAGAATAAGCCTGTGGCAGAAGATGGAAAAAGCTGGCTTATAGATGGTATCGTCGGAAATAACACTGTCGATCACAACAATGAGTATCTCGTGATCGGAGCTATGCCCGGCACCCCCGTCATGGCGGTGGAATCCGGCGTAGTCACAGCCGCAAGCAACTCTTGCAGTCATTACCGCTCTCATTGCAGCTGTAACGGCGGTTACGGCAACTATGTATGGATACTGACAAACAGCGGTATCGAGACCATATACAGTTTTCTCTCTCTCGCTGAGGTGAATGTCGGCGACGTCGTCAAGACGGGCGAAATAATCGGATATGTAGGCGCGTCCGGATATGCGTCCGAACCCT
The DNA here is from genome assembly GCA_902763855.1 of uncultured Ruminococcus sp. Taxonomy (GTDB): domain Bacteria; phylum Bacillota; class Clostridia; order Oscillospirales; family Acutalibacteraceae; genus Ruminococcoides. The sequence goes on along the minus strand of CACWTM010000107.1, from coordinate 592 downwards.
CGCTCCACTTCGAATGTCGTCAAAACGGCGTCAGAATTGACCCGTATTTTTTCTACGAAGAGTAATCATCAATACGCAAAAGTATCATTACGCCGTTCCGAAGATATCGGAGCGGCGTTTTATAAAAAGTGCGACAGAACGACCGCGGGAGATCGTTCACTCCGGTCTGAGACTTCGGCAGGTGGAGAGCCGGTAGGACTCGGGTGGAGTTGAGCCAAAAGAACTCCACCCGATATTTTGGCTTATCTATGCGGTTTTTCGGCATTTAGGTGGAGTAGGTGGACTTGTTTTCAATTCGTCTTTGACATTGTATTTACACACCGTCATTATCTCCTATATCCCCTATTCACGCAAATGACGCCGAGAAATCAAAAGGACTCCACCAACTCCACCCAACTCCACCTCAGCCCGCATGAACAGTGGTTTTCCGGGGGTAGGAGTCAGCAAAAGGGCTCCACCCAAACTCCACCAAACTCCACCTCGCTATGCTCGGGCGGGGTATTTGACCCTTTTAATCGGTTGAGATTGCCACAGCCCCTAAAGAGGCTTCGCAATGACTATTGAATATCGGTTGAGATTGCCACGGGGCGCA
>CACWTM010000106.1 GCA_902763855.1 uncultured Ruminococcus sp. | reverse complement strand
AGGTAGAGATTGCCACGTCGGAACCATGTTCCTCCTCGCAATGACAATCTGAAATGCGCCCCGTGGCAATCTCAACCGATTAAAAGGGTCAAATACCCCCGCCCGAGCATAGCGAGGGTAAAGTGTCCGGCGGACACTTTAGTGCTTGCACCGGGGAAGTTTATTAAGGATTAGTATTAGGCGATCGCTTCGCCCAGCGCTCTGCATGCGAAGACGCCTTCGTCGTCAGGCTCTTCGTTGACGATCAGCGGATCAGCCGCGAGTGCCGCGCCTGCCTCTTTGCAGGTTTCCTCCCAGCTGCGCATCCACTCGCCGTCGCCCCAGCCGTAGGAGCCGAACAGCGCGATCTTCTTGCCGCTGAGGGCGGGTAATACTGCGTCAAACATGGGCTGGAACTCGTCTTCCTCCAGAACCTCGTCGCCCATAGCGGGACAGCCGAACGCAATCGCGTCGTACTGCGCAACCTGATCCGCGTTAAAGTCCGCGGGGGAGAGCAGCGCGACGTCGGCGCCTTTTGCTCTTGCGCCGTCCGCTACTGCGTTTGCCATAGCCTCGGTGTTGCCGGTTCCGCTCCAAAATACAATTGCGATGTTTGCCATGATGTGTTTCTCCTTTTATAGAAAGTATTTGATATAATAATATCCTTTATGATACCGCCACGACCATTTTTTCGAAAGAATTGTGTCGGGCGTAGCTGTACTGATAACAGCGGGTGCATTTCTTGTACATCCTGAACTTTTTCTCGGCTTCTTCCACGTTGCCGTAGACCTTCCATGTGCCGACGCACTTGGCGCACTGTGCCTTGTTGACGATAAAGCCGTAGACGTCGACAGGGGGATACCCCAGAAAAAGCCCGATTTCATGCGGAAATTCGTCATTTTGACTCAGCCTGTTCCGCAGCTCGGCGATACAGCGGGAATCACTCCCGACGGGATAGCCGAGCTGAGAAAGAATCTCGGCGGCGAGAGGGTTTGTCAGATCGCGCCTGAGATACGCGGGGCGAAAAAGGTATAACAAAGCCCTTTGTCCGTCGTACCTGAGAATCATCAGACGGAGCCGGCAGGGGACAAGGATCAGGTTGATCTCACGCACACAGTGGTACAGCTCTTCTTTATCACAGCAGGGATAACCGAAAAGGTTGGCGGTTTTCAGCCCTGCCATTGTCGGCGCGCATTTTGCGATAACGGTATCTTTCAGCATGACGACTCCTGTTTTGAAACTGGTTAGCCACAGCTAACTGTTATTATTGTATCAGCTTTTCGCCGATTGTTCAATGTATATTATCGCCAAAGATAGGGGAGATAAACAGGGAAACTTTGGATAAAGTTAGCAAACGCTAACTGGTTTTCCGCATGGGTTTTCTATCACGCTTTAACTTGTGAATAATTATTTTTACATTGTATATATATTTCTATTTACATTTTGATTTTCGTATGGTAAAATTGTAAAGTAAGAAAATGAGATGTTATTGCGAAGTCCGAACGGCGATGTTCGGCTGCGGCAATCTTAACCGAATTGGATGAAGGAGTAGCATTATGCCCACGAAACCGAATGCAGAATTTACCAAGGATTTGTACAAAGCCATCCTCACCCTCGAGACCGAGGAAGAGTGTGAGGCTTTCTTCAAGGATCTGTGCACGATCCCTGAGCTCAAAGCCCTGTCCCAGCGTTTTGCCGTCGCGATGATGCTGGACAAAAACATGGTCTATAATAAGATCGTCGAGGCGACCGGCGCTTCTACCGCGACCATCAGCCGCGTCAAGCGTTCGCTCGATTATGAAAACGCCGGCGGTTACAGCCTGGTGTTTGAGCGCATGAAGGATGAGAAATGAGCGGATACCGTATCTTCTCACAGTTTTATGACAACCTGACCTTTAATGTGGATTACAAAAAACGCGCTGATTATATTCAGAGCGTTTTATCTTTATGCGGTCATGAGATGGGGCTGACCCTCGATCTCGCGTGCGGTACAGGCTCGCTGACGGTGGAGCTCAAACGCAGAGGTGTGGATATCTTTGGGATCGACGGCTCATATGACATGCTCAGTATCGCGATGGACAAGGCGTATGACGAGGAGCTTGAGATGCTTTTCCTCTGTCAGCAGATGGAAAACCTCGACCTGTACGGTACCGTCGACACCTGTATCTGTACGCTTGACAGCCTGAACCATATTACCGATCAGGCAAAGCTGCAGCGGGTTTTTGACAAGGTTGCCCTGTTTATGAATCCCGACGGAACATTTCTTTTTGACGTGAATACCGTGTATAAGCATCAAAATATCCTCTGTAACAATACGTTTGTCTATGACACCGAGGATGTTTACTGCGTTTGGCAAAATTCTTTGAAAGAAAATAACATCGTCAATATCGACCTCGATCTGTTCGAGCGTGAGGGAGAAGTTTTCCGCCGCCACAGCGAGCACTTTAAAGAGCGCGCCTATGAGATCGACGATTTGAAAGAGATGCTAACGCGTTCCGGCTTTGAGATTGTCGGCGTGTATAACGATATGACAACCGATCCGCTGAGCGACAATGCCGACCGCGCCGTATTTGTCGCGCGGATCGTTGAGCCGATCAACGACGTCATGTAGGGGAGCGCTCTGCTCCTTGTGCCTCAAGCGTCGATTCGAGCATAGCAGAAGAGAAAGGAATCATTATGGATAAAATTATCAGATGTATTACCTCTGACGGAGCGGTGATGGTCTCCGCGATAGATTCGACCGACATCGCCTACAAGGCGAGCGTCATCCACCGTACAAGCCCCGTAGCCTCCGCCGCGTTGGGCAGACTGCTGTCCGCGGCGTCGATGATGGGAGCGCAGCTGAAATCGACCAAGTCGACCGTCAACATTCGATTTGAAGGCGACGGTGAGCTGGGCGCGTTCATGGCGGTTGCCGACAGCTGCGGCAACGTCAAGGGCTTTGTCACCAACCCCGACTGCCCGACGACGCACTATGATAACGGCAAGCTGAATGTTGCCGTGGCGGTAGGTCGCGGAATCATCAGCGTGATGAAGGATTTCGGTGAGGGTGAACCGTACATCGGCAAAATCCCGATCGTCTCCGGAGAGATCGCTGAGGATATCACCAACTACTACGCGACCTCTGAACAGATTCCTACGGTCTGTGCCTTGGGTGTGCTGATCGACAAGGAGAGCGAGCAGGTGCTTTTGTCAGGCGGTCTGCTGATCCAGCTCTTGCCGGGCGCCGACGACAGCACCATTGACAAGATCGAAGTGAATGTTTCAAAGCTTGATTCCGTTACCACCATGCTCGCTAAGGGCATGTCCGCGCTTGATATGTGTCATGCGGCGCTGGACGGCTTTGAGGTAGAGGTGCTGGACGAGTTTGAGGTCAAGTATGTCTGCGGCTGTTCCAAGGAGAAGATTCACAACCTGATCGCCGCCATGCCCGAAGAAGAGATACAGGCGATGATCGACGAAAACCACGGGGCAGAGGCGAACTGTCGCTTCTGCAATAAGCGGTATGTTTTCACCGAACAGGAGCTTGAAAAGATCATTGTGAAGAAAAGAAAACAGTGACTAAAAAATATAAATGAAAAAATTTTAAAAAACCCCTTGACTTTTTCGATCAAATATTGTATTATATACGAGTCGCAAACAAAGAGGCGAACGGTTTGGGAGCATAGCTCAGCTGGGAGAGCACCTGCCTTACAAGCAGGGGGTCACAGGTTCGAGCCCTGTTGTTCCCACCACCATACGGCCCGGTAGTTCAGTTGGTTAGAACGCTAGCCTGTCACGCTAGAGGTCGACGGTTCGAGCCCGTTCCGGGTCGCCACTTTTGCCTCTGTAGCTCAGTTGGTAGAGCAGGGGACTGAAAATCCCCGTGTCGATGGTTCGATTCCGTCCGGAGGCACCAATATTTGCGGATGTAGCTCATCTGGTAGAGCGCCACCTTGCCAAGGTGGAGGTAGCGGGTTCGAGCCCCGTCATCCGCTCCATAGACGTGAAAAGGACTTAACAACGCTTAAGTCCTTTTTACATAAACGGCGACATAGCCAAGCGGTAAGGCACGAGTCTGCAAAACTCTGATTCCCCGGTTCGATTCCGGGTGTCGCCTCCAAAGATCGGTAGTCAGCGAAAGCGGCTGCCGATTTTTTCTGTATAGCTCCAAACCGCTTTTTATGCGGATTCTACGCGTCGTAGGTTTACTTTTGAAACCGGTTTTGGTACTGTTTTTTATATGAGAGGACGGTGTAAAAAATGAATGAGAAGAATACCGGAGCTTTTATTGCGTCGCTGCGCAAGTCGAGAAAATTGACTCAAAAACAGCTTGCCGAACGACTTCATGTCAGCGATAAAGCGATCTCGAAGTGGGAGACAGGCAGGGGCTACCCCGATATTGACTCTTTGATGGCTTTGAGCAGTTATTTCGGTGTTACCGTGAATGAGCTATTGGTTGGAAAACATCTGGGAGATAAGGAAAAACGAAAAGAAGCGCAAAAGGATATTGCCTTTGAGCTTCTGGGTGAGAAGAAAAGGCGCAAAAGAAACCGATGGCTGTTGATTGCTGCCGCGGCGCTGACGCTGATGTTTCTTGTAACCTACGCTGTCGGATTTTCGAATACAGCCAAAAATTTCGCACAGTATTTTCAGACGGATTCGGTTTGTCATATCTTCCCTGATTATTCTAAAATCGAAATAAGCGGTGTGCCCTATGAACGCATGTACCGTTTGGTTGATGAAAATCTTGAGGTCATGTGGGAGAAGGATATGCTGTTATGTGACAGACCGATGGTCGGTACTCAGCTCTCATCCGTTGATAAAATCTATTCGGTGAAGTTTTGTGAGAACTATGATTTTATCTGTTTGAAGCATGATTCGAGCATTGACCGCAATTATGCCGACGCTGTTTACTGTAAGTCCGATAAGATTGACGATTATCGCGATCGCTCCGACAGCGGAGAGAAGCGGTACTTCATCAGAGAATTTGTCGATATTGACAAGTGGAACGATACCGAATTATCCGGCGCTTTCTCACAGGCGGTTGACCGCTTGACCGAGGAGGATTGTTATAACGCGTGGTCGCCCGACGGAGAGCTTTGCGATGTGTATGTTCGTCTCGAAAACTCGCCGCTGTTCCGCCTTTTCGGATATCTGGGAGAAGAAAAGGGCAGATTCTTTATCACATTCGCAAAAGGTGATATGGAATACCCGAATGATGTGACCTACCGTTTGGATGAGAGCGTGTCGGAAGAACTCGGCGCGTTGTTGCCGACTGAGAACAGGAGATAGATGATGGAACCTCAAACGATCATTCACCCGATCCCGCCGCTGTATGACGGGGATTGCAGAATATTGATCCTCGGCTCGTTTCCGTCGGTGAAATCGCGTGAGGCGAGGTTCTTCTACGGTCATCCGCAAAACCGCTTCTGGAAGCTGCTCGCGGCGCTGTTTGAGGAACCCGTGCCGCAGAGTGTCGACGAAAAGCGCAGTCTGGCGCTCAGCCGTCATATTGCGATGTGGGACACGATCCGCTCATGCGCGATCACCGGCTCGTCCGACAGCTCGATCAGAGACGTCGTGCCGAACGATCTGTCCGTGATCCTCGACAACAGCAGGGTGGAGCGTATTTTCTGCAACGGCGCGACCTCGTATAACCTTTATAAAAAGTTTATCTATCCCGTGACAGGGATCGAAGCGACAAAGCTGCCGTCGACCAGTCCCGCTAACGCCGCGTTCAGCTTGGAACGCCTGTTGGCAGAGTGGAGCGTTATCAAAGAATATACTGTTCAGGAGTGATAGGATGCATCTGTTAAGTGTCAGACACGGTTCAAGAAGCGGAAGAATTTCGCATAAAATACTGATTACCTTGTTATTCTTTTTGCTTGGATTTTTACTTGGAATGATGTCGAAGCGGTTGGATATCACGCCGTCCGACAGATTGCCGGCGTTTTTGGAGTCAATCGACGTCCGAAATCTCTTTGGCAGAACCCCGGTTTGGACGCTGATCGCGCTGGCGATCGCCCTGTTTTCCCGCAATCCCCGCCGCGCGGCGATCAATGTTCTGCTGTTTTTTGTCGGCGCTGTGGGAAGCTACTGCCTGTTCTCCTACCTGTGGGCAGGCTTTGTGCTTGACCGCGGCTATCTCACGGTTTGGCTGATTCTGACGGCGCTGTCGCCTCTGCTCGCGTTCATTGTTTGGTACGCAAAGGGCAGGGGAGCGCTCGGTACCGCGATCTCCGCGCTCGTTATCGCGTACTTTATTTTAACGGTGTTCAGCTTTAACGCCGATTTTTCATCCTTCGAAGTGGCGTTCGGTTTGATAGAGGTATTTTTCCTTGTCGCGGTGATTACCATGCTCTATGCCGGGATCGTCCAGTGCTTTATTTCGGCAGGCGCGGCGATCGCGCTGGCGTATCTTATCCGGCTGACGGGCTTTTCGATCCCGTATGTTTTGTAAGAGCGGCACTCTTTGCCTTGACAATCTTGCGCCGATAGAGTAGAATATGATATGCAATTGCGCCAATAGCTCAGCAGGATAGAGCGTTCGCCTCCTAAGCGAAAGGTCGGGGGTTCGAATCCCTTTTGGCGCGCCAGAAGCAGCAGAGGAGTCTATTTGCGGATTTCTCTGCTGTATTTTCGCTGTTAATTTTCGGGGAAGGTATGAAAAAGAAATTCGTAATGGGTATGCGTCACGGTGTGCCGATCATGCTCGGATATCTGAGCGTATCGTTCGGCTTCGGCGTGCTGTGTATCCAGCAAAATCTCTCTATACTGGCGGCTGTCGGGATTTCGGTCACGAACCTCACCTCCGCCGGTCAGGTCGCGGGGGTCGAGGTGATCGCCGCGGGCGGATCGCTGCTCGAGATGGTGCTTTGTCAGCTGGTTATCAACCTGCGGTATTCGCTGATGAGCCTGAGCTTGTCGCAAAAGCTCGACCCGTCCTTTAACCTCATGCATCGGCTTTTTGTCGCCTACGGGATCACCGACGAGATCTTCGCGGTCGCGTCGGCACAGGATGAGCCGCTCAAGCCTTCGTATATGTACGGCTTGATTTTGACGCCGTTTATCGGCTGGAGCGTGGGCACGCTTTTGGGCGCTGTGGCGGGTGATATCATGCCCGCGTCGGTGACAGCCGCGCTGTCGGTACTGCTCTACGGTATGTTCATCGCGATCATCCTGCCGCCTGCCAAAAAGAATCACCAGCTGCTGCTCGTTATCCTGCTTGCGGCGGCGCTGAGCGTGCTGATACACTTCCTGCTGCCGATGATCTCAAGCGGCTTTTCCATCATCATCAGCGCGGTGGTGTCTTCTGTTGTCGCGGCGCTGATTTTT
>CACWTM010000105.1 GCA_902763855.1 uncultured Ruminococcus sp. | reverse complement strand
TTTACATCATACAAGTAGAGATTGTTTTCCACGCCTGGGATAAGGAGATGATCCAGAACACCGTCATCACCGCCAGCGCCTTTTTGAAAGCGCTTTGGCTGATCGAGCGGTACATGCGGTGGATCAGCGGCGACAGCAGCGTGAGGATGAAGAAGCAGGTCAAAAACCACCATATCTTAGCGCTCACGGGGATGAAGCTCAAGAGCAGATCGACCGTCTTGAACTTGATCGCCTTAACTAGGATTAAGATCAGATAAATGCCCACAGCATAAAAGAAGCCCTGCAGCCACAGCCGCAGCACGCGGCTGTACCGAAACCGCTCAGACATCACGGCGAAGTAGCCCGAGATCAGCATAAAGACGTCGACGCCCAGCTTGCCGCCCGAGCCGAAGAAGGTGAGCCACACGCTGTTGAGCGTTAGCTCCTCCCCATACTTGAAGCCGCCGTGGATACAAAAGTGCGAGGCGACGATCATCACCATCGCGACGATCCGCAGCAGCTCGATATTCGATTGTCTCCCCACAGAGGATGATTGTTTACTCATACGCTTAACCTTCGCAAAAAAAGAAAAAGCCCTCCCATCCCAAGGGACGGAAGAACCGCGGTACCACCCAAATTTCCGAAAAAGATCATCGGACACTCTGTGACAGATAACGGTGTCAGCCGTCAGAACCTAGTTGTCAGTGAACAGTGGTTAGCGATCAGAGAAAAAACAAAGCTGTCAGGCTCTGTTCAAAAGGATGCGGGAAAAGCCCGCCGATCACTGAACACTGTGTTCAGCTCTGCCGCTCGGGAGTGAATTTCGCCCGTGCTATATCCGTCCGCGCTCTCAGCCTACGGCGCGGGCTCTCTGGGGCTTTCACAAGGGTTACTCTCTCCGTCAAAGCGTTATCAAGAGATATTGTAACATCTCTGTGTCAAATTTGCAAGAGTTTATTGAAAAATATCATATTCTGTGCTAAACTAGTTGATATGTGAGAAAAACGAGGTGTTTTACAATGGACAATACAGTATTAACCGAACAGGTCGTTCCCAGAGAACGCACCGCGCGCTACGGCGTGAGCATCGCGCTCATCATCCTTGCCGCGCTGACAATCCCCGTCGTGCTGATCGTCATCGCCAAGATCACCAAGATCGCTTACCTCGCGATCATCGCAATGTTCCTGCTGCTCTTCTGCGCCTACGGCGCGTGGTACTTCATCACCTCTTTAAAGGTCGAGTACGAGTACGCGTTCATCAGCTCATCCTTCAGGATCGACAAGATCATCGCCAAGCGCAGACGCAGGGCGATCATCAAGATCGACGTCAAGAAGTTTGACGACTTTTTCCGCTACAGCGACAGCGAGATGGGCAAACGCCGCTTTAACAAAGTTTACCGCGCGTGCGCAAAGGAGTTCTCCGAGGACAATTACGTCGCCTGTTTTCATGACGAAGCCAAGGGCAAGTGTGCGATCCTCTTCACGCCGAACGATCAGCTGCTCGAGGCGATGAAGCCCTATTTCGGCAACGAGCTGAGAAAGAAGCTCTTTCTCAAAAAGGAACTGTGATGAAACGGATCGACTTTGATTTTGTCGAACAGCATTTCCCCTGCCGCCCCGACGACGCTCACAAGGGCACGATGGGCACGCTGTGTTCGCTGACAGGCAGCTTCGGCTTTTCGGGTGCGGCTGTTCTCTCTGCCAAGGCCGCTCTGCGCACCGGGGTAGGACTTCACTACCAGATCATCCCCGCGTGTATCTATCCGATCTTCGCGTCAAGCGTGTACGAAAGCGTCTGCGTTCCCGTACAGGGCAACGCCAAAACGTTTTGCGCCGATGATTTCGCGGCGATCTCCCCCGTCCTTCAAAAGGCGACGACGGTTCTGATCGGCTGCGGCATGGGCAACAGCGCCGACACAGCGGATGTTCTGCGCGAAGTGCTGAGCTGCGCGAAATGCCCCGTCGTCATCGACGCGGACGGCATAAACGCGCTCGCGCGGCATATACATATCTTAGACGACGCAAAGCGCGAGATCATCCTCACGCCGCACGTTAAGGAATTTTCACGGCTCAGCGGTATGAGCGTAGAAGAAATCCTCCGCGCTCCCGCACAGGCGGCGGCCGATTTTGCTAAGAAGCGCAGCGGCGTGACGCTGGTGCTGAAAGGTCACCGCACCTATGTCGCAAAGGGCGACGCGATCTGTGAGAACATCGCGGGCAACAGCGGCATGGCAAAGGGCGGATCGGGCGACGTGCTGGCGGGTATCATCGCTTCGCTGTCGGCACAGGGCGCACAGCCCTTTGACGCGGCAGTGATGGGTGTGCATATCCACGCGCTCGCGGGAGATATCGCGGCAGCTAAGCTTTCGAGAACCGCCATGCTCCCCTCGGACATCATCCGCTCGCTCCCCGAAATCTACCGCATGATCGAAGACAACCGTGACAACGGAGCGTCATGATAGGTTGAGATTGTCACGGGCTAAAGCCCTCACAACGACTGATAAATACAGGAAGTATAAAGCCGACAGGGTCACGCCTGTCGGTTTTTGATTATGCCGACGTTAAAACGGTCTGATACTAAGTATCATTTGAACATGTTCTCACGGAGGTTATGATGAAACGTATTGCCTGTATTCTGTTACTGCTCCCCGTCCTGCTGCTCTCTGCCTGCCGCGGCGAGCCGCCGACCGTCAAGGACGCCTTTACCCTCAGCTTCACGGTCAGTCAGGACGACGTCGACTATGCGGGAATCCTTGACCGCACCGAAGATTCGCTCACCGTCACCATGACCGCGCCCTATACCGTCAGGGGCACGGCGTTTTGTTATCACGACGGCGGGCTGAGCATAAACTATGCCGCGCACAGCACACAGGCAAACTGCGACTATCTGCCGTCAAAGAGTATCCCGACCGTGCTGTACAACGCCTGCGCCTATCTCTCGCAGGCGGTTTATACAGAGTCGCGTGACGGTGAAGATCACTTCACCCTCCCCTCCCCCTACGGAGATACGCAGCTGACCGTCGCTGACGGAATCCCCGTACAGCTGTGCGATCCCTACAGCGGACTGAGCTTTTCTTTTGACATCCCTTCATAAGAAAAGAGCGGCTCCGAAGAACCGCTCAGATCATGTAAAATTGTTATGAAAGCGTCTGCAAAAACGCGCTCAAGCGATCAGAGTGAAGCCGCAGGAGCGGCACGCCTGCCTGACCGTTGAAGAAGCCGATCCAGAACCTTTCGCCGTTGTGCTCCTCATAGATGACCGGCGCTTCGTCGCCGAGGATACTGTCGCCGTCGATCTCGTCGGGCAGAGAGCCCTCAAAGGTCACGCTGCGCAGCTTCGGACAGTTGGCGACCGATTCTTTTTCCAGAGAGCTGACGCCCTCGGGGATGACCAGATCGGTGATGATCTCGTTGTCCTTGATCGCGCCCTGCGCTAAGGTGGTCAGCTCGCCGTTGCTGGGAATCTCGACCTTTTCATCCGTGCCGACATATTCCACCAGCGTACTGCCGCCCTCGCCGAAGGTATAGGCAAATTTGTACTGTGCCGTCAGGGTTACGGCGCCGTCCTTAGTCAGCTTGCTCACGGTATCGCCGGGGTAGAAACGGTGCGCCCTGAAAGCGTCCCCGGGCTCAAGCCACTGTGCTTTATCACTGTTCTCGCGATAGCCGTAGACGCGGCCGTCATAGTCGCGCGTCGCGATATAGCCGTCAAAGATGTAGCCCTCCAGCATATAGCCGCCGTCGGGAACGGTGAAGTCTTCGGCATACGCCTGCGTATAGGTCAGCGGTTCGCCCGCTCCGTCGCCGCCGTTGACATAGATCGTGTAGTTGTCGGCGATCCACATCGCCGTCAGCTCGAGATTGTCGTTGCGCACCGTGGTCGCGATAGGCTCTTCATCGTCATACAGCAGCCAGTCATAGGCTTCTGCGCCCGTCAGCCATTCGTACTCGGTTGAGCCTGAGCGGTAGCCGATATACTTGCCGTCTAAGGTGCGTTTCACGCGCCATCCCTCAAAGGTATAGCCCTCTCTGGTGAAGGTACAAGCCCTCAGGGGCGTTGACTCGCCGTAATTGACGCGGGTAGGCTCCATCTCGCCCTCGCCGCCGCCCGCGCTGTAGCTGACGTTATAACCGATCCTTGTCTTATCGGAAAAGCCGATGCGATACAGCGTGTTGCCGTAGTAGTACAGCGAGGTATAGAAGGTGCTGCCGATGTGGAAGATGTTCTCCACCTCATCGGAGTCGGTCAGGGGGATATCCGTGACGTGCTTGCCGTCGTAGTCATAGACCACCAGCAGATTGTTGCCGCCGCTCTGGACAAAGTAGATGTAGTCGTCGTCGCAGTCACAGCCCTGACGGGTGTAGCCTGTTTTGACGCCCTCGTATTCTTCGATCACCTTGAAGTCGGAGTCAAGCAGGGCAAAGTCATATGTACCGGACAATCCGACCACATAGCATTGGTGCTTCGCGTTATAGGCAATCGAGTAGATTTCCTCGTCGATCTTGACGTCCTTGATCGGCGCGAGGGTATCTGGGTCGATCAGGGTAATAACGTCGTAGTAAGGCGCGTTGTTCGCGACAACCAGATAATCCTTGTCGGAATTGTAGGTCATGTCGTTGGAGTGACCCATATTGACGATCTTCTCTTTTTCGATGTACTCCCATGTGTGGGCGTCAAACTTCGCGATGTTGCACACGCTTCCCTGCATGAACGCAAAGTAGGCGTAGTCGCCGTCAACGCACGCGCCCTGCACGGTGGCGTATTCGTTGAGCCCCGCATCTGCCTCGATATGACCGCCGATATACAGCATCTGCGCCTTTGAGAAGAACGGCGACGCGGATGACGCGGTAATCAAGTTTGCGGAAAGCAGGGCGATACACAGCGCGACGCAAACCGCAAATCGGTAAATTCGCTTCATATTTTCTCCAAAAGAAATATATTTGATAGATTCACTAAAAATCGCGGGGTTTCTTGTGCAGTCTACACAACAGCACTTGCTCGAGACCCCGTTAATTTATTTTATATTACCATCTTTCACCGCGGCAGTCAATGGTTAGGCGGGAAGGTTAAAAAACTGTTAACTTTTTGACGCGCGTGAGCCTGTTTTGCATTGACACCCCTTCCCTCATCCGCTATACTGATGGTATATAAGGGGGAACCGTCATGAAACGTAAAAGCTTTTTTCTTTGGCTCACCGCGCTGATCCTCGCGGTTTGTCTTTCTATGTCCTGCACCGTCTCGGCGGCTGAGAGGGAATCTGTCGTCGAGCCGATCGACTTTCAAAACCCCGGCTTTATCCGCGGCATGGACGTATCATCCCTGCTCTCGCTGGAGAGCGCGGGGGTGCGCTATACAACCGAATACGGCGAAGAACAGGATATCATGCAGATTCTCGCTGAAAACGGCGTCAACTACATCCGCGTGCGTGTCTGGAACGATCCCTATGACGCCGACGGTTTCGGCTACGGCGGCGGCAATAACGATGTTGAGAAGGCGGCTGAAATCGGCAGAAGAGCCGCGCTCTACGGCATGAAGCTGCTGGTTGACTTCCACTACTCCGACTTCTGGGCTGATCCCGCCAAACAGAAAGCGCCCAAAGCATGGAGCGGTATGAACCTCAACCAAAAATGCGAAGCCGTCAAAGCGTTCACGGCAGAATCTCTCAGCACCATCAAAAACGCAGGCGCGGACGTCGGCATGGTGCAGATCGGCAACGAGACCACTACGGGTATCTGCGGCGAAAACTCATGGCGAAACATGGCGCAGATTTTTAACGCGGGCAGTGCCGCGGTGCGTGCTTTCTCGCCCGACGTTTCGGTCGCGATCCATTTCACCAACCCCGAGCGCACCGATACCATCAAGGCGCTGGCGGATTTTCTGCACGACTATCACGTCGACTACGACGTGTTCGCCACCTCCTACTATCCCTACTGGCACGGCAGTCTGCAAAACCTTACGAACGTTTTAAGCTACGCCGCCGAAAAATACGGTAAGTACACGATGGTCGCCGAGACCTCCTACGCCAACACCCTGCGCGATACCGACGGCCATCCCAACACCGTCAGCGAGTACAACAACAATACGGGCGACAACCTCTTGTGGGGCTTCTCATATGAGGGTCAGGCGCAGGAGCTCAGAGACGTGATGTATGCCGTCAACAAGGTCACGGACGGCAAGGGTCTGGGCGTGTTTTACTGGGAAGGCGCGTAGATCTCTGTCGGCGACACCCGCCGGCTGGGCGGCGACGACTACACCGCGCGCGTAGAAAAGAACAAGCTCCTGTGGGAAAGCGAAGGCTGCGGCTGGGCGGCAAGCTACGCAAACGACTATGATCCCGACGACGCAGGCAAGTGGTACGGCGGCTCGGCGGTGGACAATCAGGCGTTCTTCTCCCCTCAAGGCGCGGCGTTACCCTCGCTGACCGTCTTCAAGGAGGTTGTCAGGGACGGATTCCTGCTGGGCGATACCGACTCCGACAGCACGCTCGACATCCCCGATGTAACGCTGATCCAGCGCGTGTGCGCCTACGCAGACGTGAAAGATGAACAGGCGGTCATCCTGCGCGGCGACCTCAGCCGTGACGGCAGCCTGGACGTCATCGACGCGACCTACATCCAGCGCCGTCTTGCCGGCATGTATACCCCCTACCCCATCGGCACGATCATCGCCCCTTAAGCGAATATTCACCCCCCGGCTTCGGTCGGGGGATTTTTCACGCATCGGCGTCAAATCGCCGAACACACATCCGAAAGCCGCACAAAAGCCCGCCGAAAAATCGACGGGCTCCTTTGCGCCTTCATCCGGCGCGGTTGCGGGACTCAATTACTTAAGACCGTTTTCGTAGGACTCGATCATTTTCTTGACCATCTGACCGCCGATGGAGCCTGCCTGCTTGGAGGTCAGGTCACCGTTGTAGCCCTGCTTGAGGTTGACGCCTACCTCGGAAGCGGCTTCCATCTTGAAGCGCTCCAGAGCGTCCTTAGCCTCGGGAACAGCAATATTGTTCTTAGCCATGGTTCTTCTCCTTTTCAGATTTGGGCAGCGGAGCTGAGTGTCTTCTCTCAGCCGCGCTGCCGCGTCAGGAGAAATGTCAGCTGTTGCTGCCTGTTGTCAGCGTTTTCCGTACAGTACCGATTTCTCGGAGGATCGCGCTGCAATAGTATTGTTGGCGTTGAACACGAAAATATTGATAGCAATTTTTGTCAGCAGATATATAATCAATATGATTACTTCAATTATTTTCTTTCACAAAGCGCAAGGGCTGTCGCAAAACAAAAAATGTCATTCTGAACGTCAGTGAAGAATCTGAAAGTGCATACTTTTCCGTTAGATTACACATGAAAGGTGTAATGAAGTT
>CACWTM010000104.1 GCA_902763855.1 uncultured Ruminococcus sp. | reverse complement strand
GGGGGAGCTATACCCTTTTGGTGTTTGTTCGCTGTACTTTTCAACATAAAAAGGAAAAGCGCTGTGAAGATTGAAGCAAACCACTTCTTTTCTTCACAGTGCCTTTTTGCGGGGTACATCTTTTTCGTACCCTCTTGATGGTGGACCATAGGGGGATCGAACCCCTGACCTCCAGATTGCGAACCTGGCGCTCTCCCAGCTGAGCTAAATCAGTCCGAAAGCAATAATTGCTGTAGTGCCCTGTGCAACAGTACTAATCACACCATTAGAAATATTTGTATATAATTCACCCAATCTGACTGGCCAAATTATGCAAGAAGCGAACTGGTAAATGCCATCAAAATCACACCCGCGCATTTCAGTTTTGTTTGTATACTCATGATCGATAGATACTTTTTCATGACCTATCGCATACGCTCATCATGAGGAGATAGCTGGACCGATCATATCTAGCAACGCCGGTTACAAGATTATGATTGTCTATCTTATTGCTATGCCCAGACAATGTGATAGGTACTTCCTGCGTGGTAACAGAGGAATCAAAGAGGGCGATTATGATAAGTTCCATGTATTTATCGTCGCTCCTGAAAAGTACCTGGCAGAGAATAATGAAGCACATCATTATCCTAATCAGATTTCTTATGAAGTGATTCTAGGATACTTCAAGCAGTATAAAGACGCGAGAAGTCAATTCAAAGCTCAGCAGATTGAGCAGGCAATCTACAAACAGAAGCATGGTTATCAGGTAATCGAGAACACAGCGGTTTCTGACTTCTGGGATAAGTATATTGCATATCAGAAGGAACACTACAGTCATCTTTATCTTGTTACCGGTAGCGGAAAGAAAGGTTCTGCCGCTACTTGGCCTCACTATAGCACAAGAATCAAGGGAGTTTATCTTTCTCATAAATCTGAAAAAGGATATGCTGATCTAACCTTCAGCGGAACATGGGAAAGTGTGAATGAGCTTGAGACTATTCTTCGAAAGGTTCTCGGTAACTTTGAGGAGCAAGGCATAACTTTGCAAAAGGCAGGAAAGTCAGCGGTATTAAGAGCTTTGATTCCAATCCTTGATTTTCATCAACCGTTTGAAGATCAGATTGATGATGTTGAAGCTTGCTTCAAAGGAATTGATAGATTAACAAAGTTATCCCATATGTTACCTTCAGATGATATCTCTCGGGTGCTGATCATCAATTGATATCATCTGTATTAGAGTTTAATCTCTACGAATTGAACTCATGACAACACGTTTGCAAACCCCATTTGAATTTTGCAAACCCACCTCAGATTATGCAAACCCCCTCTTGCGAAATGCAAACCCTGAATTTTGAAATGCAATGCTCATTTTGAAAAATGCAAACCTCTGAACAGCGATTTGCAATAACACTATAATTAGCGTTAAGACACAAGTTAAAACGCTAATTGCAGTGTGCAGTTAGCGTTTTTCTTTTGGCTTAAACAGTGGGTTTCCACAGTTTAGGCTATTTTATATTCAATTTTTGAAGGCAGATTTCGTTCCGATCTGGGATGACATCTGCCTTTTATGGTTGACAAGAGTAAAAATACACTGTTTTGCCTACTCTGGTACAAGCCATTTTTGCCTACTCATCTTTCTTGGAATCACGCCTGGCGCTGTATCGCGTCGGTTTGCGATGAGTGCCGTTTTCGTCCTTAATGATATTTGATCTTCGTTTACGCTCCTCTTGAACCTCAGAGAAGGTTTTACACGATATGATCACCGGATGAGCGTCTGAAAACAAATATCCGCCGTCATTTTCAAAATTGCCTTTGCGCCGTCCCTGCGGCTTCGCTACACGAACATCGCCGATATATTTATCGTTGGAAAGCATTTTGTCAATCGCCAGGCTGCTCCATTTGTCCTTGCTCTTGGAAGTCTTAATCCCTCTGGCGGCAAGTTCTTTCTGAATCATATAAACGCTTGCACCCGACAAATACAATTCATATACTAATCTGACGACTTCAGCTTCCGGTTCGCTTATTTCGAGGCTCCCATCATCTGCTTTTCGATAACCGTAGCATGGGCGGTAGTAAATCTCTGAGGTTCCGTTCTCGAGAGCCTTCCGTATACTCCAAAGTTGATTCTGACGCCGGGAACTATCTGATCACTCGAAACTCTCGATTTTTCCTAAGAAAATCAAGAATTTTTTGTATCGTACAACGATAAAACGAGGAGCATCCGAAAAACTGCTCCTCGTTTTTTGTTCCTTTCGGTTTTACCGAAACGCTACTCTGTTGATTGTGTGTTTGTCGGTTCGGTCTCCTGCGTAGCGTTTCCCGGCATATCCGGCGGCGTCATCCTTTGACCGTCGGAACCTTTGTTATCCTTTCCCTGACCTTGCGTTCCCATATCGCTGATCACGACGGACGATGCGTCGACCTTATCCGCATCCTTCTGCTCGCTTGTCTTGGTCGAGAGCGTGCCGTCCAGCTGCTTGCGGATGCTTTCGGCGCGCAGGCTGCAGAAGCTCTTCAAGGTTTCATAAGCGGTCTTGAACTGCTCGGAGGTATAGAACGCGGACGAATCCTTTTCGACGTACGGCAGGATCATGTTGTAGATACGCTCGATCTCCGCGTCAAAATCTCCTGATTCAAAGTATTGCAGGAGCTTGTCATAAACCGCGTGATACTGCTCGAGATAGGTCTCGTTCGACGCGATCCAGCTCCACATCGGGCGGTCGCTTTCCTGAGAGCCGCTCAGCGGTGTATCAACGCCCGTGTTGATCAGTGCGGTCGCATCGGAAGAACTGTTCTCCGAATCGCCCGGCTTCCCTCCCTGTCCGCCGCCGAATGCGCCGAAAGCGAGATTATAGTCCCAAGGCAGCATACTCAGCTTTCCGTCTTTCTCGTACAGGTAATAGTTGTGGAGCATATTGCCGGTGTAGCTGTCATAACTCAGCACAAAGTTGTGCGCGGCAAAGTAGCGGATCACCTCATCGGTGTTGATATATTCTTCTAAGTTCTCGCCCTGTGACAGACCTTTCAGCGCAGCGATGACGCGCCGGTTGCCGTCCTCATCGGCTTTTGTTTCGTCGTTGTCGAAGATATCCGAGTAGCTGTCAAGCTCGTCGTCGGTGTATTTCAGATCGGCGCCTTTCGCGCTTGAGCCGAAGCCCCCTCCCGGGAAGTTGCCGTTGCCCGGATCGCCCTGCGTCATATCGGGAGGAGAAAAGCCATCAGGCATCGTCGGCATTTCACCGTCTGCGAAATCGTTCGGATCAAAGCCGTTCGGCGGCGTCATATCTCCGCCGGGCGAGCCGGGTCTGTCTGAGCCGTTATCGCCGTTCGGCATTTGAGGCGGCTGATTGTTATTCTGCGACTGCTGATTGTTATTCTGCGAAGCGGAATCATTCTGACCGTTCTGCGGCTGCTGCATATCTCCCTGAGGGGGCTGCTGACCGTCGTTATTGTTATCATTCGGCTGACCGCCGCCCTGCGCCATGTTCTCAAACATCTCGGTCTCGGGCTTATACAGCTCACCCTCGCCGTTCTGTGTACGGTCAAGATAGCTCTCGCTGACGTCCTCGATCGCGATATACAGACCGTGATCCTCGCCGTTGATCGTCAGCCACACATAGCTGGTCAGCGGAGATTCCACTCCCGCCTGACGAAAGATCTCATAGCTGAGATAATCCTTCATATAGGTCGCGTCGGCATAGATATTATTGAGGTTGAGCTTGTTCAGTCCGTAGTAGGTCTGACCGTCGACATACTTGCCGAAGTTGACCTTGAAGCTGTAGCGGTCGCTGTCTTTATCCTCTGCGACAGCGGTCAGGCTGGTGTTGCCCTTGGTGGCTAAGGACACCTCGGTGACAGTTTCGCCGTCGATGGTGATATCTGTCTTGTACTTTGTTTTTGCGGTCGGGTTAGCTTTCAGGTCATTCCAGTCATCATCTGAAATGGTGATATTTATCGTGTGGACACAGCTTGTATCGAACAGCTTTGAGGAATAATCCGACGAAGCCGAGGTCGTCTTTACGGCTTCGTCGGGCGTGCTGCTGTCGGTTGAACCGCTGCATGCCGCAAGAGAAAGGCTGATCGTCAAAGTCAGAATCAGGCAAACGATTTTTACAGACAACAAAAGGTTTTTCATAATGTAACCATCTCCCTATATGGTATTGCCTCAATTATATCTCGCTTATGTGACGGCTGTGTGATAATTGCGTGTACTGTTTGTTTCATCATCTTTTTTTATCCTGATAATCCATTAAAAGCTTTAAGGCAACACCGCATTATTCAGGTGTGCGGATTGTCGAGAACTTTTTCTTCGTCAGATTGGACAAATAATCAATTCGCATACTGACGTATGATTCACCGAAACATGACCGTGTAAAAGCGGTCATGTATTTTGATCTTCCGAAGATTGCTGAGCAACTCACTGCGCAGCACAAAAAAGCTGACGGCACAGTGTGCAGTCAGCTTTTTTCTTTTGGCTTAAACAGTGGGTTTCCACGGTTTAGGCTATTTTTTATTCGATTTTTGAAGGCAGATTTCGTTCCGATCTGGGATGACATCTACCTTTTATGGTTGAAAAGAGTGGCTTAACTGTTGACAAGAGTGGGCAAAATGTTGACATGAGTTCCCGTTTTGTTGTCAAGAGTTGGGTTTTGGTTGACAAGAGTTCCGTTTTTGTTGACAAGAGTTGATTTTGGTTGACAAGGGTAATAATTCACCATTTTGCTTATACTTAATCACAATGTATTGATCTAAATGCACTTATTGTTTCGACGAATTCTGTTGCTGCTTCTCCGCCTTGATCCTCGCTTTTACCTCTTCGATCATGGCGTTGAGCTTTTGCTCACACTCTTCGTAGGTTTGGGCGTAGACGTTGTGGGGTTCGCGCTTGCCTTGCGCGTTCGTGGGCGTATAGCGTCCCTCGTAGAGATGATCGTTCAGCTTGTAGATACCGCCGGTTCCCGATCGGCGGTATTTTCTTTTATAGGGTTTGAACGGCTTCGGTCGCTCTCGTTTTTCGGGCTCGGGGAGCTTCGCTTCATGCTCTTCGAACGCGTCGCTCGAGCCGATACCGCCCTCGATCTTCTCGGCTGCTTTCTTCTCCATCTCGCTCGTGATGTGGCTGTAGGTGTTGAGCGTAGTCGCGACAGAGGAATGGCCGATGATCATCGACACCGTTTTGACATCCATGCCGTACTCGAGGGCGTAGGTGGCGAAGGTGTGTCGGAGATCATGGAAGCGCACGCCTGTGATGCCTGCGTGCTCCATCACGTTGATGACCTTTTTGCGAAGCGATTTCGGATCGCGCGGTTTCGCGCTGTCCCTCGGCGAGGGGAAGATCCACGGCGAGTCTGTCTTTTCTTTCAGCTCCCGCATGACTTGCAGAACAGTATCGGGCAGGTAAACCGTCCGCTCGCTCTCCTTCGTCTTGAGCGAGGATTCCTCGAGACCGTTCTCTGTACGGATGATCTGTCGGCTGATGCGGAGCGCGCCCGTGGAGAAATTGAGGTCGTCCCATTTCAGACCGCAGAGCTCTCCGCGCCTGACGCCTGTGCTCAGCTCGAGCAGGATGATCTCATACGCGCCGTCCTCCTTTGCCTGTAACAGCAGATTTCTGAACTGCTCATGTGTGAGGATATGTATCTCAGCCTGTTTCTTCGGCGGCAGCTTGGTGCCTTTCGCGGGGTTGGAACGCAGGAGCTTCTGCTCTGTTGCTTTCCTCAGAGCGGAGCTGATGATGATCCCCATCTTGCGGACGGAGGAATCGGACATGCCCGCGCCGTAGACATTGCGCAGGGTGAGTCTGCCGTTTTTCTTCTCGTTGCTGAGGAAGGTCTGGATATCCTCCTGGGTGAGCTTTGAGAGCGGGATCTCCCCTATCCTCGGATTGATGTGCTGATAGATAAAGGTCTCATACTGCATGTGCGTACCGATCTTTGACTTCGGCTTAACATACAGCTTGTACCACATATCGAGCCAGTCGGCGAGCTTCATATCGGGCTTTGCCTGCCGTTTGGATACGCCGATCGCAGGGGCGTGTTTCGTCCTCAGTTCCTTGAGCTTCGTTTCGCACGCGCGCTTGGAGCGTGCCGTAACGGTCTTGGTGATCGCCTTATCCTTTTCATCGTAGCCGATGATGATACGTCCTTCCCATCTGCCGTCTTTTCTCAGTCGGAGCGTTCCTTCGCCGTCTTTACGTTTCTTCGCCATCGTCTTCTCCTCCCGTCAGATCGTCGAGAAAGCTCCCGACGATGTCCTTCGCTCTCTGGTGCATATCGCTAGTGACATGAGTGTAGGTATCGAGCGTGAAGCTCGGATCGGTGTGTCCGAGGATGCCCGACAGCGTTTTCGCGTCCACTCCGCTTGCCAGCGCGTGGGTGGCGAAGGTGTGCCTGAGATCGTGGAAGCGGATGTCGGGCAGGTCAGCCTTTTTCAGGATCGCCTTGAGTTTATGGTAAGCGCTGTACGGTGCGACAGGGACGGTGTTATCGAATAAGTCGGGGAACACCCATTCAGAGCTGATCTTCTCACGGCGTCTTTTGAGCAGGTGGAGCGTGCTGGGCGGAAGCAGGATACTGCGCTTGCCTGTGTTCGTCTTTGTCTCGCCGATCAGTATCACTTTTGAGGTGCGCTTGGTAACGTTTCTGCGAACGCTCAGCCTGCCTGAAGCAAAGTCGATATCCTCCCATTTCAGACCGCAAATCTCTCCCCTGCGCAGTCCTGTTGTCACTTCGGTGTAGAAGAAGTCATACCAGAGCGGTTCTTCCGCGATCGCTTTCATAAAGCGGTCGAGCTCCGCTTCGGTGAGAATCTTCTTCGGCGCGTAGCTGTTCTTCGGTATCGCCACGCCGTCGCAGGGATTGGACGGGATCAGGTGCGCTCTGACGGCAGATTCGAGAATCTCGTGCAGGAGCATATGGATTCCGCGTATTGTTGTATCGGACAAGCCTTTACCTTTTGTATGACGGCACCTCTGTCTTCCGTTTGCTTTCTCGTTCGCATAAAATCGGCGGATGTCTGAGCTCTTGATGAAGCGGATCACTATAGAGCCGAGGTTCGGGATAATATGGCGGTAGACGACACCGCTGTATCCGCTTATCGTCCCGGGTCTCAGATTGGGCTTGGCGTAATCGTTCAGCCAACGCTCGCACCATTCCTCGAGGGTCATGTCGCTCTTCTCGCTGAGATCGACGCCGTCGTACTCTTCCTGTGCGCGGTGAATGCGATCGACAAGCTCTTTCTGCGTTTTGGCGGTCAGGATCTTCTGGATCGGCGTACCGTCGGCCTTGTGTCCGATGATGATGCGCCCTTCCCAGCGTCCGTCGACGCGCTTGCGGACGGTACCGTCTCCGCTCGGTCTGCGCTTTGCCATATGACAATCCCCCTTTCTAAGTCAAACAACATACCACATAACGATTGAAATATCCAGCTTTTTCATTGTTAATGCGGGGTAAATTTTTCCGTCGGATT
>CACWTM010000103.1 GCA_902763855.1 uncultured Ruminococcus sp. | reverse complement strand
ACACAACGGATATACTACCTGTATGTGGCATAACCTTTTGACCTGTAAAATCATCTGCGATAAGTACGGAAGGCTTCGAAACGCCAAAGAACGCTTTTCCGTTCCTTATCCCGAAGAACTCCGAAATAACATCATCAAAAGAAATACAGCTCTTTTATACAGCGCCATGCCCGCATACTCCCTGCAATTGAAAAAGGCGAACGGCAGAAACGACAGGGTGAGCGTCGTTCACAGAACAGCCGCCTTTTTGGAATCGTATTTTGATGTGATTTTCGCCTTGAACAAGCAGACGCATCCGGGCGAAAAGCGCTTGATCGAGCTTTGCAGAAATAATTGCACCCTTCTTCCCGAGCGCTTTGAAGAGAACCTCGACCGACTTTTTGACGATATGCTGACACACAGCGATCGTCTGACCGAAGATTTGAATACAATTATCTCAGCGCTTAGATCCGTGTTGACACGGAAAACCTGATTTGCAGCCAAAATTGTTTATCCGCGGGTAGTCTTTTATGAGATTGTCTGCTTTCTTATGCAGTTTGACTGATAGACAAATCAGCGTAGGAGTGATATAATTGTCTTATTATTTCAATTTGTCAATCATTCAAGGCGTTCGCACGCAGACGTGAAAATGAAAGATAAGGAGATCGGAATATGGATTATGATGTCAGCTTCTGGGAAATGCT
This sequence comes from uncultured Ruminococcus sp., assembly GCA_902763855.1. Lineage (GTDB taxonomy): Bacteria > Bacillota > Clostridia > Oscillospirales > Acutalibacteraceae > Ruminococcoides. The sequence goes on along the minus strand of CACWTM010000103.1, from coordinate 6,894 downwards.
TTTGCCGATCCTGGTGCCCCTGATCGTATTCGGCTTGCCCGTTTTGAGTGTCGTCGGCTTTGTCCTGTTCCTTGTTTTCTATTTTGACAGGAAGAAGCGGAACGCCTTCCTTCCTCCCGAAGCGCAGAAAAGCACCCTCGGCTTGAAGCTCGGCTTCATCATCTGCGGCGTGATCGCGCTGACGGTGCTCGTCCTGTTCATCGTGCTGGTCACGATGGTGAATACCGGCGCGATCCGGCTCATGTAGGTGCGCTATGACGAGAAAACGGTTTTACGGAATCCTGATCGCGGTCGTCGCGGTCTGTCTTGCGCTGACGGTCGCGCACTTCATCTATGATTTCGTCGCGTATCAGAACTGCTCCATCATCTATTTCATTTCGAGGGAGCTTTGAGATGAAGGACAAGAGCAGTGCATAATGTTGATAAACAAATGATCATTTTATCAAGCGACCGAGGATATGACCCGGCATAAGGTAATTAAAAATTGAAGAAATGATATTTACGGACTAACCAAGTAAATAATGAGTGATTTTTAAAGGAAAGGAAATAACGCATCCATCAATGAGTTATTTTGGGGTAATTTTGTGAACTACGATATTAGGATCAAAGAACTGATAGTAGAAAAGGATTCAGTGACTCTCAATATCATGGGAGTTATAAACGATGAAAGAATCAACTCTCATTTTGCGTCAAGGCCTAAGTTGATATTACATTTTATAAGCGAGCAAGAGGATAGAAGAATCCCGTTTATTATATCAAATGTAATTTACACACAAGGCAAATGTTATTTTTCCGGAAGATATAAATATGATTTAAGTCTCGTTTTCTGGAAGACACGAAAAGCGCTTTTGCCTTTTGATTTACGCTTTAATTTCCTTTTTATCGATTATTATAAAGAAGCAATTCAGTTAAACTTTGACGAGGACTCCATTTTTGCTGATAATTTGAACTATAAATTTGAAAAAAGTACGTTCGCTTGCTCTTTTACTCCTGATAAAAAAGAAATTTTAGAGCATCCTGTAAAAAAATGTATTGTTTTATTTACATACAGCTTAGTAAGAGTTGTCAGGTATGTGCTTGCAATAGCGTTGTTGCCTTTGTTCTGTGTCGATGGTATTCTCCATTTATCAAAGGTTCTTCCTATGCCGGCAAGATTCAGCGATGAAAATTCTATAAAGCGTTTTTCTTCCTTTGTTTTTTCAGATTTTTCAGGTATCGCGGGCTGCAAGGTATCTCTCTTGACAGGAAAAAGATGGTTATTCAAGCGTTTCTTTGGATTATTTAAAATCCTCAAAATCAAAAAGAACAAAATTACATTTATTTCATTAAGAAGGAATGAGATCTCCGGTAATTTCGCTTTCGTTTACGATAAAATCAAAGATGATAAGAATCTTGATATCCACTTTATCCTGAATGAGCACATGATCACAGAAATGAGTATCAAGGAAATTATTGAGTATACAAAAGCCTGTGCTACAAGTAAGCTGGTAGTCCTTGATGAGTATACACCTATGATCCACTACATAGACCTCAGAAAGGAAACGAAGCTTATTCAGCTTTGGCACGCATGCGGCGCCTTTAAAACCTTCGGATTTACTCGTATAGCCAAGCCTAAGGGACCTAAACAGAGCACAAAGAATCACAGAAACTATGATTATTCGATCGTAAGCTCAGATTACTGCAGAAAATTCCACGCTGAGGGCTTCGGTATTCCTACAGATAATGTTGTTGCGACAGGTATTCCGAGAACGGATATTTTCTTTGATGAAGAATATAGGAACAGAACAAGAGAGGCTTTCTATAACGAACACCCGAGCTTTAGAGATAAAAAGATCGTTATCTTTGCACCGACCTTCCGTGGAATGAGCAAAGAAACTGCTTTTTATCCGACAGATCTGTTCGATATAGAAACTGTTTGTAAAAATATTCCGGATGATTATGTGATTATCATTAAGCATCATCCTTTTGTTCCGAATATACACCCGATCCCGGCTGAATATTCAGACAGAGTAATCGATTTATCTGAACAAACCGAAATCAACGATCTTTTGTTTGTCGCCGATTTGATCATCACCGATTATTCGTCGTTGATTTTTGAAGCATCTCTTATGAATATTCCGATGATCTTCTATGTATTTGATTTAGAGAAATACATTAACGATAGGGATTTCTATTTTGATTTTAAGGAGTATATCCCCGGAAAGATAGCGTATTCGTTGGATGATGTCATCAAAGCCATCAACAATAAAGATTTCTGCGAAGAAAGATTGTCTCCGTTTGCAGAGATGTTTTTTGACAAAAGAGACGGAAAGTCAACAGACAGAGTAGTGAAATTATTCTATGATACATTGGGAATGACAGAAACTGTTTGAGAAAAAGCTTCCGTACTTAAAGCATTTCATACTAAGTTTCATTAAAACACTTGATACATTCTTCTTTAACTATCTTTTCAACAAGGAGCTTTGATATGAAGGATAGGATCACGAAGCCGCGTGCGGCGGCGATCCTCGGCGCGGTGATCCTCCTGTTCGGAGCGTTCAACCTCGGCTTGTACCGCCTGTTCACCGTGCGTCTGGGCACGAACTACAGCGATGTTTCACAGGTGAAGATGGTGGACGTCAAGCGCTATCTCCCCTTTGAGAGCGGCTCCGAGCTGATAAAGGCGGATACGACTTTCCGCCTGACGGACGAGCTCCCGGTGCTCGACGGCGCGGCGGCGCTGGTGCCGGTCTATGCGTCCGTCATCCATTCCGTCTACCCTCAGGGCAGCGTCACCTACGAGGGCGGCGCGTTCTCCGATGATAACTATTACGGCGAGAATTTCGCTCCCGACAGCAAGATGCAGTACCGCAACACCCTCCGCGGCTACAAGGCGATCGTGGACGGCGACTGCGATGTGTTCTTCTCCGCCGCGCCCTCTCAGGAACAGCGGCAGTATGCCGAGGAAAAGGGCGTAGAGCTCGTCTATGAGCCGATCGGTCGGGAAGCCTTCGTCTTTTTCGTCAATTCGAAGAACCCCGTCGATGATTTGACCCGGGAGCAGATCAGAGACATCTACTGCGGCAAGATCAAAAAATGGTCGGAGGTCGGCGGCGCGAACCGCTTCATCAACCCCATCACCCGCGTCGCGGGCAGCGGCAGCCAGACCGTCATGGAAGCCTTCATGGGCGATACGCCGATCGCCAAGAAATCTCCCCTCTCCATCACCGGCTCCTCCATCGGCTATTCCTTCCGCTTTTACCTGAGCGACATGGTCGGCAACGATGGCGTGAAAATGCTCTCTCTCGACGGCGCATATCCCGACAAGGAGCACATCCAAAACGGCTCCTACCCGCTGGTGTACCCCTTCTACGCGGTCTACCGCGCGGACGACCCCAACCCCAACGTCAGGAAGCTGGTGGACTGGCTCCTCTCAGCCGAGGGACAAAGCCTGATCGAGTCCTGCGGCTATACCTCTATCAAATGATAATACAGAATCTATCCCCGAAGGCTCGGCTTTCGGGGATTTTCTTTGACAAATCTATATGGATTCGCTATAATAAACAGGAATTACAGTTAGAAGGTGACCCCATGATTTACAACAACGTACTGGAGGCGGTCGGCGAGACCCCGCTGATCCGCCTGAACCGCATGGTAGACGAGGACAGCGCCGAGGTGCTGGTAAAATTCGAGGCGCTGAACGTCGGCGGCTCCATCAAGACCCGCACCGCGCTGAACATGATCAACCACGCCGAGAAGAAGGGCGAGCTCAAGCCCGACAGCATCATCGTCGAGCCGACCTCCGGCAACCAGGGCATCGGTCTCGCACTCGTCGGCGCGGTGAAGGGCTACAAGACCATCATCATCATGCCCGACTCCGTCAGCGTCGAGCGCCGCAAGCTGATCAAGCACTACGGCGCGAAGGTCATGCTGATCCACGACGCGGGCGATATCGGCGCGTGCATCGACGAGTGTCTCCGAACCGCCCTGAAAATGAAGGAGAAGGATCCGCGCGTCTTTGTGCCCCAGCAGTTCGCGAACATCAACAACGTCCGCGCCCATAAGAAGTACACCGCGCTCGAGATCATGCAGCAGTGCGCCGACCATATCGACGGCTTCTGCTCCGGCATCGGCACCGGCGGCACCCTGACCGGTATCGGCGAGGTGCTCAAGGCGCAGTACCCCGAGATCGAGATCTGGGCGGTCGAGCCTGAGAACGCCGCGATCTTAGCGGGCGGCACCATCGGCACCCACCTGCAAATGGGTATCGGCGACGGCATCATCCCCGATATCCTGAACCGGGAGATCTACGACGAGATCTACGTCGTCACGGATGAGGAGGCGCTCGAGACCGCAAAGCGCCTTGCGCGCGAGGAGGGCTTGATGTGCGGCATCTCCAGCGGCACGAACGTAGCCGCCGCCTTAAAGCTCGCGAAGAAGCTCGGCAAGGGCAAGACCGTCGTCACCGTCCTTCCCGACACCGCGGAGCGCTATTTCTCCACCCCCTTATTTGAGGAATAATTCAAAACATGCTCCCTTTCCCGCTGTCATTGCGAGGGCTTGACGCGCGTGTCAAGCCCGTGGCAATCTCACAAAAAGGAGCAGTATTTTCAGCACCGCAAGAGGTAAAAAGATGAAGGATAACAACCTGAAATGGAAGGTAGGGGAGAGAAAGCTCCTCCTCCACACCCCTGTTTTCGACGTAAACGTCCAGCACGAGATCGCGCCCAACGGGGTCGAAGGCGACTACATCGCCATGACCGCCCCCGACTGGGTGCAGACGATCGCCGTCTACGAGGGACAGTTCGTGCTGGTGCGCCAGTGGCGCCATTCGTCCGAGACGGTCAGTCTCGAGTTTCCCGGCGGCGTCGCCGATGAGGGGGAGGATCCTGCAGAGAGCGCAAGCCGCGAGCTACTTGAGGAGACCGGCTTCAAGGTCGGCAGGCTGACCCACCTCGGCTCCGTCAGCCCGAATCCCGCGCTGTTCTGTAACCGCTTCCACGTCTATCTCGCGGAGGAGCTCACCCAGACGGGCGCCCAGCACCTTGACGACGACGAGCTTTTGACCTATGAGCTCATGCCCATCGACGAGGTCGTCGCGTCCTACGGCACGGGCGAGTTCTCCCATGCCCTGATGGGTACGGCGCTGATGCTGTACCTCCAGTACACCATGAAGGAGAGAAAGCCATGAGAACGATCGGCAATATCCTGTGGTTCATCTTCGGCGGCTTCCTCAGCGGACTGAGCTGGTGGCTTTTCGGCGCGCTGTGGTGCATCACCGTCGTCGGCATCCCGGTGGGCTTGCAGTGCTTCAAGCTCGCGTCCATGTCCTTCTGGCCGTTCAAAAAGGAGATCTATTACGAGGGCGGCCCGTTCTCCTGCATCGTGAACGTCCTGTGGTTCTTCTTCGGCGGGATCGAGATGGCGGCGCTGAACGCGGCGTTCGGCCTGATCTGGTGCATCACCATCGTCGGCATCCCCTTCGGCATGCAGTTCTTCAAGCTCGCGAAGCTCTCCTTAGCCCCTCTCGGCGCAGTCGTCCGCAAGGTGTATTAATGAGATAGGCTTCCCCTCGGAGGGAAGCTGTCAGGCTGTGCCTGACTGATGAGGGGCAGGCGTTTCCACACTCACCCCGAACTCAGTTGCATCAGAGCGCGATTGTCATATCGTTGAAGTATGGCACAATTAGGATGATTGATAAAACAAGGGACTGTGAAGATCGAAGCTCCAAGCTTCGTTTCTTCACAGTCCCTTTTGCTATGTACAATCGAAGATTCTATTGCTTATGGCAGGAGCCGGACATGGGACACGCCTTGCAGTTGCCGCAGTTACAGACCATCGACTGCCCTCTGCGCTTCTTCTTCACCATGTTCACGATGATAGCCGCGACGATCGCGACCAGCACAGCGCAGATGATGATGGTGCCGATATTCTCTGAGATCCATGTCAACATACATTCCACTCCTTTAGTTTTGTGATGTCATTCCGAGGGAGCAAAGCGACCATCCCCCTGTCACTCCGACCGGTCGTAGCAGGAAGGAGATTGCCACACCGCCTTGCGGCGGTTCGCATGACACGATCCTACTTGATCTTCACCTTCTTAGTCAGCTTGCTCGCTTCCTTATACGGCTTGAACAGCATGAACAGCATGCCGATGATCAGCAGGATCGCGACGATCAGACCGAAAACGTTCAGGTTGCCGGTGAAGGCGCCGCCGATCTGGTTGATGCACAGCGCGACCGCATAGGCGAACAGGCATTGATAAGCGATCGCGAACGCCGTCCATTTGCCGGAGTTCATCTCGCGCTTGATCGCGCCCATCGCCGCGAAGCACGGCGCGCACAGCAGGTTGAATACCATGAAGGAGAAGCCCGTCACACCGGTAAAGACAGAAGCCAGCGTCGCCCATGTAGAGAGCTCGCCGCCGCCGTAGAGAACGCCCATCGTGCCGACGATGTTCTCCTTGGCAATGAGACCGGTGATGGAAGCGACAGCCGCCTGCCAGTTGCCCCAGCCGAGCGGTGCGAAGATCCAGGAGATCGCGTTGCCGATCACAGCGAGGATGCTGCTGCCGATCTCCTCCTCACCCAGCATCGTGAACGCGCCGTCCACAAAGCCGAAGCGGGAGAGGAACCACAGAACGATGGTGGAGAGCAGGATGATCGTGCCCGCCTTCTTGATGAAGGACCAGCCGCGTTCCCACATGGAGCGCAGGACGTTGCCGAGCGTCGGCCAGTGGTATGCGGGCAGCTCCATAACGAAGGGAGCCGGCTCGCCCGCGAAGGGCTTGGTCTTTTTCAGCATGATACCGGAGACGATGATCGCCGCCATGCCGATGAAGTACGCGGAGGTGGAGACCCACGGCGAACCGCCGAAGATCGCGCCCGCGATCATCGCGATGAAGGGGATCTTTGC
>CACWTM010000102.1 GCA_902763855.1 uncultured Ruminococcus sp. | reverse complement strand
CACCGTCAGCCTTACACTAAGGTTGAGATCAAGGCTATCAACGCCTGATGATCAAAGTCAGATTTTTCGGTACGGAGCCGATCTTCGGCTTTCACATCACCGGTCATTCGGACATGAATCCCGAAGGTCCCGAGATCCTATGCGCGGGGGTTTCCTCTGCGGCATACATGACGGCGAATACCGTCACGGGGGTTCTTGGACTGAAGCCTGAGCTGCAGGCGTCCGACGGCGATATGTACCTGAAAGTGAAGACTGAAACAGAAGCTGAGAAATGCCGTGTATTATTCAACGGATTACAGCTTCATCTGAGCTCCCTTTCGGAGCAATATCCCAAGTATCTAAAAGTAACATATTCGGAGGTGTAAGGTTATGCTGAAAATAAATCTGCAGTTGTTCGCTCATAAAAAAGGTATGGGTTCAACAAAGAACGGTCGTGACAGCGAGTCCAAGCGTCTTGGCGTAAAGCGCGCTGACGGTCAGTTCGTCTTAGCCGGCAACATTCTCGTCAAGCAGAGAGGCACTCACATTCATCCCGGCAACAATGTAGGCCGCGGCTCTGATGATTCTCTCTTCGCAAAGGTAGACGGCGTTGTCCGCTTTGAGCGTATGGGCAAGGACAGAAAGCGCGCCAGCGTTTATCCTGTTGAGCAGTAATTGACCATTTTAGGGGCGGTTCTTCAACCGCCCTTTCTTTTTATTTGTAGGGACGAGCATTGCTCGTCCGCGGATGACCAATGGTCATCCCTACAGAATGAGGTATCACTATGTTTGTATATAAAGCTAAAATTTTGATAAAAGCCGGTGACGGCGGCGACGGCGCCGTTGCGTTTCACCGTGAAAAGTACGTTGCCTCCGGCGGCCCCGACGGCGGCGACGGCGGCAAGGGCGGCGACGTGATCTTTGTCGCTGACTCCAATCTTTCCACGCTCGCCGATTTCCGCTATAAGCGCAAGTTTGAAGCGAAAAAGGGCAATAACGGCTCCGGCGGCAGGAAGTACGGCAAGGCGGCGGAGGATCTGATCGTCAAGGTGCCTGTCGGTACGCTCGTCCGCGACGCCGAAACCGGCCGCATCATGGCGGATCTCTCCGGCAAGGAGCCTGTCGTTGTCGCGAAAGGCGGCAAGGGCGGCTGGGGCAATAAGCATTTCGCGACCCCGACCCGTCAGGCGCCGCGTTTTGCGAAGCCCGGTATGCCCGGCGAGGAATTCGAGGTTACGCTGGAACTGAAGCTTTTGGCGGACGTCGGTCTTGTCGGCTATCCGAACGTCGGTAAATCGACCCTGATCTCCGTCGTCTCTCATGCGAAGCCACAGATCGCGAACTACCATTTCACCACGATCACCCCGACCCTCGGCGTTGTCTCCATGGGCGACGGCGTGTCCTTTGTCATGGCGGACATTCCCGGTCTGATCGAGGGCGCGGCTGACGGCACAGGTCTCGGACACCAATTTCTGCGCCATGTGGAACGTTGCCGACTGCTGGTGCATATCGTGGACGTTTCGGGCAGTGAAGCGCGCGATCCGAAGGAGGATTTCCGCGTCATCAATGAGGAATTAAAGCGCTTCAACCCTGAGCTTGCCGAGCGTCCGATGCTGGTCGCGGGCAATAAATGCGACCTTGCGACCGATGAGCAGATTGCTGACTTCAAGGCGTGGGTCGAGAATCAGGGCTATGAGTTTTTCCCGATGATGGCGGCGATCCGTTATGACGTCGATCCGCTTCTCAATAAGATCGTCGAGGAGCTGTCGAAGCTCCCGCCGATCAAGGTCTATGAGCCTGAGCCGATGCCTGAGCTCTCTGAGGAAGCCTTCGGCGACGTGAAGATCACCGTCCAGGACGGCGTCTACATGGTCGAGGGTAAGTGGCTCCTGCGCGTTCTGCGTGCGGTCAACTTCGACGACTATGAGGGTCTCGCGTACTTTGAGAACCTCCTCCAAAGCGCAGGCGTCATCGACAAGCTCCGCGAGGCGGGCTGTCAGGAGGGCGACACCGTCTCCATCTATGACCTTGAGTTCGACTTTATCGACTGATGGCGATGGATGACAGAACGCTGAACACCATGCCGACGCTGAATCTCGCGTTCATCGGCGACGGCGTATATGATCTTCTGGTGCGTGAGTATCTGGTCACGCACAGCGCGTCCCACGTCGGCGAGCTGAATAAGCTCAAGGTCGAGATGGTCAACTGCAAGAGCCAGGCTGGATATATGCAGCTTCTGCTTGATGAATTGACGGAGGAAGAGCTTGCCGTCTACAAGCGCGGCAGGAACACAAAGGTCAATTCCGCGTCCAAGCATTCGACCCTTTCCGATTACCACGCGGCGACAGGGATGGAAGCGCTCTTTGGCTGGCTGTACCTCAAAGGCAGTCAGGAGCGTATAAATGAGCTATTCACGCGAATAATTAATCATATGACCTGAATCAGTAGGGGAGGGTCTTGTCCCGCCTATAATACGGTCAATAAGTGATGAAAGCGTGATCCCATGAAGAAAACCGACAGAGCAAAAGCCTATGCGATCGACTATCTGCTGATAGCCCTCGGCGCGGCGGTCTATGCGCTGTCGGTCGATTTTTTCACCGCGCCGAACGATATCGCGCCCGGCGGGGTGACGGGTCTTGCGACCATGCTCAACCACCTGCTCGGCGTTCCGATCGGCTTTACGGCGCTCCTCTTGAATATCCCGCTGTTCATCTGGGGAGCAGTCGAGAGCGGCGCGCGCTTCATCATCCGCACGGTGATAGCGAGTACGCTGGTTTCCGTGCTGATCGACGGCTTTTCCGCGCTTGGCTTGCATTATCAGGGAAATCTGATCCTCGCCGCCATCTTCGGCGGGCTTTTGTCCGGCTTCGGACTGGGGCTGATCTTCCTGCGCGGCGGCAGCACCGGCGGCACGGATATCATCGCGCGGAATCTGAATAAGCGTTTTCCATATCGCAGCGTCGGGAGCATCGTGCTGATCTCCGATATCGTGGTGATCGCGCTCTCCGCGATCGTGTACGGCAGTCTGGAGCAGGCGTTATACGCCGTGATCGCGATCTTTGTCTCGACGAAAATGATCGACGCGGTGGTGTTCGGCTTCTCGAGAGATAACGGAAAACTGCTCTTGATCGTGACGGCAAAGCCCGAGGAGCTGACCGATATGATCACCGGGCAGGAGGATAGGGGAGTGACCCTTCTCTCCGCGCGCGGCGGCTACAGCGGCAGTGAGCTGGGCGTGATCCTCTGCGCGGTGCGTCCGCACGACGCATATCGGGTGCGGAACGCCGTCTTATCCGCTGATCACGGCGCGTTCATCGTCACCACGACCGCAAATACGATCTCGGGAAAAGGTTTTTCCGACGATTTTTCTTGACAAATCCAAAACTTTCTTATATAATACTCATGTTATGTGTGTCAGTATGCGTATTGACAGGCTAACAGATTCTAACATACCTTGCGCCGTATAGATTTGTATGGCGCCGAATGTCCAAGAGGAGGTGTAAAAACATGGCATTGAAGGCTAATTACGAGACCGTAATGGTAATTTCAATGAAGCAGGGCGAGGATGGTATCCAAGCTCTCATCGAGAAGTTCAAGGCTCTCATCGAGAAGCACGCTACTCTGCAGAGTGTTGACGAGTGGGGCAAGCGCAAGCTGGCTTACCTGATCAACAAGGAAGCTGAGGGCTACTATGTGCTGATGAACTTCGAGTCTGAGGCTGAGTTCCCCGCAGAGCTGGATCGTATCTACAAGATCACCGACGGCGTTATCCGCTCATTGATCATCCGTAAGCCCGAGGGTTCCGAGGTTCCTGTTCAGGAAGAGCCCGAGGCTGAGGCGGAGGAAGCTCCCGCAGCTGAGGAAGCTCCTGCTGAAGAGACCGCAGAATAATTAAAACGAAACGAATAAGGATTTTTACGGCTATACAGCCGGAACGAAAGGATTTCTACTATGATCAACAGAGTTATTTTGATGGGTCGCCTTGTTGCTGACCCCGAGTTAAAGACAACGAACACCGGTATCTCCGTCACTTCCTTCCGTATTGCGGTCGACCGCAGCTATGTGAAGGCGGGAGAACAGCGTCAGGCGGATTTCTTTGATATTGTCGCGTGGCGCAGCTCGGCTGAGTTCGTTTGCCGCAATTTCTCCAAAGGTTCTCTGATCGCCGTGGACGGTCAGCTCCAGTCCCGTCAGTATCAGACGAAGGACGGACAGAACCGCACCGCGATCGAGGTCGTCGCTGACAACGTCAGCTTCACCGGTGAGCGCAGAGAAGCAGGCGCCGGCACCTATGGCGGTAATTCCTCCTACGGCGGCTATTCTCAGGCTCCCAGAGCGAACAGCTACGGCGGATCTCAGCTCCCTCCGGAGCCCGCTCCCCAGCAGCCTGCCGCTTACTCCGCAGGCGCTCCCGACGACTTCCAGGTTATGCCTTTGGATGATGATTTACCGTTCTAAATTTTCGTAGGGGCGAAATCCCTCCTACATATCCTAATTTACGAAAGGAGAACCCAACATGGCTGACAGACCTATGGGTAACAGACGCCGCCGTAAGGTATGCGGCTTCTGTGTTGATAAGGTTGAGCATATCGACTACAAGGATATCGCTCGTCTGCGCCGCTACATGTCTGAGCGTGCGAAGATCCTGCCCCGCCGCGTGACCGGTACCTGCGCTGCTCATCAGCGTGAGCTCACCGTCGCTATCAAGCGTGCGCGTCAGATCGCTCTTTTACCTTATACTTCAGACTGATATGTCAAGATCAAAGGCTCCCGTTTTATGTAGTTGTCCTTAACGGAGAATTACTGGCGGGATGTTACCGGAAGGCATTTTGCCTTCCGGTTTCTTCTTTTATTGGCGTACGCCTATTATTAGTTTACTGCATTTATACTCGCGTTCACACTTCTTCGCTGTTACTGAGCTCTCTTATGATACGCGCCGGATTTCCCGCGACTACCACATTACCGGGAAATGATTTCGTTACAACCGAGGCGGCAGCAACGACCGTATTGTCGCCGATCGTAACGCCCGGGAGGATCGTGACCCCGCCGCCGATCCAGACGTTATCGCCGATGGTGACCGGCTTGGGGATACCGATCTTCTTTCTCCTTGATTCCGCGTCTAAAGGGTGACCGATTGCGTAGATACAGGTTTTCGGCCCTATCATACAATGCTTGCCGATCCTGATGGGCGCGGCGTCCAGAAACACGCAGTCAAAGTTCATGAAAAAGTCCTCGCCCACAAAGATGTTGTAGCCGTAGTCGCAGCGGAAAGGCGGTTTTACCGCGATCTCTTCTCCGCAGCCTCCCAGCAGCTCTTTGAGCAGAGATTTTCTGAGCGCTTCATCCTCGGGGGAATGATTGAAACGCGAGCATAAGAGCCGCGCGTTTTTCTTATCCTCCATGAGCTGAGGATCGGTCGTCAAAAACGGCTCGGCGTTTGTCATTTTTTCTCTTTCGGTTTTCATTTGCCGGCACCTCCGATTAGACTGAAATATATTGTTTGATAAGTATTACTTTACCCTACAAGATTCAGCGTTACGATCAAAGCGACGATCAGCATAATATAAACAATATGATTCCACTTTTGATCGACAAGCAAGCCGATAAACTCACGCAGGAAAGCGTTGAAATAAAAATATGACTTTGTTTTTGCGGAGATCCCTTTCGCCTCAAAGCCGTTCTTGCGGGCGAGGATATATCCTCGGAACACATGATAATTGGTAGTAGCAAAGGCAATCCTCTTGTCTTTGATCTCTCCGCCGTGTTCTTCGATCACTTTCTTTGAAAACTGCATATTCTGCATGGTGTTCTCGCTTTTGTTCTCAAGAATGATCTGCTCCTGCGGTATACCGATGCTCAGCAGATAGTTTTTCATCGCTTCGCTCTCGGACATGACCTCGTCCGCTCCCTGTCCTCCCGAAGGCACAAACACCGCGTGCTTGCCGGTCTGCTCATACTGCTTCTTCTCAAACGTCACGGCGCTGTCAACACGCCCCCTCAAAAGCGGCGTCAGACCTCCGTCCTTTCTGATGCCGCAGCCGAGGATGATGATATAGTCGCGGTCAAACGGCGGAAGATATTTCGTAGAAAGATAGGTACACGCGACTGTTGATAAGAACATACACTCAAAGTAAGCGATAACATAGATCAGAATAAGCCAGACGGTTTTCGGATAAGAAATATCCAACAGCATGATCGAATCATTCGTGCCAAGCGTCAGTACCATTCCGATAAACCATAAAGCCGCAAATATGATACCCAGCGTATTGACGGGCCTTCTTCCCTCATTTCGCATCAGCCGGATATTACTGACAGCGAGCAGCACGGAAATAACGAGCATAACGGGCGTAAGCCCAAATAGCAGCAGCTGTCCGGTTTCGGTTACCACCGAAATCAGGATGGCGACCGAATCAATATAGCTGGTCAGCATTCTATACAGGAGATAAGAAAACAACACCAAGTTATATATTCCGATACCGCCGCAGGCAACCATCGCATAGGAGAAATCTCCCCTCTTCCGACAATCGCTGAACATCCACAGCGTCATAAACTGTACGGCAAAAAGAACAAACAAAGCGGCATAAACAACAAATTGAAATCCGTTAAATCTGATTTTACCGTCTGTATGGTCAAACAGGGTATGAAAGCCGTTAACCTCAAAGACTCTTTCGTGCAGCGGAGCAAAACTGTCTTCAGGCTCAATTCTGATGTTGACGGTTGTTTTTCCCGGGTTCAGCGCTTCAAATACAACGACAAGCTCCTCGTTTTCCATTCTGACGTCTGTCACGCGTACTATACTTTCGTCGCTCAGCTTGACCTCAGTACGCGGCAGCTGTTCCGTTCCCAAAAAGGTCATGGTATGCAGCGTATAGTGATTGCCGACGGCGACGACGTATACAACCGAGGATATAATCGCCAATACGACAAAAACGGATAATACCAACAGCTTTTTCTTATTTTTCACTCTTCTTCTCCTTCGTCATGGGTTTATCTGCTATTTGTTATGCGTTCATCCCTTTTGACTCTATATGCCGATATATAAGCTGTTATATGGATTATTTGATAATAATAGCGTACCTCGGCTTCTCGGGCAGGTACTTGATACGCACCCGATCCCCTACGTTGGTAAACCTCGGCGCGCCGCCTAATCTTGCTTCGACAGCCTGACCGTCCTGCGCCGTGAACCTGACGTAGTAGGTATAGCTGTAGTCGGTGCTTCCATCGTCGTTTGTGGTTTCGTTCTCCTCAATGCGGGACACGACGGCGTCAGCCTCGACGCCGTTCTTCTTGATATTGTTGTAACGCTTTACGACGAATACAATAGCGATGATGATTCCGACAGCGATGAGACCGCCGATCACATAAAACAGAGTATTACCTTGCATTATGAGGTTCCTTTCTTGATTTGCACAGTGTTGTAAAGATTATTTGTCGGTTATCGTGTTGAACAGCATCCTGCGGCTGCCGCCTCTCTCGTCGGTAGCTCCCGAACGTGCCATCGCTACTAAGACCATGAACAGCAGATCGAGGTTCTTCTCACGGGTATGAACGCGGTAAAAGCCCTGTACGGGGAGCTTGCTTGCGACCTTGTGCTCTTCGGCGTCGTC
>CACWTM010000101.1 GCA_902763855.1 uncultured Ruminococcus sp. | reverse complement strand
AAGGCTCGAAGCAATCCCTGACAATGAAAAACTTATTATCATCGCCACCGGAAAATATGTTGGCGAAGGGTTTGATTATCCAAGGCTCGATACTCTTTTTCTCGCGCTTCCGATTGCATGGAAAGGTAAGGTCGCTCAGTATACAGGCAGATTACACCGCAATTATACCGGCAAAACCGAAGTGCAGGTTTATGATTATGTGGATATTCATGTGCCTATGCTCGAAAAAATGTATCAAAAGCGCGTAAAAGGCTATGCCGCTGTGGGGGATAAGGCAATAATCAAAACAAATGAGCCTATAACGCCGGATTTGATTTATGACGGAAAAAGCTTTTATCCCGTTTTTGCAGACGACGTTACGCACGCAACTAAAGAAATCCTGATCGTTAGCCCGTTTATGCGTAAAAACCGCTTAACACAAACGATAAAGCTTTTGTCGCAGGTAATTCTAAATGGCGTTTCTGTCACTGTCGTAACCCGTCCGCCGGAGGATTTCAAAGAAAAGGAGAGTGAAACCGTTATTCAAAACGCCGAATTGCTTTTAGGTCACGGGATCCAAGTAAAATACAAATCCGAATTTCATCAGAAATTCACGGTAATCGTAACTGCTTAATAATCACCCCTCTGTTCAAGCACGGTCAAACATGAGATAATGTAACCGGGCAAAACAGTCCCAAAAGGTACAATGGAGTAAATTGCAAAACAGTCCCAAAAGGTACAATGGAGTAAATTGCACTTTTTGAGAAAGATGGAAGTGGGTGGTTACATGAATGAGATCACGGAAATACGGCAACAGGTCAGGCTAAATCAATGGAGCGCGATGGTGCAAGAACGTGAGGACAGCGGCTTGAGCGTCAAAGCGTTTTGCAAACAAGCCGGTATCGCAACCAAGACATACTACTACCGACTGCGCAGGCTCAGAGAAGCAGCGCTCGAATGCGCACAGTCAGGAACTGTACAATCGACAATGCCCGACCGGATATGTTCTCGATCCGACGCCGCAAAGCATTGTCATCAAAACATCATCCACGACCGTAGAGATCCCGATGAATACAAATCCGGAAGTCGTCACCGTCACTGATAACATTGACAGCAAAAATCCTGTCGGAATGGTGGTTTGCGTGTTGTACGGCGGTGGTAGCGAGAGGATCGGGAGAATTGTTATGCGTGCCGTCGGGGAAGAGGGGACTCGACAGGATCCCCTCGATGTCCGCTTTCAGCTTGATGTGGATATACGTTTCGTACACCGTGATGTTGTCGACGATCAGCTCCAGGTCGGCTTTGTTGAACGTTTCCTTTTTGAGTATCCGCTCGAACAGCCCGACCGCTTTCGGCGCGATCTCATGCGCTTTGACGGCGGTCTCGTGCCGCTCAAAGGTCATGCGCTTCTGGTTCTCCAGCCCCTCGATCACGCTCTCGCACTCCGCGATCAGCTCGTCGTAGGTGGCTTGGATACTTTCCTCACGTTTCGGATTGCGTGCGATCTCCCGTGCGCATTGGCGCAGAAAGATCTTTTTCGACTCCTTCTCGGCGGCGATCCGTTCCTCCAGCTCCGTGAGCAGGTCGGTGTTCTGCTGTTTGTTTTGCTCCTGCGCGGCGATCTCCTCTTCGAGCTTCCCGATCATGTCCTCGCAGGTAGCTTTCACCGCTTTTAGATATTCGCGGATGATGCCGTCGAGCACCTCGACGCGGATGTAGTGGCGCGTGCAGTGCGCCTTGCCCTGCTTGTGATAGGTGCCGCAGAGGTAGGCGGGGGCAAGATCGGGACGGCTGAGCGAGAACATCGGCGCGCCGCAGTCGCCGCAGCGGAGCAATCCAGAGTAGGCGTTCTCGTACTTTTTCACCCCACGGTAGTTGCCTTTGCTGCGCGTTTTCATCAGCGCCTGCGTCTGTGAGAATACCGTCGGCTCGATGATTGCCTCGTGATGGTTGAGAAAGATCAGCTGATCTTCTTCGTCGCGCTTGATATCGTCGCCGTTGATCTTCTTGCGCGTCGTCTTGCCCTGCCGAAGCGTGCCCATATAGAAGTCGTTTTGCAGGATTCCCTGCACGGTCGCAACGCTCCATGCGATCTTGACCTCGCGGTGGTATTCATCGCCTCGCGCTTCGATCCGCGCTCTCTCGCTCATGCGCGGAGTGGGGTAACGACGATCAGTCAAATGATTGGCGATCTTGCGGTAGCCCCAGCCCTCGTTGTACAGGCGGAAGATCTCACGCACGATCTGCGCCTCACTCGGCTCGACGGTGTATGTCATCGTCTTGGTGTTGGTCATCACATAGCCGTAGGGCACGGCGCTGATCCACCGACCGTCCTGCTGACGGCGCTTGATCACATTCCGTACCTTTTTCGAGGTGTCGGTCACGGGCATCTCGTTCATGAAGAAGTAGATCTGGATGCGCAGCCAGTCGTCGTTGGTGGGGTAGTCGATGTTATCTCCGATCGCGATGATGCGTATTCCTTCATCACGCAAGGCTTCCAGCTCCACCAAGCCCGCGCCGTTTCTTCGCGAGAATCGGGACAGGTCCTTGACGATCAGGATGTCGTATTGGTGCCGGAACAGCTTGCGCCGAAGCCGCTGATAGCTTTCGCGCTGCTCAAAGGTGTACCCCGAGCGGTCGCGATCCTCATAGAAGTCGAGCGCCGAGCCGGGAAAGTTCTGCTCCGCGAATTCCTCGATGATCGCTTTTTGGTTCTCAATCGAGGTGTTCTCTTTGTTCAGCTCGTCGTCCACCGAGATACGGCAGTACGCCGCGATAGCGAATCTTTCCACGACCCTCGCCCTCTCTTTCAAGATTTCTGTTTTCATTTTATCACTCCTCTCCGTTGCGTTACAACAGGATAATGTTTCCAATATATAATGTATATGTAAGGCTGCCGCTGTGCGGAAGCAGCCTTTGGTCAGGAGGCTTTGCTCAGCTCTGTGTGTGGACGGTCAATGTTCCGCTTCAACAGCAGATAGACCATCTCTTCGGGATCGCCCTCGCCCGATTCGATGACAACGGGGAGCGTTTCCTGATCCTTCTGATTTGCGATTATGCTTTGCAGAAAGATCATGAATGTTTCATCCCTCGCTTCATTTTTACTGAGCCAGTAGAGCTGAGCCCTTCTCGGAGCCTCCGTTATTTGCGTTTTCATGGTTCACTCACCTCACTCGTATTCGTTCCTCATTAGTGTTTCCAGATTTTGGTGAGATTACTCATTCGTAAGGGTGTTGTATGTTAACTTAGAAAACCGCTGAAGTCAAGTCTTTTTCAAAACTATTTTTTCTTTGTGTACTATGACGAATACGGTGCAAGTTCGATTTTTAAGCAGGTGAAAAGGATGTGGGTTGCTGTTTAGAGTTTTAGGGAGTCACATCGGTCGTCAACGCCGACCGTTAAGCCGTTTTTGAGGAGTTTGTAGGGTTGTTTTTGAGGTGGGTTGTTAAATTGATTTCCTGATAAAGTGGGTTGTACGATAATTCAGATGACGATTCCAAGCCGTTTCTTAAACAACAATGTGGGTTGCTTCGTTTTTGACGAGAAAAACTTGCACAAAAACTAAGTCAAAAAATACTACGCCAATCAAAGAAATATTCCGAGTGACAAACGCAAAAAAGTATGTTATACTATTATATTATCGTTAAACGGAGACGCTGATGGATAGCTTGTTACGCGAGATCTATGTATCAAATATATCTACTATCCTCATAACCATACCGATATTGGTATTGGTGTGGTCGGTGATCGGTGCGGCATTTTACAAATATATGCGGATCATCGGCGCAGTTTTGGCGGTGATCGCGATAGGAGCGATCCTGTATATTACTATTTTTTCTCGGGGAGAGAAAAATGCCGGAGCAGATTTTGTTCCGTTTTCATCCTTTGAACGAGCGAAGCTCCAGCCAGAAATGTACCGTTCCATGCTGATGAATGTGTTCCTGTTCGTCCCGTTGGGATTATCACTGCCGTTTGTACTCGTAGGTAGCACAGGAAAACGAATCCTATTCACGATATTGGTTGGACTATTGATGTCAGCAAGTGTCGAAGCGATCCAGTGTTTCGCCCACCTCGGCATGACGGAGACAGACGATGTGATAAGCAATACCCTCGGTACAGCAATCGGCAGCTGCGCGTATTTGCTTACTCTATTTTGGAGAAAAATAGTAAAACGATCAGGTAAATCAAAACCACGCAGTATTCCATTTGAGTAGCGAAATCCGCCGCATTGTTTTGAAAAGTTCAGTATTATTCCGAATCATTAACGTATTATTTCGAAAAATGCTTGCATTATTCTGAAAAAGGCGTAATATTGGTTGTAGTATTTACCGATTCTTTCAGTAGAAATGGGTGCAGAGATGGATAAGTTGTGTTTTATTATTACAAAAGACGGATTCCGGGCAGATGATATCGTCTATACGGATAAAAGGCTACAAGAATATGTCGGAGACTTTTCCAAGGCTCCGTATGCCGCACTGTGTGAGTTGGCGTTCCGGGAGCGGCCCGAATGCTTTGACGCGGCGGGCGTGTATCTCTGTCAACTTGCGGAGAGATTCATGGAAGAGCTGACAGCGGTCTCCGGCTTAGAGCTGAGCCGAGAGAAAACCGAGCTTGTGCCGAGTGAAGAGAGCATAGCTATCTTGCTCAGCTCCGTTCCGTTTACGCTCGGCGCGGAATTTGTTACGCGAACATGGATCAAAAGGCAGTATCGCAGACTGCTTGCGGTATTCTCTAAACAAATCAAGGCGTACTCCGGCAAGGTATCGCTGTACTTTGCAGAGAAAAGCCAGAAGCTCCATGTACCCGAACGCGTCTTTTTCCATTTGGTGGAAAGCAATGAGGGTGAAATTCCGTTTGCGTTCTTGGCGACATACGCAACGAAAGGCGATGGCGGACGCGTGCGCCATGTTCCTTTACAATATGCGCTGACCGAGTACCGCGACGACCGGTCAAAGCTGTTAGAGCTGCTTTCCTGTCTGAATAAGGCAGCGGAGGTATCCGAGTTGATCGGCGGATTTATGGACAGCGGCGAGCTGTTCCATCCTTTGGGATTGACGGCAGATGAGGCGTATCAGTTTCTGAATGACGTTTCCGCGTTGGAAAGCTGCGGAATCCTCTGCCGTATTCCGAACTGGTGGAAGAAGCGTAATTCAACTTTTGCTCTGACAGTGAAGATGGGCGAGGAGAGGCCCTCGCTGCTTGGTATGGACGCACTGCTGCATATGACGCCGTCTCTGACGGTCGGAGGCGTGACGCTGACAGAAGCCGAGATTCGTGACCTGCTCAGACAGACGGAGGGATTATCTTTCATCAAAGGCAAGTGGATCGAGGTCGATCATGAGAAACTGAAAAAGTTGCTTGCCGAGATGAAGCATTATGACGGCGAGATCAGTCTGCTCGACGCGCTGCGTTCTCAAATGAAGAACACAAGTACAGGGGAAGAAGTCGGCACGGTCATCACCAACGGCAAGTGGCTGGGCGGCTTATTAAAGAGCCTGCGCGATCCGCGTAAGACAAAGGACGCTCCCGTTCCTGCCGCATTTAGCGGCGAGCTGCGCCCATATCAAGAAATCGGCTATCAATGGCTGTTACAAATGAATACGCTGGGCTTCGGCGCGTGTCTCGCGGACGATATGGGACTTGGCAAGACGGTACAAATACTCGCTTTCTTGGAAGCATTACGAGCGCAAAAGCTGAACGGTAAAGTATTATTAATCGTGCCTGCTTCCTTGCTTGGAAACTGGCAGAAGGAGGCGGCGAGATTCACTCCGGAAATGTCCGTTGAAATATTGCATGGTGCTCATGCCCCGGAATTGTCAGAACGCTTTAAGGAGTCAAACGCCTTTTTGACGATTACGACCTACCGCATGGCGATGTCGATAGAAGCATTGGAAAAGCCTGTGTGGGATTGTATTATTCTGGATGAGGCGCAGGCGATCAAAAATCCCGCCACAAAACAGACAAAGCAGATCAAGAAGTTCAAAAGTTGTATGAGAATCGCAATGACCGGCACGCCGATCGAAAACGACCTCTCTAACCTGTGGTCGCTGCTCGATTTTCTCAATAAAGGCTTGCTCGGCAGTATGGCGGAGTTCAAGGCGTTCTGCCGCGGCTTGGAGCAGAATCCCGAGGGATACGCGAAGCTCAGGAATATGATTGCGCCCTTCCTGTTAAGGCGTGTGAAAACCGATAAGAAGATTATTTCCGATTTGCCGGATAAGCTGGAACAGGTCGATTATGTTGCGCTCTCGCCGAAACAGACCGTACTGTACCGGAAGCTGCTTGCTGAAATGCAAGATAAGGTGCTCAGCAGCGACGGTATAGAGCGGCGCGGCTTGGTGCTCTCGCTCTTGCTGCACCTCAAGCAAATATGCAATCACCCAGATCAGTATCTTGGATCAGAGGAATACAGCCCTGCGCAGAGCGGCAAGTTCGAGTTGCTTAGACAATTGGCGCAGACGATCGCCGAAAAGCGCGAGCGTGTACTGGTATTCACGCAGTTCAAGGAGATAACAGGATATTTAGACGATTATTTAGCAGAGGTATTTGAACGTCGCGGCGGGGTGATACACGGCGGCGTTTCCGTCAAGCAGAGAAACGAGATTGTAGATCGCTTTCAAAGCGACAGCTATGTGCCGTATTTAGTGCTTTCCGTCAAGGCGGGCGGTACGGGGCTGAACCTCACTAACGCCAATCATGTGATCCACTTCGATCGCTGGTGGAATCCGTCGGTGGAGAATCAGGCGACCGACCGCGCGTTCCGTATCGGACAGAAAAAGAATGTGATGGTACATAAATTCGTCTGTAAGGGATCGGTGGAGGAGAAGATCGACGCGCTGATCTCCTCAAAGAAAGAGTTGGCAGAGAACGTCATCGGTACAAGCGGCGAGAACTGGATCACCGAGATGAGCAACGACGAGCTGATGAACCTGCTCAGACTGGAGGCGTAAGTATGGCGCGATATTGGAACGAAATGAATTATCCCCAGCCGACCGAGTCCGAGCTGAAACGCAACGTTAAAAATACCGCGCAAAAGGCGGCGGCAAAAGGTCAGGAACTGCATCCTATCATCATCAAGTCGCGCCAAATCGCGACAAGCTGGTGGGGCAAGGCGTGGTGCGACAATCTCGAACGCTACGCCGATTATGATACACGACTTCCGCGTGGCAGACGCTATGTCAAGACCGGTGCGGTAGTTGATCTGCAAATCAAAAAGGGTAAGATACAAGCGCGTGTACAAGGGACAAGAAAAACGCCGTATAAGGTGGAGATACGCGTCAGTCCGCTTTCCGAAAAGCGCATCGGAGAGATCACCGAAAAATGCGGCGCTAAGGTGGAAACGCTCGATAAGCTGGTAAACGGCGACTTTCCGAAGGAGCTGAAGGGTGTATTTTTGGAGAAGGACGGACTGTTCCCGAAGCCGCGGGAGATATCCTTCAACTGTTCATGCCCCGACTGGGCGGTCATGTGCAAGCACGTGGCGGCGGTTCTGTACGGCGTTGGCGCAAGGCTGGATGAGGATCCGTTACTTTTCTTTTCTCTGCGCGGGATCAATACCAATAGATTTGTTGATGTTGTGATATCGAGCCGGGTAGAAGCGATGCTCCGAAATGTTGATCGACCAAGCGAGAGGATCATTCAGGAGACAAAAATCACCGATCTGTTCGGTGTACTATAACAGAGGTGCAGAGATGGAGTATATTGATTATCAACTGAAAGAAAAGGATTGGAAGCTGTTCCGCCAAAAACTCCCCGAATGGCAGGAAGCGTATATGGAGAAACTGGTGGAAGAATACAAGATAATCCTGAACAGCGATGAGAGAGCGTCGGTAAAGTATTGGGAGCTGGAGAAGAAAGTCAGAAAAGACAGGCGGAATTCAGGCGTGTTAGCTTGTGATATTCGCCGTTCACGGTTCGAGTTGCTTTTGCTGCAGATGATACACGATGGAGTGATCACATCAGAAGATTTAGCCGATTTCAGCGCGGAGCTGCAGGAGAGGATCAAGTTCATTCTTTAGATAGCTCTCTTATATCAATATAATAACAAAAATACAACAAAAAACAGGCTCGATGCAACGATGAAAGCACCGAGCCTGCTATTTTTCTCAAAACGCACTTTAACTTATCTATCAAATTTCGGAAGTTTTGAAAAATGATTCGAAGAATATTATATCAATGTGCAAACAGATGACGCTGATTGCGCGTCCTGATCGATAAATGTCATATCAAGACAGAGGGATTTGCCAAAGAGAGCGAAGCTTATGACCTTTTCAAGACCATATATTATATCAGAGATAAACTTGTGAATTCATTAGAAGATCCCTTTGACGGATGAGAAACGATTCATCAAAGGGATACTAAAAGGGCTCACTATAATTGATTTGATTCTTTAGCGCACGTATAAATTCCAAGGAATCGTCTTTACAAAATTGATCAAATAGTGGTATAATAACTAAGTATAGAAAATGATTAGGATAAGGGAGTGAAAAGATGAGTAATCGTTTAATCAAGGACTGGAGCAGAATATATATTATGCATAAAGACAGGCGCGTTGCGACGATCCATAAGAACGGACGATGCACCATCTATTTTCCTTCTTTCATGCCTTATAATCTGTATTTGGAAAAAGAAGATGACCTTGACACCAGATTAAGAAATCTCAGTAACTTTTATTATTGGTGTTCGAGCCGTTTGTTGACGCTTGATCGCAAATACGCTAAGGAGATCATGAACAGCATCGGCGCTATGCAGGCTGTTACAGATAAAGACAGAGCCATGATCGCGATCTCTTACCA
>CACWTM010000100.1 GCA_902763855.1 uncultured Ruminococcus sp. | reverse complement strand
GGGGAGAGAGTTACAAAAACGACTACAAATTCATCATCCGTGATTTGAAGCGGATCAAGGAAGAATACGGCTTGAATATTCGGGCGATCGGCGTCGATCCCCACAATGCCGACGGCATCCTGTCTGATCTGGAAGAGCTGACGCAGAAGGTGATCATCGTCACGCAGAGCGCCCGCAACCTGAGCGATACGACGACGGATCTCAAGCTGAGTGTCCGTGAGCACAACGCAGAATTTAACCGTAACAATGAGCTGCTGGTATACAGCTTTGATAATGCAGTCGAAACGAAAAATTCCTTTGACGAGATCAAGATTGACAAGCGCGATTCCCTCAAAGGCAACCGCATTGACCCTGTGGACGCGTGTATCGACGCGCACTTCTGCTATATGCAGGATCATGTCGCCGAACCGCTCAATCATGATGAAGAATTGACGAACTATTTAACGGAAATGGGATGGTAACCATTTGAACAAGATGAATATTTTGACACGATTCAAAACCGCGGCGAACGTGATCTTCAAAGGCACGACAGATTCGAGCAACGTCATCAAGGAGGATATGAAGAACTGGAGCAATCTGGCGACCTTCCTCGGGATTGATACCGAGCACACGCCGCGCAAGGCGATGTCGAACGCGACATATTACGCTTGCCTCAAAACACTGAGCGAGTCGATCGGTAAGATGCCGCTGAAGGTTCTCACGCGTCAGGGTGTGAACGGCGTGAAAGCGGATCGAGAGCATCCGTATTGGAAAATGCTCCATGATCGTCCGAATCGCTACATGACGGCGGCAGGATTCTGGAGTTTGATCGAGTACAACCGCAATCATCACGGTAATGGGTACGCGTGGATCTATTACAACGAGAGAGGCGGCCGCGGTAAGCGCACCGAGCTCTTTCCGCTCGAACCATGGCTGGTCGAGATGTGGTATGACGACGCGCAGCTGTTAGCGGAAACACCGGGAATCTGGTATCGATACACGGCGCCTAACGGCAAGATCGTGATGATCCCGTATGATTCCATGCTCCATTTGAGAAACTTCGCGACGTCTGACGGTCTGATCGGCAAGCCGATGCGTCAGGTTCTCGCTGAAACGATCGACGGCAATGTCAAGGCACAAAAGCTCCTCAATAAGATGTACGATAACGGCTTTGCCGGCAAAGCGGCGATCCAGTACACCGGCGAGCTCAGCGACGAGCTGCAAAAGCGCTTTGCGGCAGGCATCGAGAAATATATCAAGGGTGAGTACAAAAAGGACGGAATCGATATGCTGATTCCGCTGCCCTACATGGCGAAGATTGAGAATCTCTCCAACGTCAAACTGGCGGATTCACAGTTCATCGAGCTGAAACAGTATTCCGCCATTCAGATCGCCGCGGCATTCGGCATCAAACCGGTGCAGATCGGCGATTATACCAAATCTTCTTACGCGTCCTCAGAGGCGCAGCAGCTGGCATTTTTGGTCGACACCCTGTTGTTTATCGTTAAACAGTACGAGGACGAGATCAACTATAAGCTGTTCGACGACTCCGAGGATTTTGTAAAGTTTAACGTTGACGTCATACTTCGCGCCGATTTCAAGACGAAGATCGAAACGCTGAGAACGGCGATCTATTCCGGCCAGATGACGGTCAATGAAGCCAGAGCGATCGACGATCGCGAGGCACTGCCCGGCGGCAACAAGCTGATCGTCAACGGCGGCACGATCTATCTGGAGGACGTCGGCAAGCAATACGCGCAGAGAAGGGAGGTGAGTACAAATGAGTGAAAACGCAAAAATTCTTAAGACAGCCGCGATCGGCGCGCTTACGGTGAGCGAAGAGGATCTCAAATTGATCAATCAGTACGCGCTTGAACCGCCGGAAGCCGACGACGTCTTTCTGTTCAAGCTCTCTGTCTGTTCTAACGCGCAGGATATCGACCGCGATAACGAGCCGTTTATGCTGCGTGCAGTGAAAGAACTGTCAAAGCACCTGGAGGGCAAGACGATAATTCTGGATCACGACCCCTCCGCCAAGAATCAGATCGCGCGTATCTACGCAACGCAGCTGATCGACTACAACGAGAAAACCGAAGTGGATGAGCCGTTGACCTCTCTTGAGGCGCACTGCTACATGGTCAAGACTGATACGAACGCCGATTTGATTGCTGAGATCAAGGCAGGTATCAAAAAGGAGGTATCTGTCGGATTCTCGACCAGCGAGATGAAATGCAGTATCTGCGGCAAGCGTTTCTTTACCTGTGCCCACTTCAAGGGGCGTATCTATGACGGAAAAGTGTGCCGCGCTCAGATCAAGGACTGTACCGACGCCTACGAAGTATCTTTCGTAGCGGTACCGTGTCAGGTTAACGCCGGCACTGTCAAATCGGCAAACGCCGATGAAGATAATAATAGCGAGGATGAGCTCCTCGTGCGGACAAGAATCCGAATCTATAACCATTTTAAGGAGGCTGAATAAGCATGAACATGAACAAAAGAATGAGAGAACTTAAAGAGAAAATGGACGCCAAGGTCCTCGAGGCAAGAGCCCTACTCGACGGCGAGAACAAGGACGTCGAGAAGTCCGCGAAGCTCATGAACGAGGTGGACGAGTTGAAGAAGGAGTTTGATCTCGAGAAGCGCCTGTTCGATCTCGATCAGGAGGAGGCAAAGGACTCCTCTGACAAGCAGGCGAAGAAGAAAGCTGAGGAGGGCAGCACCAAGAAGTTCGCCAAGACCGTCCGCGCCATGGTTCGCAAGGACGTTACCCCGATGAGCGAGGGCGTCGACGCTGACGGCGGCTATACCGTGCCCGAGGATATCAGCACCAAGATCAACGAGTACCCCTCTGCGGACTTCTCGGTAGAGCCGTATATCACCACCGAAACCGTCAGCACCAACAAGGGTGCGCGCACCTACGAGAAGAAGAGCGCTGTCACTCCCTTCGCTCCCGTTGACGAGGGCGGAGCGATCCCTCCGGTCGCGACTCCTAAGTTTGAGCGCAAAACCTACACCATCGGCGACAAGGGCGGCTATGTTCCGATCACCAACGATCTGCTGAACGATTCCGACACCAATCTCGAAGATTATCTGGTCGATAAGCTCCGTGATAAGAGAACAGCGACCATCAACACCGAGTTCTTTACCGCGATGACCGCAACCGGCGGCGAGGGTCAGCAGACTGCGCCTGAGGACATCGCTACGATCAACGACATCAAGAAGATCATCAACGTGACTATCGGCTCCGCGTATGCCAGCCAGATCATGGTCAACGACGATGGCTGGAATTGGCTCGATTGTCTCGAGGATAAGAACGGCAGACCGCTGCTTACTCCCTACGGCGACAGCAATAACCGTGTCGGCGAGCTGTCCGTCGGTGGTTCTATCGTCAAGGTCATCCGTGTGCCTAACAAGGTGTGGGCTTCTACCGCGACCCATATGCCGATTATCATCGGCGATACCGCGGCAGCGTTCAAGCGCTTTGACCGTCAGCAGCTCGAGCTGAAGATCAGCGACGTCGCGTCTGTCACCGGCTTCAATGCCTTTGAGCAGAACGGCGCGCTTATCCGCGCAATCATGCGCGACGACGCAAAGGTCTGGGACAAGGATGCGTTCGTATACGGCCAGATCGCGTTTCCTGAGGAAACCGACGGCACTGACGAAGGTTAATTGAAAGGCGGCGAGAATCATGGCACTGAATATCACTGCTCAGGACGTCGCCGAGTATCTGGGTATAGATCTCGATGAGGTTGATCAGGTTGTGAATAACAATCTGAGCCGCCAGATTTCCGCCGCCGAGTCATATCTGAGCGGCGCGATCGGCAAGGATTACGACGGTGAGGATGCCCGGGTCAAGGAGCTGGGTATCATGATCGCGGCGGAGCTGTACAACTCGCGCGGCGTGATGAGCACAAGGCAGGACGCGGCATTCCGACGGATCGCTTCTGATTTCATGATGCAGCTGAGGCTCGAAGGGCGCGGTGATGACTGATGCGTGTCTATGACAAGCCGATCATCGTCAAGCGGCTTTCCGATAAAGGCACATGGCGGCCATGGCGAACGCTCCACGCCTTTGTCAATAAAACGAAGGATTCCACATCCTCGCTGACCTTTGAGGTGCGCTACACATCGGCGCTGCGTGAGCTATTCTCCTATCTGGAGGAGTTCATCATCGTTTACCGCGGCGACGTCTACCTGATCGAGGATTACGACGATTTCATGGAGCAGCACCTCACCATTCGCCTCAAAGCGTCGATCCTGCGGCTCGGAAAGTTCTTTGCCGACGTCACGATCTTGCGTAAGATCAAGACGCAGGATGACGAGGGATTTGATGAGCAGACCGAGCAGGCTGTGGGAACAGTCCGCTGTTATCGAGAACACCGACAGGGGACTACTTTCTGGGAGAATCTGTCGGCATTCGCCGAAGCAACCGATCTGTTCCAGATTAAGAAGCCTGCCGATTATGAGCTTTCCCGTGCCTATCTGTTGGAGAGCGGCGGCGAACGTTTTGAGATTCTCGATATCGAGCGGATCAAAGGGCACGATCTGTACTTGCAGATCATCGCGAAGTGTATCACAGGGGCGGTGAGCTGATGGCAAAGGTTCAGATGCTTATGCCGGATGATTTTCTGGAGAAGCTCTCAAAGCTCGGTCAAAAGACCGACGAGATCACCAAGGAGGTGCTCAAAGCCGGCGGCGAGGTAGCGCTCGCGAAGGTCAAAAGCAATCTTGACGCCGTGATCGGGCGCGGTCTGACGCGCGACTCCCGATCGACCGGTGAACTGCAAAGCGCGTTGGGCGTGTCGCCGCCGTTGCTCGATCGCAACGGTAACTATAACGTCAAGATCGGCTTTGCGGAAAATCGTACCGACGGCGAGAGCAACGCCAAGATCGCGAATATCATCGAATACGGAAAGCATGGACAGCCGGCGCGGCCGTTCCTTGCCCGTGCAAAGCGCCAAGCGAAAAAGCCGTGTGAAGCGGCGATGAAAGAAAAATTCGAGGAGGAGTTGAAGAAGCTATGAGTTTGTTGTCTGACTTGAAATCAATCATCTCTTCTTTGGATATTCCGGTTGAAACGGGAGCGTTCACATCGAGCGCTCCCGATCTTTATATTGTCCTTGTGCCTCTGGTAGATGAATTTGAGCTCCATGCTGACAATCAGCCGGGAGTCGATATCCAGAGCGTGAGGATGTCCCTTTATGCAAAGGGAAGTTATACAAAGCCGAAGAACCGGGTGATCAAAGCGCTGATCGGCGCCGGTATTACGATTACTAATCGGCAATACATCGGCTTTGAACAGGATACAAAGTATCATCATTACAATATCGACGTTGAAAACGTCTATGAAATGGAGGAAATATAATTGGCTACTATTGGTTTAGATAAACTTTTCTATGCGAAGATTACCGAAGCTGCGAACGTCGTAGAGACCTACGGCACACCTCAACAGCTGGCGAAAGCGATCTCTGTGGATCTGTCCGTAGAGCTCGCTGAGGCTACGCTCTATGCTGATGACGGCGCGTCTGAGGTGGTTAAGGAGTTCAAGTCCGGTACCTTGTCTCTCAGCGTGGACGATATCGGTTCCGCTGTTGCTGCAGATCTCACCGGCGTTACTGTTGACAAAAACGGTGTCGTAATTTCTGCCGCAGAGGATGGTGGCGATCCTGTCGCTATCGGTTTCAGAGCGAAACGCTCCAACGGCAAGTATAAGTATTTCTGGCTGTATCGAGTGAAGTTTGGTATTCCGGCTACTGCTCTGGCGACAAAGGGTGATTCGATCACTTTTAACACACCGACCATCGAAGGTACGGTAATGCGTCGTAACAAGCCGGATGCTTCTGGTAATCATCCGTGGAAAGCGGAAGTTACAGAGGGCGCTACCGGCGTATCACCGACCGTGATTGAAAGCTGGTATGATGAGGTCTACGAGCCTGATTATGACGGTACGTCTGTCTCTTTGTCTGCTCTGACTATCGGTTCTGCCAATTTGTCACCTACGTTTAACGCTAACGTCACAGATTATACCGCGACCACTTCCAATGCTTCCAACGCAATCACGGCAACGCCGAATGATGATTCCGCCGACGTTGTGGTCACCGTCAACGGCGATTCTTTGACAAACGGCGGATCTGCAAACTGGGAAACCGGTGAAAACAAGGTGAATGTTACCGTGACAAAGGGTGCGTCTTCTAAGAAGTACACCGTTACTGTGACAAAGTCGTAAGGGAGGACATCACATGAAAGCTATTCCTATGGAAGTAACCGACGACAGAAAGACCACCATCGAGATCGAGGGTGAAGAATACGACCTCGTGTTCAACACGAGAGCGGCGAGAGAAATAAGCGTTAAATACGGAAGCCTGAACGGCTTCGGAGAGGCGATCGAGAAAGCTGATGACGTAGAAATAGTCAACCACAATGTTTGGCTGACTAC
Source organism: uncultured Ruminococcus sp. (assembly GCA_902763855.1). Classification (GTDB taxonomy): domain Bacteria; phylum Bacillota; class Clostridia; order Oscillospirales; family Acutalibacteraceae; genus Ruminococcoides. Next base: position 1,581 of record CACWTM010000100.1, on the reverse strand, counting down.
GCTTCTTATCAATCAGGGGATTTCGATCTACAATCGCCGTAATCCTGATGATCAGAGAAATCCTTTTACAGAGGATGATATCGACCTTCTGACCTCTCCTGCTGATTGGCAGGCGGCGAGAGAAGCTCTGATCAAGGGCTCTGAGCGCAATATCAAAAGCGAGGCAGAGTCCTCAAAAAACGCGGAGGTCGGGTAAGCAACGAAGAAATGTTTACCCGACTCCTTTATTACGGCGTCGCCCACCTCCACCTGTCTCAGGAAGAGGTGTGGTTGATGCCGTTCGGTTTATTACTGGACCTGTGGGAATGTCATAAGCAGTATTTCGGTATCGCAAAACCTTATCGCGAGCTGACGATCGACGACATTATCCCTGTGGGTCTGGCTTAAGGAGATGAAGCAATGGCAGATACATTTGGATTCAGACTAGGGGTTGAGGGTGAGAGGGATTTCAAAAAGACTCTCGCTGATATCAATCAGACTTATAAGGTACTCGGATCCGAGATGAAGTTGGTTGCTTCACAGTTCGAAAAAAATGACAATTCTATTGAAGCACTCTCGGCAAGAAACGAGGTACTCAATAAGCAAATAGATGTACAGAAGGGCAAGATTGAGACCCTGCGTGACGCTCTTAAGAACGCCTCCGATTCCTTTGGCGAGAACGACAAGCGCACCAAGAACTGGCAGGTTCAGCTGAACAACGCCGAAGCCGCGCTCAACGATATGGAGCGTGAACTCAAGGACAACAAAACCCAGATGGATAAGGTCGCTGATTCTGCTGACGAAATGGGCGACGAAATCAAGGAAACAGGAAAGCAAGCCGATGATTCGTCAAACAAGTTCAACGGTTTAAAAAGCACTTTGTCGTCTGTCGGTAAGGCGTTAGGGGCAACCATCGCGGCGGTTGGAACGGCAGCGGTTGCTACAGGGAAGAAAATCTTTGATATGGCTACAGAAACTGCCGAAGCAGGAGACGAGATCGACAAGCAGAGCCAAAAGCTCGGTATTTCCGCTGAAAACTATCAAAAATTGTCATATGCAATGGAGAGGTCGGGCGCGGATGTTGAGGATTTCAAAAAGGGAACCGCCAACATCACAAAAGAGCTCGCAAACATGCAGAATGGCGTTGACGGCGCCGGTTCGATGTTTAAACAACTTGGTGTTTCGGTGCAAAACGCTGATGGTTCTTTCAAAAGCACCGAAGAGGTTCTCTTGTCTACCATTGACGCTCTGTCAAACATGCAGGATGAAACCCAGCGAAACGCTCTGGCAAATTCCGTTTTCGGCAAGAGCTATCAAGAGATACTCCCGCTCCTCAACTCTGGCTCAGATGGTATCCGTCAGCTGATGGACGAGGCTGAACAATACGGCATGGTAATGTCGGATGATGCGGTCAAGGCTTCTGCCGCCTTTGAGGACAGTTTGACAAAGCTGAAAGGAACGATCACAGGCGTAAAAAATTCGCTTATGAGCGAACTGCTGCCGGGTATCACTTCTGTAACAGACGGATTATCGGAACTATTCGCAGGAAATGACGACGGCGCGGAAATGATTAAAGAAGGTATTCAAAATGTGATCGAATCA
>CACWTM010000099.1 GCA_902763855.1 uncultured Ruminococcus sp. | reverse complement strand
GGCGGATTCAGCAGGTGCGTTCCGGACGCGAATCGCTGCGTTCCTCGTTGCGTATCGGTGCGGTCATTGAAGCGAATTGATGTTTTCCTTGGAGCGGATCGGTGCGGTTATTGGGACGGAATAATCACAAAACAATGAAAAAGTCTCTTCCAAACAGGAAATGTAACCAATATCTGCCGTAAATTGACGGCGTGAAGGAAATCTCGGAGATTAACGAAGAATACACTGCTCCTTATGTGAGATAGAAAAGCGAAAGCCTGAGATTCGTGTGAATTGCTCAGGCTTTTCTGTTCAGCATCGTTTTTCGCTTTTGCAATACTTATTTTACGCGGCACATATTCGTAAAGTATCGGTGCACGGTGAGATCATCATTCAGTTCGGGATGGAAAGCAGTCACCAGCTGATTTCCCTGCCTCGCGGCGACGATCTTTCCGTCTACAGTCGCGAGGATCTCTACACTGTCCGATACCTCTTCGATATACGGCGCGCGGATGAAGGTCATCGGGATCTTGTCGATGGTGCCTAAACTCGCCTCTGTATAAAAACTGCCGAGCTGTCTGCCGTAGGCGTTGCGCACGGCGGTGATATCCATGGTGGAAAGGTAAGAGCGCGCGTCGTTTTCTATCCGTTTTGAAAGCAGTAATAATCCTGCGCAGGTACCAAACACGGGCAAGCCGTCCGAGATCAGCTGTCTTATCGGTTCAAGCAATCCCAGTTCCTTTAACAGCTTTCCCTGAACAGTGCTCTCTCCGCCCGGGATGATCAGTCCGTCAAAGGAGCGCAGGAGATCGTTCTTCTGTCGGATCTCGAATGATTCCACGCCGAGCTGTGAGAGCATTTTTTCGTGTTCGATAAAAGCGCCTTGCAGCGCGAGCACGGCGACCTTCACGATTTACTCACCCCTCTGCGCCATCAACAGCTCGATTTCCTGCTCGTTGATGCCGACCATCGCTTCTCCCAAGTCCTCCGATAACTCCGCGAGCAGCTTTGCGTCCGTGAAGTTGGTGACTGCCTTGACGATCGCGGCGGCGCGCTTTTCGGGATTGCCCGATTTGAAGATGCCCGAGCCGACAAAGACGCCCTCGGCGCCGAGCAGCATCATCAGCGCCGCGTCGGCGGGAGTCGCGACACCCCCTGCGGCAAAGTTGACGACCGGCAGCTTTTTGTTTTCGTGTACATACTGCACGAGGTCATACGGAACCCGAAGTTCCTTGGCAATGTCAAACAATTCATCCTCTGCGGCTGAGCCGATCCTGCGGATCTCAGCCTGCATCAATCTCATGTGCCGCACCGCCTGAACAACGTCGCCGGTACCCGGCTCGCCCTTGGTGCGGATCATGGCGGCTCCCTCGTTGATCCTGCGCAGCGCTTCTCCTAAGTCCTTTGCGCCGCATACAAACGGCACCTTGAACTTCGTCTTGTCGATGTGATATTTGTCATCCGCGGGAGAGAGAACTTCGCTCTCGTCGATGTAGTCGATCTCGATTGCCTCTAATATCTGCGCTTCGGCAAAGTGCCCGATGCGGCATTTCGCCATGACGGGGATCGACACAGCCTCCTGTATCCCTTTGATCATCTTCGGATCGCTCATGCGCGACACGCCGCCTGCCGCGCGGATATCGGCAGGGATGCGCTCGAGCGCCATCACGGCGCAGGCTCCCGCCGCCTCGGCAATTTTCGCCTGTTCGGGAGTGGAAACGTCCATGATGACGCCGCCCTTGAGCATTTGGGCAAGGTTTTTATTCAGTTCATAACGGTTATCTGACACGGTTATTTCCTCCTTGATTTTGGAACGAGGACAGTATATAATGAATTTGATACTATAAAAATAATCAAAACAGGAGAAAATAATATAACCAGATGAAATATACAGTGAATGTGGATCGACATATTCCGGCTTATCTCCAGCTATATCAGCAGTTGAGAGAGGATATCGTCAGCGGAGCATTTCCCTGCGGCTCCAAACTGCCGTCAAAAAGGATCCTTGCCGAAGAAACAGGCGTCAGCGTGATTACTGTGGAGCACGCCTATGCGCTGTTATGTGATGAGGGCTATGTCGAGTCAAGAGAGCGCAGCGGGTATTTCGTGATCTTCTGCGGTGAAGATGGCTTTGCCGTACCGTCACAGGCAATCAGCAAACCACCCATAACACATCAAAATAGCTCGGTATCCTATCCGTTTCCCTACTCCGTGCTTGCCAAGACGATGCGCGCTGTCATCACAGATATGCCGGACGCGATCATGCAGAAATCACCTAATGAAGGCTGTGAAGAACTGCGGCACGCGATCGCGCAGTATCTTGCGCGAAGCCGAGGGATCGTCACCGAGCCGTCGCATATCATCATCGGCTCCGGCTCAGAGTATCTGTACAGCCTGATCGTAGAACTGCTCGGATATGAGAAAACCTACGGGATCGAATCCCCGTCCTACAAAAAGATTGAGCAGGTGTATCGTGCCTGTGATGTGGGTATCGAGAAGCTGCGTCTGAGTGCGGACGGGATCGACAGCGCAGCTCTGTGGCACAGCAAAGCCGATATCCTGCATATCTCACCGTACCGCAGTTATCCCAGCGGCGTGTCGGCGAGCGCTTCAAAGCGGTTTGAGTACCTGAAATGGGCGGCGAATGGTCAGCGGTATATCGTGGAGGATGACTTTGAATCGGAGTTTTCGGTATCCAGAAAACCGGAAGAATCGCTCTTTTCCCATACATTGGACGACAATGTGATCTATATGAACACCTTTTCCAAAACGATCTCTCCCGCGCTGCGTGTCGGTTATATGGTACTGCCGGAGCATCTTGTCTCGGAGTTTGATGATCGATTGGGCTTCTATTCCTGTACGGTGCCGACCTTTATCCAACTTGTTCTGGCAAGGCTGATCGAAAACGAAGATTTTGAACGGCATATCAACCGCGTCAGACGGAAGAAGCGAAGGGAAATACTGCAATAATTACGCTGAAAGGCATTGACAAAACGCGCGAGTCGTGTTACAATTTTTCTACCGCATAAACCTACTTATTTGATAGGTTAAATCTTAGGAGAATCTGTGATGGAAGCTGCAGTAAACAGAACCGAAATGTCCAAAATGGCTATGTGCATGTCCTATGTCATGTGCATGCTTTGCTGTGCCTATCCGTCCGAACGGTTCTCCGGTCACATCTGAAATCCCGACAGGAAACAGAGTACAGCCGCGGAACTCTTCGGAGTGCCGCGGCTTTTCATTTTGGAGGTAATAAAATGTCAGAAAAAACTAAGACCAACCATTATGGTTTTCATACCCGTGCGGTACATACGGGTAATGCTGTCGACAAAGAGACCGGCGCGGTCAAGCGGCCGATCACGATGGCAAATTCCTACGAGCTGCCGTATGACCCGACAGACTTGAACTGGTCGTCTGCGGAGGGGAATCTCTATACCCGCAACGGCGGCGCCAACCAGAAATATTTACAGGAAAGGCTCGCATCCCTCGAGAGCGGCGAGGACTGTATCGTGCTCGCCTCAGGCGTCGCGGCGCTGTCGGGACTGTTCTTCTCGCTGTTGAAGGCGGGAGATCACGTCGTCTTTTCCAGCGTGACCTATATCGCCGTGTACCGTTTACTCAATGAGCTGTTCAACGAAAAGTTCGGCGTTGAAACAACGATCGTCGATACCACGGACTTGGAAGCGGTCAAGGCGGCGATCCGTCCGAATACCAAGCTCATCCATATCGAAACGCCCGGCAATCCCACGATCTCGGTCACGGATATCCGCGCGCTTGCCGCTATTGCCCACGAAAACGGCGCTCTGCTCTCGGTGGATAACACCTTTGCTTCTCCGTATAACCAGCGTCCGATCGAACTCGGCGCGGATTTCACCGTAGAAAGCCTGACCAAGTACATCAACGGTCACGGCGACGCGATGGGCGGCGCAATCATCGGTAAAAAGGAGTATCTTGACGTCATCCGCGCACAGGCACAGGTGAATCTGGGCGGTACGATCAGCCCGTTCAACGCGTGGCTCATCATGCGCGGCTCGGTCACCCTGCCCCTGCGGATGAAACAGCATAATGAAAATGCCTTGAGAATAGCCAAATGGCTGGAGGAACAGCCCGGCGTGAGCTTTGTATCCTACCCGGGTCTTGAGAGCCATCCACAGCACGAGATCGCCCTCAGACAGATGGCTCCCGGCTTCGGCGGCGTGCTTTCCTTCGGACTGAAAGCCGATCACGATACCCATAATCGTTTTGTCAGCCATCTGCGCGTCATCACCAACGCCGTATCCCTCGGACATGACGCGAGCTTGATCGTTTTCTTGGGAGAAAACGACGAGCGTCAGTACCTCTATCCCGAGCAGTTTCACAACGGTTTCTTCCGCTTCAGCGTCGGTATCGAGGATGCCGACGATCTGATCGCCGATCTGCGTCAGGCGCTTGAAAAGGTCGGATTATAACAGAGAACAGCAATATGTCGGTACAGCCGATGAATGGAAAGGATAACGAATATCATGCCGATCAAGATTCCTTCAAACCTTCCTGCGACCAGAGTATTACAGGAAGAAAATATCTTTGTGATGGACACAAAGAGAGCGAAGAGCCAGAATATCCGACCGCTTCGGATACTGGTGCTGAACCTGATGCCGACAAAGATCGTTACGGAAACACAGATCGCAAGACTGATCGGCAACACGGCGCTGCAGATAGAAATGGAACTGATGACAGTCAACCGTCCCTCTCACCATACCTCCATGGAGCATATCATCACCTTTTACAAGACCTTTCCGGACGTCAGGGATGAATATTATGACGGCATGATTATTACCGGCGCTCCGGTAGAGCTGATGGAGTTTGAGGATGTCGACTACTGGGAGGAGCTCTGTGAGATCATGCAGTGGAGCCGCTCGCATGTCTACAGCACCTTTCACATCTGCTGGGGCGCTCAGGCGGGGCTTTACTTTCACTACGGCGTCGGAAAGTATCCTCTTCCGTCCAAGATGTTCGGAATTTTTCCGCATAGGATCGTGCACAAGAACGCGATATTGTTCCGAGGCTTCGACGATGTATTTTTCGCGCCTCACTCAAGACATACCGATGTGAACCGCAGTCAGATCGTCAGTAATCCGAAGCTGAAGATTTTAGCCGAGAGCGCCGAGGCAGGCGTTTATGCCGTTATGACAGACGCGGGAAGACAGATCTTTGTGACGGGTCACCCCGAATATGATCTGCACACCCTTGGCGCGGAGTATCATCGAGACAAGGAGCTCGGACAGCTGATTTCGATACCGAAGCATTATTTTCCGAATGACGACGATACCTTGCAGCCGCTTTGTACATGGCGGAGTTCGGCTAATCTGTTGTTTTCCAATTGGCTCAATTACTTTGTCTATCAGGCGACGCCTTATGATATCGGCATGATGCCGCCGTTTTAACACTGAATTTTCGTAGAAGGAGAAGGACTATGCCCGGATTATCAAAACGCACCGAAGGCTTTACCGATTCTGTCATCAGGAGGATGACGCGCATCTCGCTGCAATATCATGCGGTCAATCTGTCACAGGGGTTCCCGGACTTTGATCCGCCGAAGGAAATCCTTGATCGGCTTGCTAAGGTCAGCCGCGAGGATTTTCACCAGTATTCCATCACATGGGGAGCACAGAATTTCAGAGAGGCTTTGGCTGAGAAGCAGTCGCGCTTTATGGGCAGAGAGATCGACCCGAACAGCGAGATCGTCGTGACCTGCGGCAGCACCGAAGCGATGATGGCGGCGGTCATGACCGTAGCCGATCCGGGCGACAAGGTGATCGTATTCTCGCCGTTTTATGAGAATTACGGGGCGGACGCTGTGCTTTCGGGCGCTCAGCCGATCTATGTTCCTCTCTATCCGCCGGAGTTCAACTTTGATCCCGACGAGCTGGAGGCGGCGTTCAGACAGCGTCCCAAAGCGCTGATCCTCTGCAATCCGTCCAACCCCTGCGGTAAAGTCTTTACCCGTGAGGAATTGACGCTGATTGCCGACCTTGCCGAGAGGTACGATACCTTTGTCATCACCGACGAAGTTTATGAGCATATCGTTTATGAGCCGTATCGGCATATTTATTTCGCTTCACTTCCGGGGATGTGGGAGCGCACCATTTCCTGCTCCTCTCTTTCAAAGACCTATTCCATCACCGGCTGGCGGCTGGGATATATCATCGCACCGCGGACGATCATCGATACCGCTAAGAAGGTGCATGATTTTCTGACGGTAGGTGCGGCTGCGCCGCTGCAGGAAGCAGCTGTGACAGGTCTGCGCTTCAACGATGATTATTACCGAAAGCTGCAAAGGACTTATACGGAAAAGCGCGATCTCTTTCTTACGGGGCTAGATATCATCGGGATCCCTCACACGGTACCGCAGGGCGCCTACTATATCCTGCTGGATATCTCACGCTTCGACTATGAGAGCGACCTCGAATTCTGCGAGGTGCTTGCACGCGACGTCGGCGTCGGCGCCGTGCCGGGTTCGAGCTTTTTCAAGGAGGACGTCAATCATCTGATCAGACTGCACTTTGCCAAAAAAACCGAAACGCTGAACGAAGCGCTGAACCGCCTCGAAAGCATATACAAAAAAATCACACCGAAACATTGAGGAAACAGAATGAAATACGCGGGCTATTATAACGGAGAAATCGGAAATCTTGAAGAAATGAAGATACCCATGCTCGACCGTGCGGCATTCTTCGGCGACGGCTGCTATGACGCTACAACCTTTCGCGACGGGATACTCTTTGCCGTGCAGGAGCATTTTGACCGCTTCTACCGCAGCTGTGAAAAGCTCCATATTCCGTTCCCGCTTTCGAGAGAGGATCTGGAAAAGGAACTTAGCAAATGTATCAAGGCGTGCGGCAGCGACAGCGGTATCATCTACTGGCAGTGTTCCCGCGGGACGGCGCTGCGGTCGCACAGCTATTCAAAGCTCCGTCTGACGCCTAATTTACTGGCATACGCCGGGCCGTTTGAAATGCTGCCTTTTCATAAAAGACTTCGTTTGATATCGGAGGAGGACGTCAGATATCAGATATGCGATATCAAAACCATCAACTTGCTTCTGAACGTTCTTGCCGCTGACCGATGTGTGGAGAACGGCTGTGATGAAACCGTTTTTTACAGAGTGATTAACGGAGAAAAACGGGTGACCGAATGTGCCCACAGCAATGTGCTCATGCTCAAAGACGGTATACTGATCTCCCCGCCGCTCGATCACCTGATCCTGCCGGGCATCACACTGATGCATTTACTGAAACTGGCAAAGGAGAATGCTATCCCGACTGAGCAGAGGGCATTCAGTTTGGAGGAATTGAAAAACGCCGACGAGGTGATCGTCTCCAGCTCCGGCGGACTGTGCATCGCCGCTGATGAGATCGATTCACAGCCCGTAGGAGGAAAGGACCCCGTCCGGCTCAAAGTCCTGCAGGATGCATACCGTGAATACTACGAACAATATTTTGCACAGAAATGAAGGTGAAAGGATGACAAGATCAACACTTCAAGACCTGCCTGATTTTATGATCGGACAGGCAGAAAACGCAGACGCTATGACCGGATGCACGGTGATCATTTCTCCTCAAGGCGCAGTATGCGGCGTTGATGTTCGCGGCGGGTCACCAGGCACAAGAGATACCGACGCGTTAAATCCCACATGCAATCGGACAGCAGTTCATGCTGTCGTTCTTTCCGGCGGAAGCTCGTTTGGTCTGAGCGCTGCGGACGGTGTGATGAGATATCTTGAAAGCAAGGGGATCGGACGGGACGTCGGAGTGACCGTCGTTCCCAATGTCTGTGCTGCTGTTCTGTTTGATCTGAAATGCGGCGATCCAACAGTCAGACCGGACGAAAAGATGGGATATCAGGCAGCGCAAAACGCATTCTTGCGGCTGCCGTTTCAAAGCGGAAGCAAAGGTGCCGGAACAGGAGCAACTATCGGCAAAACCAACGGACTTCACAATGCGATGAAGGGAGGAGTCGGATGCTCCGTTTATCGGTACGGTGAGCTGGTTGTCGGAGCAGTGTTTGCTGTAAACTGTG
>CACWTM010000098.1 GCA_902763855.1 uncultured Ruminococcus sp. | reverse complement strand
GCAGCTTGCTATGCTGAGGCTGACGGAGCAGACTCCGACGAGAAGCTGTGCGGCTTCAACTGCGGAACGTTCGCAAGCTGTCCTGTTCTTTCGCTTGCACCGAGAAGCAAGGCTTCCAGCCTGAAGTCGAACCAGATCATCATACCTCCTAAGGTAACATATATACCTACAACATGCTTCCAGTCCTGCACGGGTATCACCAGCGTTTCCATGGCCAGTGTAAAGGATATCGGAGACAAGGCTTTCAATAACTGCCGTTCTCTGACGAGTGTTACTGTCCCCAATGCCGTTTCCACGATCAAGAGCGGCGTGTTCCAGGATTATTCCGCCGCGGCGACATTACGCATGCTATACGACCGCAACCTGAGCTTGCCGTGTATCGACGTCATCAACGATATCGCGGACGAGGATCAGTATGACGCGGCGATCGCCGAGATCGAGCGCTGTTTGCAGATCGCCTCTAACCTCCATATCCAGAACATCCGCTTAAGAGCCGAGCACCACGACGATACCGAAAAGGCGGTGCAGAACGTCAAAAACCTGATCGAAGCGGTGCTGCCTGTCGCCGAGAGGGATAAGATTTCGCTCCTGATCGAAACGCGCGGCATGTACGCCAACACCGCTCTTTTGCGCGATACGCTGGAGTATTTCGCAAGCGACTATGTCGCTTCTCTGTGGAACATGTCCGCGGCGTACTTCACCGTAGGTGAAAGCCCCGCGAAGATTATCTCTAACCTCGGCGCGTATGTGCGCCATGTGCACCTCAACGACGCCGTCAAGACCGACGACGGCATCGAGTACCGTCTGGTCGGCGAGGGCGATCTGCCGATCAAGGAGACCATGAAGGCGCTGCGCTCCGTCAACTACGACGGCTTTATCTCGCTCGTCTGGGATCCCAGATGGTGCCCGGAGCTGGACGATATGGATATTATCTTTGCCCAGTTTATCAGCTATATGAAGCAGTTTGCGGATACCTCCAAAAACGAGTCCGCGCTTTACTGGAACAACCGTCACACCGGCAAATTTGTCTGGAAGAAAGAGACCCTGATCGACGCGACCTTCTCTGACGTTCTCGACCGCATGGTAGAAGAATTTCCCGATCAGCTGGCGTTCAAATACACCTCGCTCGATTATACCCGCACCTACAGCGAGTTCCGCGACGACGTAGACGAATTTGCGCGCGTGCTGATCTCGCTGGGCGTGAAGGCGGGTTCTCATGTCGCAGTCTGGGCGTCGAACGTGCCCCAGTGGTACATTTCCTTCTGGGCTACCGTCAAGCTCGGCGCGGTGCTGGTCACCGTGAACACCGCCTATAAGATTCACGAGGCGGAGTATCTCTTGAAGCAGAGCGATACCCACACCCTGATTATCACACAGGGTGCGAAGGATACCAGCTACGGCGAGATCATCGCGCGTCTGTGCCCGGAGCTTGAGAACGTCAAAGAGGGCGAACAGCTCCACGCTAAGCGTCTGCCGTTCCTCAGAAACGTCATCACCGTCGGCTTTGAGCAAAAGGGCTGTCTGACCTGGGAAAAGGCGCTCGGTTATGCCGCCAAAACGCCGAAAAGCGAAGTGTATCGCATGGCGGCTGCGGTCGACAAGGACGACGTCTGCAACATGCAGTACACCTCGGGTACCACCGGTTTCCCCAAGGGCGTTATGCTGACGCACTACAATATTGTCAACAACGGCAAAAATATCGGCGATCGCATGGATCTGTCCACCGAGGATCGCATGATGATCCAGGTGCCGATGTTCCACTGCTTCGGCATGGTGCTGGCGATGACCGCGTCCATGACCCACGGCGCGACCGTTCTGCCGCTGCCGTATTTCAGCCCCAAGCCCGCGCTGGCGTGTATCAATAACGAGCATATCACCGCCTTCCACGGCGTTCCGACGATGTTCATCTCTCTGCTGGAGCATCCCGATTTTCCGAAAACCGACTTTTCTTACATGCGCACCGGTATCATGGCAGGCTCGCCCTGCCCGATCGACAAAATGCGCGAGGTCGTCGACAAGATGAACATGACCGAGATCACCATCGTCTACGGTCAGACCGAGGCGTCGCCCGGCTGTACCATGAGCTCTACCGAGGACAGCATCGAGGTGCGCGTCAACACCGTCGGCAAGGAGCTGCCCGAGATCGAGTGCAAGATCGTCGATCCCGAGACGGGGGAGGAGTGTCCTCCGAACGTCAACGGCGAGTTTTTGGCGCGCGGCTACAATATCATGAAGGGCTATTATAAGATGCCCAAAGAGACCGCCGAAGCCATCGACAAGGACGGCTGGCTGCACACAGGCGACCTTGCCTGCAAGACCGAGGACGGTTATTATAAGATCACGGGCAGATTGAAGGATATGATTATCCGCGGCGGTGAGAACATCTATCCCAAGGAGATCGAGGAGTTCATCTACACCAACCCCAAGGTCTCCGACGTCCAGGTCATCGGCGTTCCCGACGAGAACTACGGCGAAGAGATCATGGCGTGCGTCATCCTCAAAGAGGGCGAGACCATGACTGAGCAGGAGATGAAGGACTTTATCGCGGCGAGCATGGCGCGTCATAAGGTGCCGCGCTACATCGACTTTGTCGACAGCTTCCCGATGAACGCCGCCGGCAAGATCCTCAAGTACAAGATGCGTGAGGACGCGGTCGAGAAGCTCGGTCTGCAAAAAGCGAACAGTGTGGTGACTGCCTGATGAGAAACGGATTTCAGATCATCGACTCCCACTGCCACATCTACCCCGAGAAGATCGCCGCCAAGGCGGTCGCGGGGACGGATACCTTTTACGGTACCGTTGCCAAGTGCGACGGTACGGCGGGCAGTCTGTTAACAATCAATGAGGAATGCGGAATTGACCATTCGCTGGTGCAGAGCGTCGCGACCACACCGAAGCAGGTGGGTTCCATCAACCGCTTTATCGCCGAGACGGTCGCTCAGTCCAACGGCAGGCTGACCGGACTGGGAACTCTCCATCCCGACAGCGAGGATCAGCGCGCCGACGTACAGCATCTGGTCGACTTAGGGCTGATCGGCGTCAAGCTCCACCCCGATATCCAGCAGTTCAAGATCGACGACTACCGCTGTCTGAAAATCTACGAGCTGTGTGAGGAATACGGCTTGCCGATCCTCATGCACACGGGCGACAAGCGGTATGACTTTTCTAACACCAACCGCCTGATCCCGATTCTCGAGACCTACACCAACCTGACGATCATCGGCGCTCACATGGGCGGCTGGTCGCTGTGGGATGAAGCAAGTCAGGAGCTTTGCGGGATCAAGAACCTTTATGTTGACTGCTCGTCCACGATGTACTGGGTACCCCTCGACAAAACCGCCGAGATCATCCGACGTTACGGCGCCGACCGAGTGCTGTTCGGTACCGACTACCCGATGTGGGATCCGCGCACCGAGGTGGATCTTTTCTTCCGGCTCGGACTGTCCGACGACGAAATGAAGCTGATCCTCAGCGAAAACGTCAAGAAGCTTTACAAACTGGATATATAAAACGAGGGGGCTGTCGCGCTAAGTTACGCGATAGCCCCTAGAGTGTCATTCTGAGCTTGCCGAAGAATCTTACAGCGCAATTGATCCGATTCCATTACACCTTTCATGTGTCATCTAACGGAATAGCAAGCGCTTTCGGATTCTTCACTTTCGTTCAGAATGACATTTTTTTATTTTGCGGCATCCCCTTTTTATTAAGGATTAGTATTACTGCTTCCCGATGGAAATCAGACTCATATTTTGCAAAAAAGACCGCGAAGTTTGTCTGCTTTTATGAGATATCCGTATTGCTTTGCGGACAGAGTAATGTGCGTCCTGCGGAGAGCATGATTGTAACTTGACTGACAGGACGATTTGGAGTAAAATATAAGTTAAATCAAATGAACTGTCAGGTTTCCCTTGCTCAGACAGGTATCACCGCGGCTGTGCCGCCAAAGGAGGTGTCCGATGGGTACCAAAAAACCAAGTATCAAGAAGCAGATCGTCAACGTTTCGGTTCTTTTGGCGATGATCGGACTGACCTTCTTCATCATCTTTCGCAACCAGGACGGCTTTTCGATCGCCTCGGTCGGCGAGTTCGTCCAAAAGATTCACTGGCCTTTCCTGCTCGGCGCGTTTCTCTGTATGTTTATGAACATCGGCTTCAAGGGCATGAGTATCGGACTGCTCTCGCGTACGATGGGCTATCACAAACGACCGTCAAAGAACTACTCCTACGCTTCCGCCGACATCTACTTTTCGGCGATCACGCCCTCCGCGACAGGCGGACAGCCCGCGTCGGCTTACTACATGGTCAAGGACGGTATCCCGATCTCTCACACCTCGGCGATCCTGTCGGTCAACCTCTTGATGTACACGGCGTCTTTGATGGCGCTGGCGGTGGTCACCTTTATCTTGAGACCCAACCTCTTCTTCAACATCGACTCGTGGATCGTCAAGGCGTGTATCATCATCGGTCTGCTGATCCAGCTGCTCTTTTTGTCGATCTACGTGATGATTATGGTCTCCGAAAAGATGGTCATGCGGCTGGCGAGGGTTCTCGTAAATCTGGCGGCGTTACTGCGTATTGTTAAAAATAAGCAGGAGTACCTCGGACGTATCGACGCCTCTGTCAGACGCTTCAAAAACTCAGTTCTGCTGCTCAGCCACAGCAAAAAAGCGCTGATCGGATCGTTCCTTCTGAACTTTATCGAGCGTATCACCTATATCTCCATCGGCGTTCTGGTGTTTTACGGCGCGCTGTACAACATCCCCGAGTTGGCGGGAACAAAGATCAGCGTGATCGACATCTGCGCTTTGCAGGCTTACTGCTGGTTCGGCGCGTACTGTGTGCCGCTGCCGGGCGCGGTCGGCGCGAGTGAAGCGATCTTCAACAACGTTTTCTCGATGGTCATCAGCAACACGATTCTGCTCAGCTCCACGATGGTCATCACCAGGGGGATCAACTTCTATATCAGCTTTATCTTTGCGGGTATCGTGACGCTGGTACATCATATCAACGTTCACTTCATCCACCCAAAACTCCATAAAGAAGACCAAAAAGATCAAACAGAAAAACAAAAAGCGTGAGCTTCATGAAGCCCACGCTTTTTTCTATATTTTTAAGGAGAGAGGAGAAATATCAAAATACGAAGAATCCCAGCGCGCCGATCAGCACGCCGATCGCGGCTCCGCTGACGACGTCGCGGATGAAGTGAACCCCCGCGAGGACTCTGGTCACGCCGATTGCCGCCGCGACGATCAGCATGATGACGCCGATACGCGTTTGCAGATACAGGAACGCCATCGCGACGATGAACGCGCATACCGTGTGACGGGACGGAAAGCTCTTGCCCTTGGTGTCAGTTCTCACCGGCGGGGTGTAGTCGTAGACCTCATAGGGACGTTTCGCGTTGACGATCGCCCTGATGATCGAGATCACGATCAGGGTCACAAGCGGGATCAGCGCAAAGCGCAGAAATTTTTCGCTTGTCATTCCGTCGTTGACCGCGAGGACGATCAGCTGAACGGGATAGAAGATGTACATCACCAGCGGCAGAACGTCATGGAGCGCTTTGATGGTATTGCTCCGCGCTTTGGTCTCTTGAAAATACGCGCTCAGCTCACGGTAGTTTTCGCCTTTCATTCTGCCACTTCCTTTCTCGTTCCGCATAGTCATTGATGGTATGCTCTAATCATAACAGCCTTTTGTTTCGGTGTTTAGAACAAAAAATGACTAATTTATTAACATTCTATGAGATTTTTTTGAAATCGTTCGTCTTTTTCGAAATTGATGACAGCTTTGTCATTTTTACGGAAGCTTGATCTCTACCTTGTAGGTTTCGAGCCAGCAGTCAACTTCAATCAGATAGGCGAGGATCTGCGGCGCCTTCATCAGCTGACCGTACCACGGCGAGCGGATGTTCCCGGGGCGCTCCATGATATCTCTGACGCCGTTTTCGTCGATCAGGCTGTTGATTCGCCTGCTTTTGTCGCTGAGGATTTCGGCGACTTTCTTTTTGCACAGCTCCATGTAAACAGGGTTGTGCGTTTTGGGATAGGGGCTTTTCTTGCGATAGCAGATGTCATAGGGCAGGATGCCCTCAAACGCTTTGCGGATCACGCCCTTTTCTCTGCCCGAGAGCGCCTTGTACTCCCACGGCATGTTGTAGGCGCAGTCGATCAGGCGGTAGTCGCAGAACGGCACTCTGACCTCAAGCCCCGAGTACATCGAACAGCGGTCTTTGCGCTCCAAAAGACACTGCATGAACCAGTAGTAGTTCAAGGCGAACATCTCGCGCATTCGGCGGTCGATCGCGCTGTCGCCGGGAAGGGTATCGACCGCGCGGATGGTATCGAGATACCTGTCCCTGACGTATTCTTCACCCTTCGGCAGAATCCCCTTTTTCAGCACCTTCCGCCTGACGCCCTGTTCCCGCGACCACGGAAAGCAGTCCTCAAACAGGATATCGTGGTTGTGATACCACGGATAGCCGCCGAACAGCTCGTCGGCACATTCGCCCGACAGCGCGACGGTGAAGTTCTTTTTGATTTCTTTGCAAAAGAGCAGCAGCGACGAGTCGATATCGACATATCCGGGAAGGTCGCGCGCCTGCACCGAGGGGTAGAGCGCCTCCAGCACATCTTCGTTATCGAGGACGATCTCGTGATGGAGCGAGCCGCAGCTTTGCACCATCAGCCCGATATACTCGTAGTCGGCGTTCGGCTGGAACAGCGTTTTGGTGAAGTACCGGCGGTTGTCGGCGTATTCGACCGAGTAGGTGTCGATGGGAGAGAGCTTATTTCTTTTGCGGAAATTTGCGGCGGTCTGACAGATGACGGAAGAATCTAATCCGCCTGATAGAAAGAAGCACATGGGAACATCGCTGACAAGCTGGCGTTCGATCGCGTCGGTCAGCAGGAAACGGAGCTTTTCGACAGTCTCTTTTTCATCTGCTTCGTGGGGATGAGCGGTAAGCCGAAAGTAGCGGCTTTTTCGCAGTTTGCCGTCCTCGTATACCGCGTATTCCCCGGGCAATAATTCAGAAATCCCCTTAAAGACGCCGTTGCCGGGTGTTCGGGCAGGACCTAGGAAAAACAGCTCATATAAGCCCTCTTCGTCAACGGCGGGAGTGACCGTCCCGCTGTTGAGGATCGCCTTGATCTCTGAGCCAAAGACGATACCGCCCTTGTAGGTGTGATAAAACAGCGGCTTGACGCCGACGCGGTCGCGGCACAGGAACAGCCGCCCGGCGTTTTCCTCAAAGACCGCAAAGGCGAAGATACCGTTGAGCTTTTCGGCGCACTTTTCCTTGTAATAGCAGTACGCCTTGAGCAGTACCTCGGTATCGCTGCGGGTGCCGAAGCCGAAGCCGACCGCCTTGAGCTCTTCTCTGAGCTCTTCGGTATTGTACAGCTCGCCGTTGTAGACGATGGTGTACTTTTCGCCCTCATATAAGGTGCTCATCGGCTGGTGACCGTTTTCGGGGTCGATGACCGACAGCCGTCGGTGCAGCAGCGCCGCGTGACGGCGGATGTACGCGCCGTGCTCGTCGGGACCCCGCCTTTTCAGACTGTCCGACATCTTCTGTAAAACTTCGTCCATTTCATTGATCGGTCGGGTTTGATCCAACCATCCTGCGATTCCGCACATAGTTACCTCCGGGTTGTGTGATGGATGCTTCCGAGAAAGCAGAGCGACGACAGGATCAGCGCGCCCGATCCGAACAGGGTCGCCGACCGCGACAGGGTCAGGGGAACGTCAACCGTGCTGAAAACGCTCTGCTCCACGGGGAAAATCATAAGTAATATATATGTGAGAGCCGCGGTGATTATACCTTGTAAAATTCTGTATAGGAAAAATAAACCTTTTCTGAGCGGCAAATCGCCTGCTCCGGCATAGATCTGCAAATGCACCGATATGCCGCCGAAGCCGATGAAAAACGCGATCTGTTGCAAAGGGTACCTGCCGCACATCCGCCGGGCCGCGATCACCTCGATCAGCGCCGCGCACAGCACCACCATCGCGCACATATAAAAGGTCGCGCGCGAAGCTTCTGTCACACAGGTGACCAAAAGGTTAGGTGCAGGCGTTTCGAAAGTCGGACGCCGCCGTTTTGATGGCTGAACCCGCATGGCTCTTCCGATTATCACCCCTGTGACGACCGTGCCGATGAGCTCTGAGTACAGCAGCAGCCTGCCTGCCGCGGCGTTGCCCAGCAGAGCGTTGCCGATGAAGCTTAACAGAAACCCCGGTCCGGCGCAGACAGCGATCATGACGAGCTTTTCGGCTTCCTTTTCGCCGATCTTTTTCTGTTCATACAGCATCGCGGCACACCGCGCGCCGACAGGATAGCCGCCGATCAGGCTCAGCAGGATGACCGAGAGCCCGACGGGGGAGATACCGAAGAGCACGCGCGACAGTCTGCCGAAAGGCTTTGTCAACAGCTCCGCGAAACCGCTTTTGACGAGATAGGACGACAGCGCCATGAACAAAAACAGCGACGGTACCAGCGCTTCGACACAGAACAGCAGTCCTTTTCGGATACCGTCCGCGCATTGTGCTGAATACCGCAGGCAGATTGTCAGACCGAGAACAGCGGTCAGCAAGGTAATTATTTTTCTGTAATCGAAGTATTTTCGCAAATTCATTTCATTCACCGATAATATATATGCGATCTCGCTCATAAAAATAAATGGGTGATTTGATGACAAAAGACAACAGGCGTGAGAAAAAGCGAAAGCCTCCGATCCTGCCGGTGATGAACGCGCCGTGCATCGAGCTCAGCGGTAACCGCGAGATATTGATCGAGGGCGGCAAGGGTGTGCTGGAGTATTCGACCGAAACCGTGAGGGTAAACACACAGGGCATGATCGTGTCGGTTTCGGGCAGGGAGCTGAATCTGCGCTGTATCTCGGATTCCGCGCTCATCATCGACGGCTTTATCACCGCCGTGACCTTTACGGTGTAGCCTATGCTGTTGGGTTTACTGCGGTTTTTTCGCGGATATGTCCGCTTTTCGGTCAGCGGAAAATATCCCGAACGTTTTTTGAACATTACTTCGCGCGCAGGGATCAGACTCTGGGAGGTACAGCGCAGGGGAGAGGGATTTTGCGCGTGCATGTACCGCTCCGATTACCGCCGTATCCGCACTTCCGCGCGCAAAGCGGGCGTCAGGCTCAGTCACAGCGGCAAGGGCGGTTTGCCCGAGTTTGTCAGCCGTTACCGCGACAGGGTCGGCGTTGTCATCGGCGCGTGCGTGTTTATCATCACGGTATTTGTGATGTCGCTGTTTATCTGGAGCATGGATATCACGGGGCTTGATCGCGTCAGCTATAGCGAGATGAAGGAGGAGCTGCGCGGGCAGGGGCTGTATGTCGGAGCGTTCAAGCCGTCGCTGGACGATCAGCGAATCTCCCGCAATATTCTTTTAGAGAATCATGACGTCGGCTGGATGGCAATCAATATCCAAGGCTCTTACGCGTCCGTTGAGATCAAAGAAGAAGCTCCCGCGCCCGAGGTTGCCGATATCTATTCTCCGTGCAATATCAAGGCAAAGCGTGACGGCGTGATCCTGCGGATGGAAACGCTCCAAGGGGCGACCGAGATCGAAGAAGGCTCGGGCGTGGTCGAGGGACAGCTGCTTGTCAGCGGGGTGATGGGGGATGAGCAGGGAACGTCACGGTTGGTGCGTGCCGACGCGCGTATCTTTGCGCGCACGACGCATGAAGCGGCGTTCTCTGTTGAAGAGAACCAAAGCGTGCTTGTGCCGAATGGCGAGGTTGCTCAGAGAAAGAGTCTTATGCTCTTTGGGCTGAGTTTGCCGTATCGCTTCGGCAGGGTGGATTCTCCCTATGCGGCGGTCGAAAGCTATTCCGACGCGCTGTCACCGCTCGGGATCACTCTGCCTGTCGGCGTCACGACGGAGAGGGTCAGCGCGCTGACGTATAGGGATACTGTTCTTGATGATAATTCTGCAAAAGAATTATTAGAAAAGCAGTCTCAACTGTATGAGCTGTTCTGTCTGTCAGACTGTACCGTTGAGGACAGGGCGTACACGCTCACGCGCGGTGCAGGCGCGTATACCCTGCGTGTGACCTACACCTGCGTGGAGGATATCGCTGTACAGGAACCCATCGGCACGGATGAGAATACCGATCTCACACGTTATGTCCGTCCGACCCAGGCAAAGGAATAAGCCTTGTGTTCAGCAGATTTTTGTGGTATACTGCAACTATCTCAAAGATAGAAGATGATAGGATGCGAATAATGTGTATCGGCGATGTTGTCGGATCGGTCGGCTGTGCCTTTCTTCGAGAACATCTGCCGCATTTCAAACGGCAGCAGCAGATTGACTTTGTCATCTGCAACGGCGAGAACTCCGCCGACGGCAACGGTATCACGCCCAAGTCGGCTGACCACCTGTTCACCTCCGGTGTGGATTTTATCACGCTCGGCAACCACAGCTTCCGCCGCAAGGAGGTCTATCCTTATCTGGATGAGAAGCCGAACATCATCCGCCCCGCTAACTATCCGTCCTCCGCTCCGGGCGTCGGATACGCGACGGTTGACATGGGCTACACCGCGCTCGGGATCGTCAACCTGATGGGACAGCAGTTTATGGACGCGACTCTCGAAAACCCCTTTACTGCCGCCGACAAAATCTTAAAGGAGCTTGACGCAAAGATCGTTCTTGTGGATTTTCACGCCGAAGCGACCTCCGAAAAACGAGCGATGGGTTTTTATCTTGACGGCAGGGTATCGGCTGTCTGGGGTACGCATACCCATGTGCTGACCGCTGACGCCGAGGTGCTCCCCGAGGGTACGGGCTACATCACCGATATCGGCATGACCGGCGTGATCGACAGCTGCCTGGGGGTGAAGAAGGATATCATCATGCGGCGCTTCTCAACTCAGCTTCCCGAGCGGTTTGAGCTGGCGGGCGGCGAGTGCAAGCTGAACTGTGTGATCTTTGACATCGACCGCAAGAGCGGCAAATGTCTGTCGGCTCAGTCATTTGAACTAAGATAATTTACATTTTGTTACCCTTTTTTGTGTACAAAGTGCTTGATAAATTTCGACTTTTAGTGTATAATGTTAAAAGTTTGTAATCATATTAGATTTTAGTTCTGATTTAAAGGATGTGTTTACGTTGATTAACGGTGAAACTCTCAGACAAGCGATCATTTCCGGTGCGAATAATATTTCTTCCATCAAGGCACGCATCAATGATCTTAACATTTTCCCTGTCCCTGACGGCGATACCGGTACCAACATGTCGATGACGATTGTTGCGGCGGCTGACGCTTTAAAAGACGCTGAGCCCGCAGACGTTTCCGCGGTTGCCCGCATGACCGCTTCCGCGATGCTTCGCGGCGCGCGCGGAAACTCCGGCGTTATCACCTCTCTGTTGTTCAGAGGCATCTCCAAGGGTCTTGAGGACAAGGCAGAGGCGTCGGGCGCTGATCTGATTCACGCGCTGGGCTTAGGTGTAGAAGCCGCCTACAACGCGGTTACCAAGCCTACCGAGGGCACCATCCTCACCGTAGCCCGCATGGGTTATGAGGCGGGCTTAGAGGCGCTCGAGACCGAGGAAGATCCCGCGGTTCTGTGGGAGACCGTCTGCGACGCGGCTCTGGACGCGCTTGAGCAGACTCCCGAGATGCTCCCCGTGCTCAAAAAGGCAGGCGTTGTCGACGCCGGCGGCAAGGGTATCCTGACTATCTTTGAGGGCATGCTCTCCGTCATCCGCGACGGCGTTGTTGTCGAGTATGAGGAAGAAGCTTACGAGAAAGAAAACGACGACGACTGGTTCCGCTCCGCCGCGGCTGAGTTTGACCAGGTCATCAACTTTACCTACTGCACCGAGTTTATCGTCGGCAGAAACCCCGAGGTCGAGACCGACCCCAACGAGCTGCGCCTGTATCTTGAGACCATCGGCGACAGCATCGTCATGGTGGCGGACGATGAGATCATCAAGGTGCACGTCCACACCGAACAGCCCGGCAACGCGATGCAGCACGGTCTTGAGTTCGGTCAGCTTCTCACCGTCAAGGTTGAGAACATGAAGGAACAGCACAAGAAAGCCAAGGAGGAGAACGACAAGGCAAAGGCGAAGGCGGAGCAGAAGACCGAGCCGACCGTCGCGAAGCCTACCGATGAATTTGGCTTTGTCGCTGTAGCGGCAGGCGAGGGGCTTTCGAACCTCTTTAACGAGCTGGGCTGCCTGAACGTCGTATCCGGCGGTCAGAGCATGAACCCCTCCACCGACGACATCCTCGCGGCGGTGCTCGCTACTCCCGCTAAGCGCGTATTTGTTCTGCCGAACAACAAGAACATCATCATGGCGGCTGAGCAGACCGTTGCGCTGGTCGAGGATAGAGAGGTCATCATCGTTCCGACCCGCACCATCCCGCAGGGTCTGTCCGCGATGCTGGTATTCGATCCCGATTGTGACGCTCAGACCAACGTCGAGAACATGATGGAAGCGGCAAAGAACGTTTCTACCGGTCAGGTCACCTTTGCGGCGCGTGATTCCGAGTTCGGCGCGAAGAGAATCAAAGAGGGCGAGATCATCGGTCTCGATAATGGTAAGCTGACCGTGACCTCCTCCAGCCCGAACAGAGCGCTGTACAAGCTCGCCAAGTCCATGATTAACAGGGACATGTCCTTTGTGACCCTGATCTCCGGCGAGGGCGTCTCCGAAGAAGAGGCTGCCGAAGCGGTTGAGCTGCTCGAGAACAAGTTCTCCGATCAGGTTGACATCACCTACATCAAGGGCGATCAGCCGATCTACTACTACATCTTCAGCGTAGAATAATCTGACATATCACAAGGCTGTTTCTTCGGAAGCAGTCTTTTT
>CACWTM010000097.1 GCA_902763855.1 uncultured Ruminococcus sp. | reverse complement strand
GGGGCGCATTTCAGATTGTCATTGCGAGGAGGAACATGGTTCCGACGTGGCAATCTCTACCTTTTCCTTTGCGCCCCTCGCAATGACTATTTTAAATAACAGCACAGTCTCTTATCCATGCGCGGCTCCTGAAAGCTTCTCCAGCTCCGCAATACTGTGATGATGTCCATGCTGCCCGACTGCTTTTCATATGCTTCCGCCTAAATGACGATTGTTCTTTTAATATTGAGATACACAGCCATTTACAGCCATTTCTTCTTTTTGAAGAACCACAGACTGCCGAGAACAATCAGCAGGCTGACAACGATGACCGCGGGATATCCCCACCGAGCGTCCAGCTCCGGCATATAGCGAAAGTTCATGCCGTACCAGCCCGCGATCAGCGTCAGCGGCATGAAGATGGTGGTCACGACCGTCAGGATGGTCATGATACGGTTCTGCTTGATATCCAGATGCGCTTTGTAGATATCACGAATCTGCGCGGTATGGTCGCCGACCGCCTTGGTCGAATCACGCAGCCGCTCGATACGGTTGGAAAACAGGTGGAAATAACGCAGGTTCTCCTGTTT
Organism: uncultured Ruminococcus sp.; assembly: GCA_902763855.1. GTDB lineage: Bacteria > Bacillota > Clostridia > Oscillospirales > Acutalibacteraceae > Ruminococcoides. The sequence continues at coordinate 7,506 of CACWTM010000097.1, read as the reverse complement.
GAAAAAGTTATTTTCATTCTCCTCCAGCTCCTGCGAAAAATCCAGCAACTGCTCATAATGCACGCTCAGGGTACGAATCTCGCCGCGGATCTCGTTCACGCGCTCCAGCGTCAAACCATCCTGATCGCCGATGATCGCTTCTTCTACGCTGTCCAGTTCCTTACCGAACTGCTCAATCATATCACGGTCACGGATAACGATCTGCTCAAGAAAATCGTACATAAAGCGTTCAAGACTCGGCAGACGCCACTTTTTAGTGCGGCGGATCTCCTCTGTCAGCGCCTTTGCGATACCGCTGTCATCGATAAAAACAACGCCCTTTTCATCCAGCGCAAATGAAAAGGTATCCTCCTCCTGCGTCAGATCACTGCGGTTGGGGATACAAAAGGTACCGGTCAGCGAGTCATAGTTAACCTCCGCCTTGGTGGTGCGGACAGGAGTATCGTGCTCGATATCAATACCCATGTCAAAGCTTTCTTTTTCCCTCGCCCATTCCGCCTTTGTCAACACGACGACATACTGCGCCGGATCCGCTTTACGCTCCGACTTCTCACACTGCGTCAGCTTCTCATGAATCAGATAATACATCCTCCGCACCTCACATGATAGTATAGTTTGATTATATCGCAAACTAATGGCAGAATCAATGAAAAACAGACGTATTAAAGAATCTGAAAAAAAGACTTGATTTTTTCTGTAAAATGTGATACTATACTTAAGTCGACACAAGATGGAGGCTTAGCTCAGCTGGTTAGAGTACCTGCTTGACGTGCAGGGGGTCATTGGTTCGATTCCAATAGTCTCCACCATTTTGATAAAAGGAAGTCCCATATGGGGCTTCCTTTTTTCATTAGTCCTGTGGAGACTATTGGAATCGAAGGCGCGCACATTGGAGCCGTAGCCACCCGCGTCGATATCCCACGGACTAAAGAACATACCTTGAATATCCATGTTTGCGCGTCCCATAGCTCTGTCAAATACCGTGAAATCCGCGTCTGTACCGTGGTAGACCTTCATGAGTTTGCCGTCCTCGTCCCTGATCTTGCTCTTGGCAAACGCACGTTCAGCCGCCTCGTCAACCATGCGCTGAGCGGTTTTCATATCTCCGCGCTTGACTGCGGAGAGATAGTCAGCGTCAGAGCGGGATTGACGCTTGACAATATCGGTGGATTGTGGTACATTATTCTCAGCACTGAGACTTTTATAGCCAAGATCAGGCGTAGCCCCACTTGGATCAAGCTCAGTGCTTTTTTCTTTTGCTTCAATAGAATGTACCCAAAAGCTGTTTCTTTGCGGCGATTTCTTCACAGCCACCTTCACAGTTATCTGGTCACCATTCAACTCAATATCAGCTTGGATATAAGCAAAATTGACGCCGCTATCATCATTATGATAATTCGCCACATCATCGGCAATCATGTGTCCGTTTTGGATGATTTCAGGTAATGATCTAATAACTGCTAACTTCTGCACTTTGAGCTGTTTGCTATACTTACCGTAATTATTAAAATTAAAGGTTTCTTTTATGCCTCTCCTTCCAGTTTCAATTACCATGCCAGTCTCGGCGTTGACATCGGTACGGAATTTCCTTATGTTGCTTCCTACCGTCTCGCTCTTATCGAAGAAACCATCCTTTAACAGTGTATTATATACATTTTTCTGAACATAAATATAATCCGATATTTTGTTTTCGGGAATATTAAAGTCGTTCAAAATATCAGCCGTATCAGAATACCGTGCCTGTAACTTTGCTCCGCCCTTGTTGGTGGGCTTTTCCATATTACGGAGATTTTGCGACGCGGCGCGGATACCGGCGATATACTTATCATAAGCCTCGCTCAGAGCGTCCTTCATCTTCAAAACATAGTTAGCCTCGATAGATTGCGGCTTCGCCACGCCGTACCACTTTTTGACGGCGTTCAGAATACGGTTGAGGATATTCTTGATCTTGGTAGCGAGCCCCTTGTCCGTCTTGTACAGCTGTTTAGTTTTATCCGAAAGGTGGATATCACGCAGGAGGCTCTCGCACGACTGGGCGATCACTTCCTCGAACGCTTGGTCATCATTCAGATTCGTGCTTCTCGTCATTTCCTTGAGTACGAGCTTGTTGACGTCTACACCCTTCTTTGCATAATTCTCTACAAGAAAATCAGCAACTGTCGAGTAATCCTCGGGACTTCCTTCGCGGATAGGGTGACAGCTTTCTGCAATTTCAATAGCGTTCAGCAAAAAGGAGTACCGCGCGGTACTCCTTTTGTTATCACATCTTTTCGTCCTTTGCGTTATTACGCCGGGATATCGGTAGGATGCAAATGGCTGTAACGCTGTTCTACTGCCTGACAAATCGGGATGTAACAGCGGTCGTGGATCTCTGTGTTCCAGCGGAGGCGTTCATACTCAACCGGCGGCAGCATAGAGCCATTCCTTCGTCTTACAGGTACACCCGACGCGATAATTTGGTCAACAAGGGCGTTCAACTCTCTTTCGGGTACACAGTGCAGCACCTCGGCTAGATAAAGGATCAGCTCGCCGCACACGATGCTCCTGCGAAACATGCCGTTCGGGTCGCTTCGCCGACAATAGCTTTCGATAACATGCCAGTACTGTGACGGCAGCGCTCGGCGGTAATCGACAGGAATATTTTTTTCTCGCGCGTAATCAATATACCCGTCCTTCTGCTGATACCCAGCTTTAACCAATCTCTCGGTGACCGGACAGGGTGCGGCTTGCCCTATCTGTGTGATTACCTCAAAGACCTCTCTATTCTTCATATATAACGCTCCTTCAACACTCGGTAAATCTCGTTGATCTTGTCATCCAAAGACAAAGCGGCAAAATCATCCTCACTCAGCCAACCCGCCGATTCAGCCGACATATGCGTGATATGCTCGATATATGCCGTCCCGGAAACCCTGAGCAAAAAGCGAGCCTGCGGAGCAGAGCTGAGTCCAAAGCCATATTGTATCAGTTCCGTAACATACAGCCAATCCGCCTGTGAGATTTCGACGGTGAGCTTCATCGGGGAAGAGAACGGCTTGACCGGCTCGTCGTATATCTTTAAGGAAGCCGCGTGCAAGAGCGCGGCAGTCTCCTTATCCTTCGGCAGAGATGCAAGGTACCCCAGCCATTTTTCAACCGCCTTCGGACGGCTGAGGTTGCCCCCTGTGAGCTTGTCATATCGAGCGAATACCGCCATCAGCTCTCGGTTGTAGCGTACGCTGATCGCCTTTTTCATAAGATCACTCCTATCATTGGATTTATTTCCGTATCATTATAGCAGAGCGATATATGTATGTCAACTCATATGTTGTTGTATGTTGCGCAATTTTGTGACCGACTTGCTCATTCACTCTTTGCCCCTCTCTGCATATCCTGATAGCAGGAGCACAAAGCTCCCAAAACACAGGAAAGGAAAAACCATGGCTACAACATTTACCAATCAGGCAACCTTGAGCTACAACGGCAGTACCGTGCAGTCGAATATCGCCGTCGGCTCGATCGAAGGCGTACTAAGCGTTACAAAGAACGCGCTGACCGAGCAGTACACCGTCGGCGATACGATCACCTACGTTGTCAGCATCATCAACAATTCCGATGCGTCAGTTACCGGTCTGACTGTGACCGATGACCTCGGCGCGTATATCTTCAACACAGGCTCCGTCCAGCCGCTGACCTATGTCGACGGCACCGTGCAGTATTACCTTGACGGCGTACTGCAGACCGATCCCGCTGTCGCCACGACAAGCGGCCTTGTTATCAGCGGCATCACCGTGCCTGCTAACGGCAGCACCATGATCGTCTACTCGGCGATGGTCAACGAATACGCACCCCTCGATACCGACTCCACTGTTATGAACACCGTAACCGTCACCGGTACCGGTGTGTGCGATGTGACCGATGCCGAGACCATTTACGCTGTTAACACCGCTCTGCTGTCGATCGTGAAGAGCGTCACACCCGTTCCCGTAGCGGAAAACGGCGAGCTGACCTACACCTTCCAGCTGCAGAACAGCGGCAACACCGCTGTCGAAGATACCGACAACGCGGTCATCAGCGACACCTTCGACCCGATCCTGAGGAACATCAGCGTCACACTCGACGGCACTGCGCTCACCGCGGGAACCGAATACACCTACAACGAAACGACAGGTGTATTCGAAACCCTGCCGGGCGCTTTGACCATCCCTGCCGCAACCTTCACCCAGGACGCGGCGACAGGCGTATGTTCAGTCACTCCGGGTTCCTCCACACTCATCATCAGCGGAACGGTCGGCACTATCTGCGATATGACAACAACCTGACACAAAAGAGAATCTCCAAATGCTGTGGACTGTCGCGGAAACCCGCGGCAGTCCTGTTATCAAAACTACTTTCAGAGTTTAAAGTGATAATTTATCGAATTTTTTCTTTTGCCTATTGACAAATAAATTTTTATGCGCTACAATACGTTCATAACAACCGAATACCCCCTAAACCTATGACGAAGAGTGAGTAAGTCTTACCACTCATCCCCCAGAGAGCCGCGGATGCTGAGAGCGCGGCGGATGAACTAAGACCGAATGGACTTCTAAGGGCGAACAGAAATCACGGAAAAGCATTGGGATATAGCGTAGAGCGGCTTAGTGAACTGACCGTGAGTGTATGCGAGACGGATTGACCCGACGTAATTGAGGTCAGCGTATGTCAGTACGCGGAAGAGGGCGCTTCGGCGCCAAGCAGGGTGGCACCGCAGGATTATATCCTGTCCCGGCAGAAATGCAGGGACAGGTTTTTTTATTATACCAACTACATAAACAGTCGCTCGGAGGATAAATATGACGACAATTCTACTCACCAAACGATGGCGGATGCGCAGCATCTTTTACGCCATGCTGCAGAGTTCAGTTGATCCGATCCATCATTGATCGCAACGCTTCACAGAATCTTAAGCGCAAACTAACCTCTGCCATCAGCCACTATCTACTACTAACAACAAAGGAGTCATTATTATGTCTGAAAACAAAATCCCTTACAAAATCTATCTAAACGAAGACGAGATCCCAAAAAAATGGTACAACCTGCGCGCGGATATGAAGAACAAGCCCGCGCCCTTGCTCAACCCCGGCACCGGTCAGCCGATGACCGCCGAGGAGCTCGGCGGCGTATTCTGCGACGAGCTGGTAAAGCAGGAGCTCGACGACACCACCGCCTACATCGACATTCCGCAGGAAATTCAGGATTTCTACAAAATGTATCGTCCCGCGCCCCTCGTCCGCGCCTACTGCTTAGAAAAAGCGCTCGGTACTCCCGCTAAAATCTACTATAAATTTGAGGGCAACAACACCTCCGGCAGCCACAAATTAAACTCCGCAATCGCACAGGCATACTATGCGAAGAAGCAGGGCTTAAAGGGCGTAACAACCGAGACCGGAGCCGGTCAGTGGGGCACGGCGCTGTCAATGGCATGTGCGTATCTCGGACTTGACTGCAAGGTTTATATGGTCAAGGTCAGTTATGAGCAAAAGCCCTTCCGCCGCGAGGTCATGAGAACCTATGGCGCGGACGTTACCCCCTCCCCCTCCATGACCACCGAAATCGGCAAAAAGATCCTCGCCGAGCATCCCGGCACCACCGGCTCTCTCGGCTGTGCCATCAGCGAAGCGGTCGAGGTCGCGGTTACCAACCCCGGCTACCGCTACGTTCTCGGTTCCGTGCTTAACCAGGTGCTCCTGCACCAGAGCGTCATCGGTCTTGAAGCAAAAGCCGCGCTCGATAAGTACGGCGTCAAACCCGATATCATCATCGGCTGCGCGGGCGGCGGTTCCAACCTCGGCGGTCTGATCGCTCCGTTCATGGGCGAAAAGCTTCGCGGCGAAAACGACTACCGCATTATTGCGGTTGAACCCGCGTCCTGCCCGAGCTTCACCCGCGGAAAATTTGCTTATGACTTCTGCGATACCGGCATGATCTGTCCGCTTGCGAAGATGTACACCCTCGGTTCCGGCTTCATCCCCTCAGCCAACCATGCGGGCGGTCTGAGATTCCACGGCATGTCCACCACCCTCAGCCAGCTGTACCACGACGGCTACATGGAGGCAACCTCCGTCGAACAGACTGAGGTCTTTGAGGCGGCGGAGCAGTTTGCTCGTATCGAAGGTATCCTCCCCGCACCCGAGTCGAGTCACGCGATCCGCGTCGCGATCGACGAAGCGCTCAAGTGCAAGGAAACCGGCGAAGAAAAGACCATCCTCTTCGGTCTGACGGGCACCGGCTACTTCGACCTCGTCGCGTACCAGAAGTACAACGACGGCGAGATGACCGACTATATCCCCACCGACGAAGACCTTGCGGCAGGGCTGAACTCCTTACCGCAGGTTCCCGGTCAGGACTGATATTACCGACTCAACTCATATCTACAACAACCAAAATATTTGGAAGGTATATTTTTGCGAGGCGCTCTCTTTTTGGGGGCGCCTTGATCGTTATCGTCTTTGTCAGATTCGCTCCAAAAATCCTCTTTCTTTACAAATCCCGTCTTTTATTGTATAATGGCAAAAAAGGAGATGACCGCATGTCTGTCGAACTGAACCGAATCAGCGAACAACTACAGGATCGCGCGATCCCGTTTGAAGAATTGCATTACGAAAACCGAAACAGCTTTTGGCAGGCGATCGAGGTTTATCCCGATGAAGAAAAACCTACCCCCTATCCTGTCCTCGCGCTCACCGTTAAAAGCAATAACGGCAAAAAAGACCTCGCCGTCGTGTTTGAGCAGGTAGATGACCGCTACGAATTTTGCGATCTGTTTTTCGGATCGTTCGGTTTCGAATTGTTTGACGCCGAAGAAGAGATCACCGAGGGCAGTCTGCTTGACCTGATCGAAGATATCATGCGCAACGAAACCACCGTCATCTACGCAGTCGATATCACAAAAAACAAATGGCTGTGGGACGGTGTTTTTGACCTGAACGATCCCGATCCTCACGATAAAGAAGAATTTGAGAAAAAGCTTCAAGAGATCCAAAAGCCGAAAAAAGGTCTTTCCAAACTGCTCGATCACGAAACACGTTACGAAATCTACAACTGGGACACCTACCGTTGTGTCGTCAACTAAATCCCTACAGCAAAAGCCCTGTCCGTTCGGACAGGGCTTTGTCATGCTATTTAGCGGTTGGTACAGCGATCAAGCCTCGCTGAACTCGTCTTTGCCTACGCCGCAGAGAGGGCAAACGTAATCGTCGGGCAGATCCTCAAACGCTACGCCGTCGTTCTCTTCGGGGTCATAGACATAACCGCAAACGTCGCATACATACTTTTTCATAAACTTTTCTCCTTTAGGCAAAATGATTAGTCGCTTCGCGACATTGATACAATCCCTCAGTCACCGAACAGCTTCGATGACAGCTCCCTTTAAGGGAGCCTTTTATTCAATAGGCTCAAAGTCCGCTACACCGTGCTTACACAGCGGACAGATAAAGTCGTCGGGTATATCCTCACCCTCATAGACATAGCCGCAAACCTTGCAGA